>JAVBKA010000048.1:0-3961 GCA_031546715.1 Oscillospiraceae bacterium | reverse complement strand
CTATGGGGATTACACCCGTAACGCCCATAAATAGGATAGGTTGCTCCAAAATTTTGCGATTAAACTCCAGCACAAGACCATCGCTGATAAGCGGAACATCTTCGTCAATCATCGTGTACTTAAGCAGTAAACCAGGTTTGTCAAATTGATTGAGCATAACTGGATGTTTTCGGAATTGTTCTGGTGTTCATTGGACAGCATACCATTAATACATTTTATGCGCTTGACCCGCTCTGCCATTTTATTTCGTTCTCTATCAGTTTCAAGTACACTCAAATATAAAAGGAGCATTTTTTCATCCCCGATTTACTCAAGGAAGTCGATTTTACACGCTTCAAATGCATATTACGCAAATTGCTAATTAATTTTGGACAGAAAAAGCGGTCTGTAGTAATCTACAGACCAGAGTAAGATGGGTAAAGAAGAATGGAGAAAGATAATTAGCAAGTAAATGGGGATTTGCGTATGTGAGAATCAGTGCAAACAAAAAAGCCACTTTTCCCTCACATAAATGAAGAAAAAGTGGCATGCACAGTTCTTCAGCAACTGGCAACCACCCCGTTATACGGTACAGGCCCTATAGCTTTGCGCCACATTCTTTCAAATGTTTTGCCATAAGTGTTTCGTTTGAATCTGTTATGATTATACTGTATAACTCTTCACATGTCAACAACTATTTCAAAAAAAGACAAAATTTTTATAAATATTTTTTAAACTCGCCAATATCTAAATATAATTCCAAAATTTGTGAGGTAATACGCCATAAATCTGGCATATTACCTCACAAAATACTTTTATATGCTATTTGTTGTCGTCAACCACTTCATAATCAGCGTCAACAACGTTTGGGTCGGCAGTCGCTCCGCCCATGTCTGGGTTTGCTCCGTCACTGCCTGGCTGTTGGTAAAGCTTCTCGCTAATGGCGTAGAAGGCTTTTCCGAGAGCTTCGGTTTTGTCTTTGATAAGCTGAGTATCGGTGCCCTTCATTGCTTCTTCAAGCTCTGAGATTGCGCCGGTTACGCTTTGCTTGTCGTTATCAGCAACTTTTGCGCCAAGCTCGTCAAGGGCTTTTTTGCTTTGGTAAATCATTTGGTCGGCATGGTTACGGGTATCGACTTCGTCCTTACGTGCCTTATCATCTGACGCAAATTGCTCTGCTTCACGAATTGCCTTGTCGATTTCGCCTTTATCCATGTTTGTGCTTGAGGTTATCGTAACCTTATGCTCTTTTCCAGTTCCGAGATCCTTCGCGCCGACATTAACGATACCGTTTGCGTCAATATCAAATGTTACTTCGATTTGAGGAACTCCGCGTGGTGCTGGGGGGATGCCGTCAAGGTGGAAGCGTCCTAGTGTTTTATTATACTGAGCCATTTCGCGCTCGCCTTGCAGGACGTGGACTTCAACGCTTGTTTGTCCATCAGCAGCGGTGGAGAATACTTGGCTCTTTTTAGCGGGAATTGTTGTGTTTCTTTCAATGAGTTTTGTGAAAACTCCGCCCATTGTTTCAATGCCAAGGCTTAGCGGTGTAACGTCAAGGAGCAATAAATCCTTAACCTCGCCGCCGAGGACACCTGCTTGAATTGCTGCGCCCATTGCAACGCATTCGTCTGGATTAATTCCCTTAAACGGCTCTTTGCCTGTAAAGCGTTGAACCGCCTCTTGTACAGCGGGAATACGAGTGCTTCCGCCGACTAAAAGTACGCGGGCAAGCTCACTTGGTGATAGTCCTGAATCTTTCATTGCTTGACGGACAGGTCCCATTGTCTGCTCAACTAAATGTGCGGTCAGCTCGTTGAATTTTGCGCGGGTGAGGGTTAAATCTAAATGCTTAGGTCCGCTGGCGTCAGCAGTGATGTACGGAAGGTTAATATTTGAAGTAGTTACGCCGGAAAGCTCAATTTTAGCTTTTTCTGCGGCTTCCTTTAAGCGTTGCACTGCAACCTTGTCAGACTTTAGGTCAACGCCACTGCTCTTTTTGAATTCTTCGCACATCCATTTAATAACACAATCGTCGAAATCGTCGCCGCCGAGACGGTTATTACCTGCTGTTGACAGAACTTCTAGAACGCCGTCGCCAATTTCGAGGATAGAAACGTCAAAAGTACCGCCGCCAAGGTCATAAACCATAATTTTCTGGTCATGCTCCTTATCAAGTCCGTATGCAAGGGCAGCGGCTGTGGGCTCATTTATAATACGAAGTACCTCTAGTCCGGCAATTTTTCCTGCGTCCTTAGTTGCTTGGCGTTGAGCATCTGTAAAATATGCAGGTACAGTGATGACTACCTTTGAAACTGCGCCACCAAGGTAGCTTTCAGCGTCTGCCTTCAGCTTTTGAAGAATCATAGCTGAGATTTCTTGCGGTGTATAATTTTTTGAGTCAATAGCGACTCTGCGGTCTGTACCCATGTCACGCTTGATGGACATGATTGTGCGGTCTGTGTTTGTAATTGCCTGACGCTTTGCAACCTGACCCACCATACGCTCTCCGTCCTTGCCGAACGCAACAACGCTAGGGGTTGTACGGTTTCCCTCAGGACCTACTATGACACCCGGCTCGCCGCCCTCCATAACAGATACGCAGCTATTAGTTGTACCGAGGTCGATACCAATGATTTTTGACATAATTTTTTTCCTCCAATTATCTATATTAAATTTGCGGATTAGCTAGTTTACAACTCTAACGATAGCGTGACGGATAACCTTTTCTCCGATACAATAACCCTTTTGCAAAACATCTACAACGGTATTTTCAGGCTTTGTATCGTCAGTTCCGTGCGCAACCGCTTCATGTAGCTCGGGGTTAAAGGGTTTATCCAGTGCGTCAATAACGGTGACGCCAAGCTTTGAAAAGGCTTCCAAGCAACCTCTCAGCGTCATTTCAACGCCTTGGGCGTATGCCGTATCCTCTGTCGGGATAGCCACTGCCCGTTCTAGGTTGTCAACCACCTGCAACAGTGTTTTGACGGTTTCCGACTTAACTTCTACGTACAAGGATTCTCGTTCCTTTTGGGTGCGCTTGCGGAAATTATCATACTCTGCTCTAAGGCGCAGGTGTTGGTCTTTTAATGTGTCTAGTTCGGATTTGGCGGCTTCTAGCTCGGCAGATGTCTCGACCTGCACTGCTGTTTCCTCTGGTTCTTTACTTACATCCTCTACTTCATTACTCTTATCGTTTTTCTTCGGCATGGTTCGTTCCTTTCAGCTCTCGGCGGATAATTCTTTATATATTAATATGACATAAAGCTACTGTTAAACGTTAATTTTCAGCAGTTTCATTCTATTCATTAAGCTTTTTTCCTAGTGCGGCGGCAAAATAACTCAGTCTTGACGCTAATTTTGAATAGTCCATTCTTGTGGGACCTATGACACCAATCATGCCCTTAACTCCCCCGCCAAGCTCATATTGCGCCATAATCACCGACGCATCGGAAAGCTCCTTTGCAACGTTTTCAGGACCTATGAGAATGGACACGCCGTCCTCGCGGTGAGAGGCTTTCAGTATGTCTGCACTTAGTTCGTCAACGCCTTGGGCATTCGGCTGCGCAAGGTTTTTTCGCTTCTCTGAGAGATATTTTAGAGTTCGTTGTGCTCTGCTTAGGTCATGATACTCAGGCTGATTAAGCAAATGAGTTTCTCCTGCGAGGAAAACCTCATAGTCTGGCTGGGTGACATCATGGAGAAATTGCAGTGCCTCAGACTGAATCGGCTGAAGCTTGCCCACATAACCGGTTAGTATGGTTTTTGCAAAAAGCTTTGCGTCCTCTTCGGAGACAAATCCGACTGATTCCGGAAGGCGCAAAACTGTGGTTTTAACAACGCCACTGTCTGTCAAGGCGACTAGCACCATGGAGGCATTGTCAGCTAAAAACGCTTCAACATGCTTGATTTGTGCGGCACTTCTAGGCGTTGGCGTTGCTGTAAACGCCGCATACTGCGTGAGCTGTGCGACGAGCCTACC
>JAVBKA010000138.1:0-6447 GCA_031546715.1 Oscillospiraceae bacterium | reverse complement strand
GCTGTGCGACGAGCCTACCAGCCTCTGCCAGAACTTCGTCAAGGGCTTTCATTTTTATTTTCATTGCCCGATTAATTGCTTCCATCTCGGATAGGGTGAGTCTGTGCTGAGCCATCAGCTCGTCCACATACATTCGGTAGCCCTTGGCGGTGGGAACACGTCCCGCCGATGTGTGAGGATGTTCAAGATATCCTAAGCTCTCAAGTGATGCCATTTCATTGCGCAAGGTAGCCGAGGAAAGCTGCGCTGCCTCATCGAGCTTGGAGGAAAGAAATTTTGAACCTATCGGCTCTGCGTCAGTGATATAATTTTCCACAATTGCCCGTAGAATAATTTTCTTTCGATGTTCCAAAACTCTCACCTCTTTGAAACAAAGCTAATTTTTATTTTTTAGCACTCTTTCATTCGAGTGCTAAAGTTAATATAAATTATTAGAATGTAAAAGTCAAGAGGTATTACTGCAATTTACGATTTATTAATAAATTATCTTATGCTGTTGATTGATGCTTCACATACCCTTGACAAGCTAGAGCTTTTCAGTTATCGTAAAACAAAACTTACCTTGGAGGATACTGATGAAAAGCACTCACATAAAAATGCTGATACTCTCGGCATTAATGGTTGCCCTCACTGTGCTGGGGGCGTATATACGAATCCCCATGTTCCCAGTGGCCATAACTCTGCAAACCATGATGGTACTGTTGTCAGGGCTGCTTTTAGGGTCAAGATGGGGCGCGATTACGCAGATTGCATACGCATTGCTGGGACTTTTTGGCTTACCTGTTTTTGCAGGAGGAAGCAGCGGCTTGACCGCTTTTCTGATGCCGTCCTTCGGTTTTGTGCTGTCATTTCCCGTCTCTGCCGCCATTGCAGGAGCGGGCAGAACCAGATTTCTAAAAAACCAGTCGGGACGCAAAGGCTTCAAACGCTATATACCTCTTATAATAGCATGTCTTATTGCCACAGCCGTCACATACCTAATCGGCATACCCTACTTAATTGCAATTCTTCGCCTTTGGCTACACAAAGATATAGGCGTTTGGGCGATAATCTACAGCTACTGCCTTGCTTTCATACCAGGGGATATATTGAAGCTTTCACTGAGCATTGCCGTATTCTTTCGTATTTTACCATCTATTAACACTATCATTTCTAATAAAAATGCAGTATAATTATAACAAAGTGACCCCAATTACATAAAAAAAGGAAAAATTGTTATGACTGTACATGTAACAGGCGAAAAAGGCATTGCTTTATACATCGACGAGGTGGAGCTGCTGGCAATCGGTTTTAGCGAGCTTGAAGAGGAGCACGCCCGTATGCTATCCTCTGACGCACTTACAAGGCTCGGCGTTCCGCTAAACTCTGTCCAAGAAATTGAAGCCTATAGAATGCAGGATGGCGGCGCGATGATTTTTGCACATATAAACCCTTCCTTGGCACTTGAAAGCGCGTACGTGATGTTTGATTCATTTGATGAAATGGCGGACGCAACCGCAACTTTGCAAGAGCTACCAAGCCTTAGCACACTTTATTATCTTAATAATACATATATTTTAAAGCTGAGCGGAAGCGGAATGTCCTTCAACAGATGTGTTTTACAGCTTTGCGAATACGGCGAGGCTTTAAAATCACGAGCACTTTTAGACGCTCATTTAAACGAACATGCTCAGATTTTGATTGAAGACAGCGCCCTGTGTAAGCTGACGGCAGGCAAATTTGCAGTCATATCTTAGCACTGTATCATACTATTTGCACTATTGTTGATATTCCGACAATAAAATACTTGTCCAACGGCTAAAACTCTGATATACTTCTAATCTATTATAATCTATTAAGGTGAAGTATTTGAATGTTTTAGAGGTTGAAAACCTAACTCTCAGCTATGGCGCGTCCCCTGTCATTCTTGATGCAACCTTCTCTGTGGAGGAGGGTGAATATATATGTCTGGTCGGTCATAACGGCTCTGGAAAGTCCACCTTGCTTAAATCACTGGTGGGCTTGCACGGAGTCTCTTCCGGCGGATATACATGGCATGTAGGGCGTGACAAGCTCTCATATTTACCGCAAAGCAGCCCCCGAGACTTCCCTGCCTCTGTAATGGAAATAGTCCTCACAGGTCGGCAACGAAGCGGAAGACTGTTTTACACAAAGGAAGATTATTCCGAGGCTGAAAATGCTTTGGAATCCCTTAGCATAACCAATTTAGCCAAGCGACGGATTGGTGAGCTGTCAGGCGGCCAGCAGCAAAGAGCCTTGCTTGCCCGCGCGCTGTGCCGAAGACCGAAGGTTTTAGTCCTTGACGAGCCCTGTGCTGGGCTTGACACCTGCATAACCGACGATTTTTACGCCATTTTAGGTGAGCTTCACCAAAAGGGGCTTACTGTTCTGATGGCTTCCCATGACCACAATTCAGTGGGCGCATGGGCTACTAGAGTTATCGAAATATGTAACAGAATCACCTTTGACGGGCCTGCCCATGAATGGACAGGAGGACACACCCATGAGTGAGTTATTAGTGATGCTTTCAAGCCCATTGGTACAGCGGGCTTTAATTGTGGGCTGTGTAATCGCCGCTGTTGCGGCTCTGCTTGGGGTTTTGCTGGTTTTGGATCACCATGCTCTGATTGGTCACGGGCTTTCTGACGTGGGCTTTGCCTCTGCGTCCTTGGCTGTTGCTCTTGGTTGGTCGCCCTTTGCCGTCTCAATTCCTATTGTAATGGGTGCGTCTGTGCTGATTCACCGTATGGGCAGAAAGCGCGGAAATCACGGCGACGCCGCTGTGGGTATGGTTGCCACCACCGCATTGGCAACAGGCGTTATTATAACCAAGCTCACAAACGGCTTTAATATGGACGTTTATAATTACATGTTTGGCTCATTGCTTGCGTTACAACGCTCCGATGTATTTATCAGCGTTTTACTGGGCGCAGTGGTAGTCTTGCTTTTCACCTTCTTTTATAACAGACTTTTTCTACTTTCCTATGACGCAAACCATGCCGCCGCCTGCGGACTAAAGGTGGAGGGCTATCGGCTGCTGATTGCTTTGCTGACTGGCATTGCAATCGTTGTGGGTATGCGCCTCATGGGGGCATTGCTGATATCTAGCTTGCTTATTTTCCCCCCTGTAACTGCCCGCCGTCTGGCAAACAGCTTTAAAAGCATGGTTGTCCTTTCGGGGTTAATTTCTCTTGTATGTGTAACCCTTGGCATTTTTGCCTCCTTTATGCTGGACCTTCCCACTGGCGCATCAATCGCCGTGGCTAACGCATTGGTGTTTGGCATAGTGTCCGTTGCGACTAAGGGTAGGTAGACGGCGCACCAATCCACAAATACAACAAAACCGAACAGTTTCACCTTGTTTGCGGTCAAACTAAGTGAAAACGTTCGGTTTTGTGCTGCCTGATTAGTAATTTTAAAAAACCAAGGTCAAAATCCAAGCAATTCCTGTAATTCCTGCTCCTGCTATGCCAAATATTAACGGCGACGGCTGCTTGGTCTTACTTTTTCTCGGATGCTTTACGTAATTTTCAGCTACATTGCAGGCTTCGACCACCACATCATCAGCAGTAACACCCTTGCCCACATCCTCACGGACGATAAAAATTGCCTGTTCAAATACACGAGTATCTGGAAACCTTACAACCACAACTCTTTTAGATAATCCTTTTACCACGAAGTTCACTCCCTTGTGGATAGTATTACCATAAAAAAGGGATATTTATACCAATTGTGAGAATTATTAGATGTTTAGCTAGCATATCCCGCGTTTTCACTTATACTCAACGCAATTACCGTCATGTCGTCACCTCTGCCGTGACGAAGTACCGCCGTTTCCAATACCTTTTCAGCCAGCTCTTTCGGACTTTTACCCTTGAATCCCGCAATCAACTGCCGCACCCATTCGTCCTCATCGCTAACGGAAACGCCGTCACTTAACATTATGACCATTTCATTCCCTGTGAGCATAATTTTTGAGATATTCCCCGACTCACCCGCCGCCACTGACGTTCCAATAGGCAGTGCGCCGCCGGAAACACGGTTCACCTTTTGTCCATGCTTAACATATGAGCAGGATGCGCCATGCTTGTAAAAATGCGATTCTCCTGTGAAAAGATTGCAAACCACTAAGTCTACTGTTACAAGACCTGTGTCGGTATCACCCTTGAGAATCAGTGCAGAGTTGAGCATTTCCAGTGCCACCTTGGGCTGAACGCCTGCACGGAGAAAACGTTCTAAAAGCTTGCACACTGTTGTGGAGTCACGAGCTGCGTCAGAACCGCTGCCCATGCCGTCAGCTAAAATTACGAAAACTTTACCGTCGGCAGTTTTAAACCACGCTCCGCTGTCCCCTGACATTTTTTGTCCCTGTTTTTTGTGAGCCGCCGCGCCTATTGTGATTTCAAGCTCCTCAAGGTCTGAGAAAATCAGCCTTTCTCCGTCGGGGTTAATGAGCTGTTCTGGCGGTGCTACCGTGAAGCCTACGCACTTGGAAATATTCTCCCGAAGCTCGTCAGTATTTAAAAGCTCGTTAAATACCGAGCCTTCTTTTGATGCAGAGGGCGTAAATATCTCCACATGGCGGCGGTTTTGCATATCCTTGTAAACAGAAACCTCAGAGCCTGCGTGGAGTGTGTCAACATATCGCTCCAGCCGTTCCTCGGCCACAGGGTCAAACATAACTCCCTGACTAACTTCTTCTGCCACTTGCTCCAAAATTCTGGATACCTCTGCGTATTGTTTGGTGACTTGCAATCTGCTTTCCTGTAAGCGTGCGCGGTATTGCCGTCTGTGCAGCAGGTCGGCAACCTCGTCGTTTGCGGCGGAAAGCAGCTTTGAAAACTGTACGCAGCGTTCTGTAAAATGTGTTGGAAAATCTGACGCTTGAATATGTCCGCTCTTTGTAAGCGGTACAGACGCATCAGACAGCACCCGCCGTGTATCCTCAAGCTCGATGTCCCAGCAGACCTGACGCATGGCGCAGCGTCTGCACACCTTGTCCGCCGCTCGCTCGAAGCAAACAGTCATGTCGTTGTCGTTTCTGTACTTGTCCTTTTCAAAAAAGCCGTTTACAGACTCATAAAGTTCACGAAACGCTGTCGCCGCTCTGCCTAGTTTGCGAAATGCATACTTTTGCGCCCGCGCGCCCACCTCCTTTTTATTGCTGACAGCTTCCTCAATACGCATACCTTTTCTCAATGGCAAAAGCATAAAAACAACAGAGGCCACAAAGGTTTCAACCGCCGAGGCAAACAATAGCGTGCTTGTTCCCGCCCACAGTGCCGCAACTGCGCCAGCAACCACGTAGGAACAGGCAGACGCAAGCTTTCCCCACTTTTTAAACACACCTGCCATCATTCCCGATAGTCCGTAGGACATGGAGAAAAACGGATACCCGATTCCAAGGTCAATAGCAACGCCGATTAGTAATCCTGTTATACTGCCTGAACCCATGCCACTTTTATATGCGCTGACAAGCACAAAGCACCCTGCCGCCACTCTGGCGGGTACAATCACATCCATAACCGTATAATTAGACAACGCTAAAAACACAGATGCGGCTAATATCAAGGTGCTGAGGGAGCGTTTTGTTCCGCCGTCGCTTAATCCTTGGGTGAAAACCGTGCGGTAAAAGAAAGCTGTACCTGTTATCAAAATGATTTCAGTGAAATAAAGCACAGCACTTTTTACCGTAACGCCCTCACTGGTTAGAAATACCACACCAATAAACAGTGTTGTAATAGCGGCAGTGAGTGGCATAAATATCTGTTTTTTTTCAATACTTGTTCCTCTGAAAACAATTCCGGCGGCATACACTAAAACAATAATCGCTATGTACTTAAGTGAATCTACCCTTGACCACACAGTCAAGTAACCAAAAACTGCCCCCAAAAGGGTAAAGACACCGCCCATACCGCCGTTTGACGCCGAAACAATACTGACGCCAAAAGGCGCAAAGCGTTCAAACACAACAGCCTGCGATAGTACAAAGCCCGCTAAAAAGCGCGCTAATAGTATAGCAGCATTCCGTATAACAGTATTTTTGACCAGATTGTTAAAGAACTGAAAAAGACTTACTCCCGCCTGACCTGTCAATGCTCTCGCAACGGAATACTTCTTTTCGTCAATAACTGCCTCACTTCCTTCCAATTGCTCCGAATGCTTTGCATTTTCCTTGCTGTTTGGATTCTCACGCTTCATATGTACCAGTCCTTTCGTACACATGAGTATACATAACAACTATCGATAATTATGTCGGGAAATGTTTTGCACTATTGTTTTCTTCTGATTTTTGTGGTATCTTTGTGGTACAACATTTTTTAAAAAGCCCGAACCCTTGTATTTATGGGGTTCGGGCTTTTCTTTGTTACTATCGTGTTATTAGTTCAATACTGAACTTCAATTCTTCTAGCGTCTTATGGGTATAGACCCTTTCGCCAACTTCCT
>JAVBKA010000166.1:0-15482 GCA_031546715.1 Oscillospiraceae bacterium | reverse complement strand
GGAAAAATTGAAACGTACAGTTTCATTCTCTGCAGTTTCCAGTTCATATTCTTGATATGCGTTTTCTACAGCTTCGCTTGAATTCACCGTAGCACTTCGATTGGATATTATTTCGGTCTCGGTAGCTATTTTACCTGTGATTGTATAGTGGACTAATGATAAAACAGCACTTAATGCATCCATCGTCCGATGTATTATTGCAATATTATTGACTGGCACATGGTGTTTTGTAGCATATCTCGACATATGTATTGAATCAACAGCTCCAGTGCGGATCGGTCCCAGAATAATGCTGCATTCAATAGAGTCCATGCATGCGCCATACAGAAATTCATCTTCAAATTCCAGAATAGGCAAGGCGTTTACCTTGAGCTTCTTAATAATCGAATTGCGCAACTCCTCGTCACACGATAACGGATCGTGCTTAGTTTCGTATCCGCGGCAAAGCAAAACCATTTCACTTGTTTTATCTATGTACCGAACAGGAATATGCGTCATTCGGTATACTCGTTCCAGCAGAAAAAATATTTTATCCATATTTTCAGTCCCTTATATATTACATAGGTGATATAATAGTAACATATATGACAAAAATGAGCAAGAAAAATCTTCAAACAGGCTGGATACAATGCTATACGCAGTTCATACTATCCAGCTAGTCGTGCAATGTTGAAGGCGTGCGATAGGATCGGTTTATACGTTATGGACGAAACGTGGGATATGTGGTACGGCCATAATAATAAATTCGATTATGCAACGGATTTCGAAGCTTGGTATTTGCAGGATATAGAAGACTAAGTGGACATGGACTACAACCACCCCTCGGTAATCATGTACTCCATTGGAAACGAAGTATCCGAGCGATATCAAGAACGTGGTGTGGCACTTGCAAAGAAAATGACCGAGTACATACACTCGTTAGACAAAAGCAGAGCTGTTACAGGTGGCATCAACCTGATGATTATTTATCTTGCTTCCAAAGGAAAAGGTATTTACAAGGAAGTAAGCGATGAGGAAAAAGAAAAGAAAGCCAAGCAACAGGCAAAAGTATCTGGAAGTGAGTTTTTCAACGTTATGGCTTCGATGATTGGTTCAAAGATGAACTCAATGGCTTACTCGGATGCTGCTGATAAGCTCACTATCCCGGTTTTGGACACATTGGACATCGTTGGCGAGAACAAAACGGTGGAGTGCAACGACGACAAAAAGCTTACAATCACTATAGACGGTGGAGAGCTTTTAGGCTTCGGAAACGCTAGTCCACGCAATGCGGAGCAATATGACACTGGCACGCACACTACTTATTTCGGTCGTGCGCAGGCTGTGGTCAGACGAAAAACCGCTGGAACTGTTATTGTAAAGGTGTCTGGTGAGGGGTTAAATGGTGAAACTCGTATCACAGTAACAGAATAGTATTATTTCACCGCCAACGGTTTCTGAACAGGAAAATACTTTTAATATAAAATTACCAATGCTGCTGATGTAATTAGGGAAAGAATTGAACTTTCGTCAGATGACACTAACGTGTACTTAACCGCCAGTGGGTCAAGTCTCGCTATATAAAAAACCACATATAAATTAAACTGCATATTATGGGAAATCTTGCGAATACTATTTCTGAACTTAAACCAATAGGAGGGTTCTAATGAAAGCAACAGGTATAGTAAGACGCATAGACGACCTCGGTCGTGTTGTTATCCCAAAAGAGATTCGCAGAACAATGCGCATTCGCGAGGGCGACCCGCTGGAGATTTACACCGATAAGGACGGCGAGGTAATATTCAAAAAATATTCCCCCATGGGTGAAATGTCATCCTTCGCCGCACAAATGTGTGAAACTCTCGGCAAAACAACCGGCTACGTAGTTGCAATTTGTGACCGTGATGTTATCATCGCCGTATCAGGTACACCAAGACGTGAGCTTATGGATAAGCGTATCGGCGAAGAGCTTGAAAAGCTTATGGAGGCTCGTCAGGTTTACCAGTACAAAAACGGTGAGCATAAAGTCGCCGTAGTTGATGGTCAGGATAAATATTACGCAGGAGTTGCCGCTCCAATTCTCGCCGAAGGCGATATTTCCGGCTCAGTTTTATTCATATTGCCCGAAAACGGACAAGCCTTTACAGACACTGAATACAAGCTGTCGCAAACTGTGGCGGGCTTCCTCGGAAAACAAATGGAGTCCTAACCACTGTAAGCAAGACGACCTTCAGGGCATGCTAATTCGCGTTAAAACACATTTTTAATGCGAATTAGCATTGATTAAAAAAATGCTTGCAAATTCAGATATTTGTGATATAATGTTTTCGTAAGTAGAAGGTGTATCTTGGAGAGTGGGAGTTTCCCACTCTTTCTTGTTGAATTAGGCCTTTTGTGAAGTGAGATGAGTAATTGAAATCTGTTACCGAAACCGTAACCGACCTTGCGCTTCCTGTTGTCTCAGCTCTAGGTTTAGAGCTGTGGGATGTTGAGTTTTTAAAGGAGGGCTCTGATTGGGTTCTCCGTATATTTATAGACAAACAGGGCGGCGTTTTTATAGATGACTGCGAAGCGGTGTCTAAAGCTATTGACCCCTTGCTTGACGATGCCGACCCAATTGACAAAGCATATACCCTTGAGGTTTCCTCTGCCGGAGTTGAGCGTGTTCTTAAGCGTGACACTGATTTTCAGCGTTATATAGGAAGCAATGTTCAAATTCGCTTGTATAAAGCCGAGGATGGTCAAAAGGAGCACACAGGCTTGCTTACCGCTTTTGACGCACAAACACTGACACTTGATAGTATTAAGGTCTTTGAGAGAAAAAACATTTCTCTTGCCAGACTTAAATTCATTTTCTAATTAAGAAAGAGGAGATTGCAAAAACATGAACGCCGAGTTTTTTGATGCCATTGCACTTATTGAAAAGGATAAGGGCATTCCGCGTGCCTATATGCATGAAAAAATAGCCCAAGCTCTTACTACAGCATTCCGGAGAGATAATGCAGGTGTCACTGACAATGTTTTTGTTGACCTTGACGAATCAAAAAAAGAAGTCCATCTTTACGTTAGAAAAACAGTCGTGGAAGCCGTTGAAAATCCAGGGTTTGAAATCTCACTCGCCGCCGCCCGTGAGCACACCCCCTGCACTGACATCGGCGACTTTGTTCAAATTGAAATTCCAACAAAAAACTTCGGACGTATCGCCGCTCAAACCGCAAAGCAGGTCATCATTCAAGGTATCAGAGAAGCTGAACGCGGAATGATTTTTCAGGAATTTACCTCTAAAGAGCATGAGGTTTTACCTGCTGTTATCACTAGAATTGACCCTCGCAATGGCAGCTTAGTGCTAGAAATCGGAAGCAAGGCAGAGCGTACAGAGGCTCTTTTAGCATCTGGTGAACAGGTTAAATCAGAAAACTATCGTGAAGGCGACCGCATTAAGGTTTATGTGATTGAGGTTCGTAAAACAACCCGCGGTCCTCAAATACTTATTTCCCGCACTCACCCTGGACTAGTTAAGCGTTTATTTGAGCTTGAAGTTCCCGAAATCAATGACGGAACTGTTGAAATCCGCTCAATCGCCCGCGAAGCAGGTAACCGTACAAAAATCGCAGTCTGGTCGTCTGACGAAAACGTTGACCCCCGCGGTGCTTGCATCGGTCCTAAGAGTCAGCGTGTTAATAATATTGTTAATGAGCTTAAAGGCGAAAAAATAGATATCGTTCTCTACAGTGACGACCCAACGGAATACATCGCGCAGGCACTTGCTCCTGCAAACGTAATCTCCGTAACTGTTCTGCCCGAAGGGAAAAGCTGCCGCGTTATAGTTCCTGACGAACAGCTCAGCTTAGCCATCGGCAGAGAAGGTCAGAATGCACGTCTTGCCGCCAAGCTTACGGGCTATAAAATTGACATTAAGCCCGCATCCTCAGAAGAAGTATGACATCGGCATCCACGGAAAAACGCGTTCCAATGCGCCAATGCATGGGCTGTCGTGAACACAAGCCTAAATCAGAATTTATTCGTGTACTTCGGAAAGTTGACGGTACAGTCCTTCTTGACAGTACAGGTAGACAGCCTGGAAGAGGCACATATGTCTGCAAATCCGCTGAATGCTTTAAGCGCATAAGAAAAAGCCGTGCTTTAGACCGCTCTTTACACGCAAATATTTCCGATGATATATATTCTGCAATAGAAAAGGAAATTAATAATGGATAAGGCTCTTCGGCTTCTCGGACTGGCAATGAAGGCCGGCAAGGTTGTATACGGCTCAGACAGCATCGGGCAAAAGCTAACGCAATGCAGAACATTGTTTCTAGCCTCCGACGCAGGCTCCAGCACTTTGCGAAACGCCCTTCACCTCTCCGAAAAGCACGGCATACCAATAGTTAAGCTGACTTATGATAAAAGTACCCTTGGTCACTCCATTGGCAAATCCATTTGCGCCTTTGTCGGCGTCATGGACAAGGGACTTTCTGACGCAATCTCCGAAGCACTGGCTTCAGCTTCTAAAGACACACAAGCGGACATACAAGCGGAAACACAAAAAATGGATTAACCATTATTCTAAGGGGGCAATAATTTGAGCATAGCAGTAAAATATCGAGTTCATGAAGTGGCGAAGGATTTTGATTTAGGTTCTAAGGAAGTTGCGGATGTAATGACGCAATATTTCCCTGCGCCTAAAAATCATATGCAGGCCTTAAGTGATCACGAGCTGAATGTGATTTTTGATCACATTACTCAGCATAATCAAGTCGAAAGCATTGAGGTCGTGTTTTCGGTCACTTACCATGAACCTCCCGCTCCGGTTGAGGAGCCTGTTATTGAGGCTGTAGCCGCTGCCGAACCTGAAAAGGTCGAGGAAGTCGCTGTTCAGACTGATGCCCCTAACGTAATATTAGCCTCGGTGTCACCCGCTCAGCCTACCCAGCCTGTTCACGTTCATCAAACCCAACAGCCTGTTCAGCCTGCGGTTGCTCAGCAACCTGTTGTTCCAAAGCCCGCAGCTCCTTTAGTAAAGCCACGGACAGTTCACATTGTTGACACCCGCGGAAGTCAAGTAGACCTCGGTCGCTTTGACGAACGCATTGATAAGCTTGTTCCCGACCGTGCAGACAAAATGCAGCAGGGCAAGGAAAAAATCAAGGTTGCGCCGGGCAAAAAGCAGAATACTCAGTTTGTTTCTAACAAAAGACGGCAAGAGGAGCAGGAGCGCATGCGCCGCCTGCGAATTGAAGCGCTTAAGAAGCAAACCTTAAAAGTTATGATTCCCGATGAAATCAGCGTCACTGAGCTTGCTGTCAGGCTCAAAAAGACAGGTGCAGAGGTTGTTAAAAAGCTGATGAGCCTTGGTGTCATGGCGTCCTTGTCTCAGCTTATTGACTTTGAAACAGCGTCCCTTATTGCCTTGGAATTCGGGGCAAAGGTCACCCGTGAAGTAATTGTCACCATTGAGGAACAGCTAATCGACGATAGCGTTGATACTGACGACAATCTCGAAGCCCGCGACCCAATTGTCGTCGTTATGGGGCATGTTGACCACGGTAAAACTAGCTTGCTGGACTATGTTCGTAAAGCAAGCGTTGTTTCAGGCGAATTTGGAGGCATTACTCAGCATATCGGCGCATATCGCATCGATGTCAACGAAGGACATGTCACCTTCCTCGATACACCTGGTCATGCTGCGTTTACCTCTATGCGTCAGCGCGGCGCATCTGTCACAGATATCGCCATTTTAGTCGTTGCCGCTGATGATGGTATTATGCCGCAAACCATCGAAGCCATAAGTCATGCTAAAGCCGCCGATATTCCGATTATTGTCGCTATTAATAAAATGGATAAACCCGAAGCAAATCCTGACCGCATTATGCAGCAGCTTACAGAGTACGAGCTAGTTGCGGAAGCATACGGCGGCGACACTATTATATGCAATATTTCTGCAAAAACAGGCGAAGGCATTGACAATCTTCTTGAAATGATTTTGCTTACCGCAGAAATGCGCAACCTTCGTGCAAACCCCAATCGTTCTGCACGAGGAACAGTTATCGAAGCCCGCTTAGAAAAGGGTCGCGGTCCTGTTGCCACAATGCTGGTTCTCAACGGTACGCTTAAAACAGGCGACATTGTCATCGCAGGCAAAACCGTCGGCAGAATTCGTGCTATGAACAACGATAAGGGTCAAAAAATCCCTGAAGCAGGTCCTTCTGTACCAGTTGAAATTATTGGTCTTTCAGAAGTTCCAGGTGCAGGCGATACTTTCTACACAGTTTCTGACGAGCGCATGGCTCGTGAGCTTGTCGAGCAACGCAAGCAACAGGAAAAGGACGACCAAAACGACCGTACTGCCGTTACAAAGGTATCACTTGAAGATATTTATGCTCAAATTTCTGACGGAAAAATCAAGGATTTGAACATTATCATTAAAGCGGACGTTATGGGCAGTGCCGAAGCGGTTCGCGCCTCCTTGGAAAAGATTAACAACGAAGAAGTACGCGTTCGTGTTGTTCACTCCGCAGTCGGCGCAATCAACGAATCAGACATTCTTCTTGCCTCCACATCTCAGTCGATTATTATCGGCTTCAACGTTCGTCCTGACCCTTCCTGCCGTGCCAGCGCAGACCGTGCAGGTGTTGACATTCGCCTGTACCGCGTTATTTATGACTGCATAAACGAGATTGAAGCTGCCATCAAGGGTATGCTCACACCTAAATTTAAAGAATCTGTCCTCGGACGCTGCGAAGTTCGCCAGACATTTAAGGTTTCAGGCATTGGTACAATTGCAGGCTGTTATGTCCTTGATGGAAAAATTGTCCGCAACGCAGGAGTTCGCCTCCTCCGAGACAGCATAGTTATCCACGAAGGCACTCTTGCTTCTTTGAAACGCTTTAAAGATGACGCAAAAGAAGTCGCACAAGGCTACGAATGCGGTCTTTCCATTGACCATTACAACGACTTGAAGGAAGGCGACATTATCGAAGCCTTCATTATGGAAGAGATTAAACAATGAGTAATCGTAACGAGCAAATAAACGGCGAAATTATGCGCGCACTTTCTTCAATTATTCCCACACTTAAAGACCCAAGAGTTACGGGTGTTGTCTCTATTACAAGAGTTGACACCACCCGTGACCTTAGCTACAGCAAGATTTATATCAGTTCCCTCGCTGATACGGTTGAAGTCGTTAAGGGCTTAAAAAGCGCCGCTGGACTTTTGCGCCGTGAGGTAGCTCACACTGTTGGCTTGCGTCATGTTCCTCAACTTTTATTTGTCGCAGATGACTCAATTAAAGAAGGTTCTAGAATACTGTCACTGCTTAATACAGTGACGTATAGTGACGAAGCTACTAAAAAGGATGACGTTGATGGAGAGCGTCCTTAACTTAATTAAGGAAAATGATAATTTTCTGATTATCACTCATACTCGACCAGACGGTGACTCCATTGGCAGTGCCGTTGCTTTATGTGTCGGTATACGACAATTGGGAAAAACTGCGTATATTGCCAAAAACCCTGAAACCACCAACCGTTACCTGCCTTTTTCTGAAGCATACTTTCATCCCGAGGGCTATGTCCCTTCAAAAACTATAACGGTTGATACGGCAACTAAAGAACGCATAAGCAAAAAATATACCAATCTTGAAATCAATGCAGCTATAGACCATCACATCGGGGGCGGAAAATACGCCCCTATTTGTTATGTCGATAGCTCAAGAGGTGCCTGCGGCGAAATCATTTACGAAATCGTTACAGCTCTGGGAGCTGAAATGACACAAGAGCTTGCGTTGCCGCTGTACATCGCAGTTTCTACGGATACAGGCTGCTTCCGTTTTTCAAACACCACTTATTTTACTCACTTTGTCGCTTCCGAAATAATGAAAAGCGGTCTAAATATATCGCCGCTGAATGAGCTGCTGTTTGAGCAAAAGAGCAGAGAACGAATTTCAATCGAAACCTCTATACTCAGCAACCTGCGCTTTTTTTACGGTGGAATGTGTGCAGTTGCAATACTTACATTGGACGATATCGCCAATGCCAACGGCAGTGAGGACGATTACGACAATCTGTCTGCCCTAACACGGCAAATCACAGGCGTCAACATCGGTATTCTCATAAAAGAGGACATCGGGCTTGACGGCTCGACTGAATGCAAGGTTTCAATAAGGTCAACAGAACGCTTCCCCGCTTCGCACTTAATCTGCGGTGAGTTCGGCGGCGGCGGTCACGCATTAGCCGCCGGTGCATTGATTAAGGGTGATTCCAAAACGGTGCTTAATAGACTTATGCCTGTAGTCACGTCCTACGCTGAAAAACTATGAGTACGGGAATTTTTATTATCGACAAACCCACTGACTGGACGAGCTTCGATGTCGTAGCCAAGCTTAGAGGCATATTAAAGGAACGGTCAATTGGACACGGCGGCACTCTCGACCCTCTTGCCACAGGCGTTTTAGTAGTTTTTGCGGGAAAGGCTACTAGAGCCGTGCCTTTTTTAGCAGGCGAAAAGCAGTACAGGGTTACAATGAAATTAGGCTTGATTTCAGACACTCAGGATATCACAGGCAATGTAACAGAAACCCACCGTCCTATCCCTCCTACATCCGTGTTGCTTAACGCAATTCCCAAATTTGTGGGTGATATTCAGCAGATTCCCCCAATGATGTCTGCAATTAAAATTAACGGTCAACGGCTGTACAAACTTGCACGGCAAGGCATTGAAATAGAGCGTCAGCCTCGTACGGTTACTATTTCTGATATCCAGTACATTGGCGGCGAGGGCGACGCTCACGAACTACATGTCACCTGCTCCGCGGGCACATATGTGCGAACCTTGGTTCATGACCTAGGGCAGATTTTGGGCTGCGGTGCTGTTCTGACAACTCTTCGCCGTTACGCCTCAGGACCATTCACGCTGTCTGAGGCAATTACATTAGAAACAGCGTCATGGGATAAAGCGTTGCCCATAGATTCGTTGTTTCCCAACGAGAAAAAAATGTACCTATCAGAGGTTGACGAAAACCACTTGCGCCATGGCAGACCCGTGCCTCAAAAGGGCTTTGACCACAACCAGCGAGTGCTACTTTACGGTCAAAACTCCAAGTGCATCGCATTTTCGACAGTCAACTCTGATGTCTTTCGCATAGACAGGACTTTTTTCGACATATAATTAAAGATGACTTATATAAAGGGATGGCAATAAGAAAATGAGAAGAGTAATGGCACTGGGCTTTTTTGACGGAGTTCATATCGGGCATGGAGCATTGCTAAAGAAAACAGTTGAGGTTGCAAATCGCATTTCCGCAGTTTCTGGAGTTTTAACATTTGACAATCACCCTGAGAGAGTGATTCTAGGGCAGATTCCTCCCCTTTTGGGCACAGTTTCTGACCGTGCCGACCTTATGCGCTCACTCTACGGCATCCGTGATGTCATAATTATGCCTTTTGATGATAACCTCATGCACATGCCATGGGAAACCTTTATCAGCAAAACAGTATGCGGCGAGCTTGGCGGGGTTCATGTCGTTGCGGGGCATGATTTTCACTTTGGCTTTCATGGCGAGGGAAACCCTGAGCGTCTGAGCGAGTACTGCGCTACCCATAATATCGGCTGTGATATCATGCCGAGAGTTGACATTAACGGCATAACTGTAAGCTCAACATACATCCGCCGACTTATCGGTCAGGGTGATGTTGAGCTTGCGGCGAGCTATCTTGGTCATAATCATGGCATATCGGGTACGGTTATATCGGGGCAGAAGCTAGGCTCCTCCATCGGCTACCCTACCGCAAACATTTTGATTTCTCAAGGCGTAATCACCCCCGCAAAGGGCGTTTACGTTTCTCAAGCGGTTATTGGCGGCGTGTTATACAGAGGCGTTACAAATATTGGCGTCAGACCCACTGTTTCATCGATTTCATCCATTACTGTAGAGACTACCTTTTTTGACTTTTCAGGCGACCTTTACGGCACGACTCTAAATATCGAGCTTTTGAGCTTTATTCGCCCTGAACAAACCTTTGACGGCGTGGAAGGCTTACGCGAGCAGATTTCAAAAGACGTCGTTTTCGCCCGCCAGTGGTTGCGCAAAGGCACATGATAGCTGATTATTAAAAGTCTGCTTCTCACAGGACTTTTCTCACAGGGCTTTTTCTCACAGGTCTGTTTCTTAAAAGAGCTATTCTTATAGTGCGGATTATGTAAACCTTTTACTGCATATTCATAGTTTTTATCAGCAACAACAGCCCAAAGCCCGGCACTCCCAGAACTGCCAAAACCCCTGTATTTAGCGCGTTTACCCCCAAGGACAAACCAAGCGAGCCTCCAACCCAATTAAACACAAGCAGACACATAAACCCAAGCATCGCGTTCCTAATAAGAATACCAAGAATCTTCATCCGACTTCTCCTCCTGTTTTTACTCTTGCTGAATTACCTGCGATTTCATTCGCCGAATCAAATTCCTTCAACTTTCTCAAAAAATAAGTATACCTCGCTTGCAGCGCGTTCAACTCATACACGCTCTGCTCTATAAGCTCCTGCTCGGTTGCCTGATTGAATCTGCTACGTGCGTCATCGATGTCTATCTGCACAAGACGCAGCTCGCCGATAATTTCAGCTCTTGCTGGATTTTCTGCTTTCTTGGGAAATGTGCTCATTATCATATGTTTTCCTCCGGATATGTTGTTTAGCTAAAGCATATTCAGATTGTAGACAAAACATAACCTGTCCAAACCATATTTTTTATTTATACCCGCTTCGCATGAATAAAAATCTGGTTTTATGCAAAAAATAGCTAATCACAATATATAGTATAAAACTTTACGACATCGCTTTCGTTTTTTAACCAAATTTCGCTGTAACTTTTTGTAACCAATAACTGAATTTTGTCTGGTTTACATAAGCTTTGTGGTGGCTCTCTGCCGACAGGAATAAATTATCTTGACTATAGTGGGTAAAGGTGGTATAATTTCCTTACATTCCGATTACAATATTGTAACACTTTTTTCCGACTGGAGTACATACATGAGGTATCACAGAGCGAGAGCTAAGCAGTTTTTTAAAAACATTGCTTATCAATCTGTTGTGGTTGTAAACAACTTAATCAAAATCGCAAGGATGCGTTACGCCGCATTGCTGCTCACTTCGATTACGGCACTGTTGTTTTTTGGCCGCTATATAACAGAGTTAAATACATTTGTTTTTAATGACGACGGTGAAATAACCGTTCACGAAACCTATACCCAAGACCCTCGCATTGCCATGGCTGAAGCTGGAATTTTCATCAGTAAATACGACTTAGTTACATATCCCGATGCTCCAATTCGCGGTTCGTCGGCTGAAATCGTCATTGAACGCAGCTTTTACGTTACTGTTTGTTATGACGGTAACGAAATCTTAGTCAAAACCCCCAACGGCACCTGCCTTGACGCACTCAAGCAATCAGGCTTTGTCCCTCAGGAGGGCGATGTTTATTCCCCTTCCTCCCTAACCCCTGTATCCCCTGGACTGCGAATCGAGGTTATGCGTACAAAGGCATACTCTCAGGAGGTTTATGCTGACATACCCTTTGAGGAGATTCGCAAAAAGAACACCCACATGAACGCCAACACCGAGGTTGTTATTCAAGACGGCATCCCTGGCAAAAAAACCTATGTCTATGAAATTCGCGAAGAGGACGGCACAATCGTCTCTAAATCTCTTGCGAAGGTCTTTGTCAGCGCAGTACCGGTCACACAGGTTACGGAATACGGCGTAAGGCGAATACATGAAGAAGTTCCGATTATCGATACCACCGTCACAGCACTGTCTGACGCAATTGTTTTTGACGAAAATAACCCTAGACCAGAGCCTGGCAAGGAATTTGCGGGAAGTATTTCCTATGACTCCGCAGGCGTAAAATTTACATATTCCCGCCGCCTTGAGTGCCTTGCTACTGCATATACAACTGAAAATAAAGCCCGCAAGGTTAATGCCTTGGGTAATGTCGCCCGCGTTGGCACTATTGCAGTTGACCGCAAAATTATACCTCTGAAAACTAAGGTGTATGTCACATCCACAAACGGCACTTGGGACTATGGTTATGCCATTTGTGAGGACGTTGGCGGTTTCCGCGGGTACATGGTTGACCTTTTCTTTGATACCAGAGATGAATGTATTAAATTCGGCAAGAAAAAAGCCATTATTTATGTTTTAGATTGATTAATACATTCTTCCGCGTTTTCTTCTAAGAATATTGTTCAATAGAGATATTGAAAAACCTCCGAAGATGGTGTATGCTATCATTGGAGGTTTTTTTTTGGAAATTATGTATGATTTATGTAACCCCAGCGTTATCCGCAACATTTTGTACCCGCTAGGCTTCCATTTTTCCAAGTCAAAGGGTCAAAATTTCCTTATCGACAGTACAATTCCTGATAAAATTGCAACCTCCGCCTTTACTGCTATTTCTGTCAAAACTGGAAACACTAACTCAGCAACGTTAGAAATCGGTCCAGGAATCGGAGCATTAACCTCCGAGCTTAGCAAGCATTTTAAAAAGGTAGTATCCATTGAAATTGATTCTCTGTTGGTTAGTGTGCTCAAAAAGATATTTGACGGCAGCGAAAACATTTCCATAATCGAAGCAGACGCCCTCAGAACTGATTTGCGCGCTGTGGTTCAAGCTCATTTTGGAGACTGTACCCCTGTTGTAACCGCAAATCTGCCATACTCCATCACCTCCCCTATTCTGACAAGCCTTATCGAGGCGGACTGCTTTGAGCAGATGACCGTCATGGTTCAGCGCGAAGTTGCGCAGAGGCTGACTGCCGCACCGAACACAGAAGCCTATGGCTCTTTTACAATTTTCGTTAGAGTTTTTTATAACGTGGAAATACTATTTGACGTACCCCCGCACAGCTTTATGCCTCAGCCAGAGGTGCACAGCGCAGTCATTAGACTGGACAAGCATCCCCAGCCCCTTGTTCCAAAGGAAATGCAAAATCTATTTTTCAGAATAACCAGAGCCGCCTTTGCCCAACGGCGCAAGACCTTGCTTAACAGCTTGTCTGCCGTATTTCCTAACGGAAAAGAGTGGGTTTCTGATTGTCTGACAAAGGCGGAAATCAACCCCTCTGTTCGCGGCGAAGTCTTAGGCGTGCCTGAATTTTTGCGTATTGCATCAATATTTTCAAATAATTTGTAGTTACTCAATTTCATATTTTTTTTGAGGTGTGTCATGGACATAGAAAATTCACAGTACAGCACGCTGGGCATAGTTGGTATGCGCGGGTGCGAAGAGCTTATCGGCAAGGTTGACCATTATTTGCAAAACTGGGATGTTGAAAACGGCGGCGACGGTCACAGCAGCATTGTGCAAGTTAGCTGTCCCCGCTTTCAAACTGGCGAAGGCAAGGGCATAATCGAGCAATCCGTTCGAGGCGTAGACTTATACTTACTTTGCGATGTTTTTAACTATGGTGTAACATTTCAAATGTATAACAAGCCCGTACCAATGAGCCCCGACAACCATTATCAAGACCTTAAGCGTATTATTGCCGCCACAAACGGTAAAGCCCGCCGTATTACTGTCATTATGCCAATGCTATATGAAGGACGTCAGCACCGCCGTTTTGCCCGCGAATCTCTTGATTGTGCGTTGTCCCTCCAAGAGCTTTCCTCTATGGGTGTTGAAAACCTCATTACCTTTGACGCCCATGACCCACGCGTTCAAAACGCTACTCCGCTGAAGGGCTTTGAGAACGTTCAACCCACCTATCAGATGATTAAGGCACTCCTTCGCGAAGTACCTGATATTAGGATAAATCCTGAGCATTTAATGATGGTTTCTCCTGATGAAGGCGGCATGACCCGTTGTATTTATTATTCCTCAGTGCTTGGACTAGACCTAGGCATGTTTTACAAACGCAGAGATTATACCAGAATTGTCAAGGGACGTAACCCGATTATCAGCCATGAGTTTCTTGGTGAAAACATCGCTGGCAAAGATGTCATCATTGTTGATGACATGATTTCTACAGGGGATTCGATTTTAAGTATTTCCGAGGAGCTAAAAATCAGAGGTGCCAACCGCATTTTTGTTTTTGCATCCTTCGGTTTGTTTACTGACGGCTTAAGTACTTTTGATGAATATTACAACAAAGGCGTAATATCAAAAGTCTTTACCACAAACCTAATATACAGACCCGCTGAGCTTCGCACTCGTCCATGGTACACAGAGGTTGATATGTCAAAATACATTGCATACATTGTAAACACTCTGAATTACGACAAAAGCATCAGCCATTTACTTGACCCTGTTACCAAAATTAAAGACCTTCTGGCAAAAGGTACTAATAATTAACGAATTATTTACACTTTTTTCCCTTTTTAGACTTGCGCAAAAACATTTATAGATGTAGAATATAGAAGAAAATTTTTCTAGCTTGAGTCGCTTTAGATTTGGAGCGCGCTCAAATGAAAGGAGAAAAAAATGTCCCTAACTACCAATAAGGCCGTCAATGCATGGGTCGAAGAAATGATTGCTATGACCAAGCCCGACAATGTCGTCTGGATTGACGGCAGCGACGAACAGCTTGCTGACCTCCGCAATCAATCAATCGCAAACAAAGAAATTCTTCCTTTAAATCAGGAGAAACTCCCTGGCTGCTACATCCACCGTACCGCACAAAACGACGTAGCTCGAGTTGAACACCGTACCTTCATCTGCTCAAAAAACCAAGAGGATGCAGGCCCAACGAACAACTGGATGGATCCAAAGGAAATGTATTCTAAGCTTTCAACTATGTATGATGGTGTTATGAAGGGTCGTACAATGTACGTCATTCCTTTTTCAATGTCAGTACCAGAATCTCCTTTTGCTAAATTCGGCATCGAATTAACAGACTCTATCTATGTTGTCCTCAATATGGCTATTATGACACGTATCGGTAATCGTGTACTTAAGTGCTTAGGCGACAGCGAAGATTTCACAAAAGGCCTACACGCTAAAGCTGACATTGACGAAGAAGGACGTTATATCGTTCACTTCCCAGAGGATAACACCATCTGGTCAATCAACTCAGGTTACGGCGGAAACGTTCTTCTCGGCAAAAATTGCTTTGCTCTTAGAATTGCTTCCAATCAAGGACGCAAAGAGGGCTGGATGGCTGAGCATATGCTCATTCTCGGCATTGAAAATCCAAAGGGCGAAGTTCGTTACCTTGCAGCCGCGTTCCCATCTGCATGTGGCAAGACAAACCTTGCAATGCTAATCCCGCCTGAAGTTTACACTCAAAAGGGCTACAAAGTCTGGTGCGTCGGCGACGATATCGCTTGGCTCCGCGTCGGTCCTGACGGACGCTTATGGGCTGTAAATCCAGAAGCTGGATTCTTCGGAGTCGCTCCTGGAACAAACATGAAATCAAATCCAAACGCATTACTTTCTTGCCAAAAGAACACTATTTTCACAAACGTTGTTCATAACCTTGAGGACAACACTGTTTGGTGGGAAGGTCTTGACAAGAA
>JAVBKA010000144.1:0-17157 GCA_031546715.1 Oscillospiraceae bacterium | reverse complement strand
AAGTACGGATTATACATTTATAACAAAAAGTTGCCAATATTACTAAAGGCAACTTTACGATGTACTTGTGGGATTGATTTTCGATTAGCGATGTGGATAACCTGCATAATCACGATATAAAACAAATTGGCATTTGTTTTATGCAAATGCTCATTTGCTGTAGTGGAAAACGTGAAGATGGTGGTCATGCTTGTTTATGCGCTAAATAAAATAACTTTCAAATGGAAGCTATCCTTTTGGATATTCTCCCCACTTTTTGTAATAACAATCCCAACATAGTATTTTTCCATCTGGGTCAACAAATCCTTGACAGTGTGCGTCACATTTTGTACAATGTGTATCTTTTACTTTGGCCATACTAGCACTCCTTTCTTTTTTTGATATTTGCTTACAGGATAAATAGTTCCGCTTCCATCTTCACATTATTAAACATAGTACACATTATATGAATATTCCAATCTATAGCTACAATAACATAATACCACAGCAAACAAAACTACTCAACTATATTGTTGAGTATTCTTCCAAAATACATCTTCATACAAGAAATTGTACAATAGCGGACATTATTTTCGCGTTTTTACCTCTTTCGACTTAATTATTTATCATTTTTAAACTTTCATGTCAAAATACGTTCCCACGCTCTCCGCCACCCGTATGTCAATTACAGACTAAAAACTCATTTAATATTGCTCTAAAAAAATAACACACAATCAACTTTTTGTAAGTTAAACGGTGTGTTATTCTGCTTAAGGGATAATATTGACGACTCTGCATTACGCATGCATAAATAAATCTATCGTTGCCTATAATTTCCTGTCAGAAGCAAGCTTAATCAGGTATATTTGTAACAATTATACTACATGTTGAGAAAGATAGTGATGTTACTCGAACACTTTCAACCTATCGCATAATGGTTGATATGTCTTGGTGTCTGGCTCAGAGGTGGGTAAACCAAATGGCATTTGACAAATAAGGCCCCATTCGGTTGAAATACTCCATTGCTTTTTCACTTCGTTCTCTATTAACTGATTGTAATGTTGTAAAGAAACTCCAAATCCCTCAAGTTCAAGTGACGTCCAAGTAACGTACTGAAGCATACCACTTGACTGTTGTGACCAAATTGGAAAGTTGTCTTTATATATCGGATACTGCTCTTGAAGCCC
This sequence comes from Oscillospiraceae bacterium, assembly GCA_031546715.1. Taxonomy (GTDB): domain Bacteria; phylum Bacillota; class Clostridia; order Oscillospirales; family UBA929; genus JAVBKA01. The sequence continues at coordinate 15,991 of JAVBKA010000144.1, read as the reverse complement.
GCTAATGACGCTGTTATCCTCAAAAAACAACACTGTCCCATAGCCATTTGCGAAAGAATTAACTTTATCTTCCGTGGGCTTGAATTTATCAGCAGGTACTATCTTCCTAAGAGCCTCCATAACAATGTTCCAAAGTTTTTTGTGATGTTCTCCGAATAAAACCATAACTCGTGCACTTTGCGAGTTAAAAGCCGATGGCGTGTGCATAACGGCTTCTTCTATAACTTCCTGTATGCGTTGGTTTGAAACCTTTGATTCATTGCTTATTCCATAGTATGATCGTCTGTTTTTTATTGCACTTTGAAAATCTTTTGGCATTGTAAATTGCCCCCTAACATTAATTATCTTTTTTCATTTCAAATACTATAATATGTGCAGTTTCGTTTGCTTTTATCGCTATATCCTGCTCCATTATCTCTAGAGCATCTCTGGCGGATAAAGTGTATTCGTCTATTTGTGCCCCACCTTCAATCACTATAAGATATGCCTGCCGATTTGCGGCTACTTGAAATTCGATTTCATTGCCTTTTGAAATTTCAGTAACATAAACGTTTATATCGGCATGAATATGGATTGGTGCATCTATTTCATCACTGCCAGTCGCTATTGGCAGCCATTTATTGTCACGGTCTTCCCAATTAAATTGATAATCACCATAGTTTGGCGCATAACCTTCTTTGTCGGGTAATATCCAAATTTGCAAAGACCTTAGCATTTCATGTCCTAAATTATGTTCACTATGCAATACCCCTGTTCCAGCACTCATATACTGCACCTGTCCGCGAGTAAGCGTGCGTTTGTTATTCATGCTGTCAGTATGTGAGATTTCACCATTAACAACATAAGTGATTATTTCCATGTTTTTGTGCGAATGCGTTTCGAATCCAGTGTTGGGGTTTATAAGGTCATCATTAATTACACGCAAAATCCCAAACTGCATATTCTCGGGGTTATAGTAGTTTGCAAATGAAAAATGATAAATAGCGTCCAACCACGAATGTTTCGCTCGTCCCATCTTTTTGCTTTCGATATATCTTAGCATTTAAATCTCCTCTTTTTGCTCATGCTCTTAGTTTACCCATTTGCTAATTATGTATTGCAGTTGATTACATTTTATATTATAATAGGGCAAGAAACAAAAACAAGTAGGCACATTATAGTGAGGTAGGTACCTAGAAGTAACTAACAAAAGGATTGGATGGTGAATTTTACAATGGAAGATTGTCCGATGGAAGCCACGATTAACGCGATTGGTAACAAATGGAAGCCTTTAATTGTCTATTATTTATTAAATGGTACTATGCGCTTTGGAGCGCTTAAAAAATCCATTCCTGATATAAGCCAAAAAGTTCTAACTGATAATTTACGCAATATGGAAGAAAACGGTTTGATTACACGAACAGTTTTCGCAGAAGTACCAACAAGAGTAGAATATTCTCTTACAGATATCGGAAAAGAATTACTTTGTATAATACAAGAAATGCAAAATTGGGGCATTAAGTATAAAAACAAAAACGACTTACTCTAATTATGTAAGTCGTTTTTGTTCTTTATCAACATTGGTTTGTTATTGAATCATGGTTTGTTGAATTATGTTGCATTATCTACGTCACCCGTATGTCAAGCACAGACTAAAAATTTACAAGGTTAATACGAAAAAAGTTGCCCTTTCTGCTAAAGGCAACTTTTAATAAAACTTTTGAAAAATTATTAATTTTAATTAACGGAGTTCTCGGCTGTTTTTTAGCTAGTATTCAAGAATCAGGTCGATACTCTACATACAAATGGGATTAACAAATTGCTGCTTATCTGTTTAAAATGCTTATTTTCAACAGATTTATTTCTTCAAATCATTAAATACCTTTTCTATAATCTCGCATACTTCATCCGGGTAATAATGGTAAATACTATGTTCTCCCTCTAGCTTATGTAATTCACCTTTGGCAGATTGTGATACCCAAGCATTCTGCAATTGAAGTATCTGTGTGTAATTGGGTATATCTTTTGGCGCAAATGCAATGATTGATTCTAGATGAACATTTGACGGAAATCCAAGATTCTGAACTGTTTGTGCATTGGTGCGAGATAATTCTCCTTCCTTCAATGTCATGCGATTCATGTAATTATGCATTATATGAATCTTATCCATCTCTTTAAGAGACGGGTCTACAAATAAGTAATTATTAGCTCGCCCTTGTGACGATTTTTCAATATAGTCTGGAAAAAACGTCCCTATAAAACGCAACACTCCTGTTGGACGTATTAGTGGAAATAATCTTGAGACTAATCCCTGTGTATGCGGAGTATGCAGTTCCAGCCAAGCACCTGGAGACAAAGAATCTATGAGGATAACACCAGCAACTTCATCTGGGTAGCTCGCAGCATACGCATTGGCCTCAAAACCGCCTATTGAATGAGCAGCCAAAATGTACGGTGGTGAAAATCCAGCAAGTGAAAGTGCTTTTCTGTCTTCTACAACAATATTTTCAACCGTTCTTTCCCGATTGGTTTGCTCGCTCCACCCATAGCCAGGACGTTCGAGTACAACAACATTATGTTTTTTTCTAGACGAGACCAAAGCGGGTTAAAATCTACAACTGGAGAAGGTGTACCAGCACCTGAGATTAAGACAATAGTCGGCTCATTTTCCTTTTTTTCGCCTACAGAAAAAACATGTATATTACTGTCGAAAGGTTTCACCATTGTCCCCATCGGAGGATATTTCGCCTGTTCCGATTTTGTTGCTACGTAATCCCATGACCGTCCGACTATACACAAGAAAACCAAACAGGAAACAATTATTGCAAGGACACGAACTGCTTTTTTCATTATCTTTCTCACTTGATGCACCCCTCATTTTTAACAACTACTTTTCATATTTTATCACTCAACTTATGAAATAGTAATGCTATTAGCGTGAAGGTTTAATTAAGAATATTGTAGAAAATGCTTATACTATTCGCAATATCTCTTTTACTTTGTTTAAATGCTCAGGAAGAAAGAGGGGAAACGAAAGTTCATCTGGAATTTCCTGAAAAAAATCTATTTTTTCAATTTCCGACTCTGGTAAACTGCCGAGTTCAATTATATCGGCATAAAAGAGTAAACCAAAGCTATTTATCGAATACACGCATATCGGCTTTAGCTCAAATTTTACTGCACCGGTTTCCTCAAACAACTCTCTTTTAGCCGTATCAATAATGTCTTCATTTTCTTCCCTGTGTCCACCTGGAACTTCCCACTTTCGGGTTTTGTTCTTACAGAAAACCCATTTACCCATGTATTTTGAAACTGTAACCGCATATTCCAATACAGACTAAAAACGTCTTACTATCTTTAAAAAGTTGCCGTCACTTTAAACGGCAACTTTTCAATTCTGTTTATGAACAATAGCGAAAAACATACATAATAGCTCTTACTTTAAATGCTTCTCAAAAAAGATATTGACTTCATTGATAAAAGCAGGATCAAGTTGGCATGTAAGATATCTGTCAATAGAGTCATAGTATTCTGCCTTAATATCATCTGGTATTTTGCCATCATAATTTTCATAAATCGTTTTGTATTCTTTGTTTACAGCATCAATGTAAGTCGTTGCTGCACTTGACAAAAACAAGTTATTGTGACCGTTTTGATTTTCTGCGTCACGTATAACATATGTTGCGTTCGGGTTCGTAATACTATTGCGTTGAGCGATAATGCTTGCGCCTTCATATAGTATCATATTATCATTAGTACCGTGAACTATCATGACAGGGGTGTTGCGCTTGTTAATGCCGTTGATAGCTGACAGCCCTGCCGCATTACCAAAAAGCAACCTTTGATAAGTCCATTCAAACGGAAATGTCAAGTTGGAGAACCAACCCATCATACTTTGAGCCTGCTCATGCAGTATCTTCATTGGAGTAGCATACCCTGAAATACTCACGACAGCTTTAATATCATGTTCGTAATTCAAAACAGCTGTTACGGCATAACCGCCCCAACTGTGTCCGTAAAGCATAACAGGAAGATTCCAACTCTGACTTTGTATGTAACTCAGAGCGGCATCAAGGTCAATTGCAGACTGTGGAAGTCCTTTCGTACCTTTGCCCTCACTGTTATAGCTACCTGTGCAGTCGTAAGCGAATACTCTCCATCCGTTGTCAACGAAATATATTGTTTCTGCTAGATATTCTTCAGCACCACCACCCAAACCGTGGGCGATAACGACCAAACCTTTGTTATTGTCTTCACCGTAAACATATCCCGCAAGATTATTCTCACCTGATAAAAAACTGACCTCTGAACGCTCGTACCCTTTTAGGTCGCTATATCGTAAATAACCAGAATATGCAGGTGCATCAGCTCTATCAAAGTTACCATCATAAATATTTTTTGTTACTATCATTGATACTATTGAAAATACCAAAACAAACGCAACAATTGAGAGTAATACTATTCTACGCATTTTTCCACGCTGACCTGTGTTTGAGACCGTTTCTACTTTTTGTTTCTGTTCTTTATCTTTTGACAGTGTTTTGATCTTCAATATTTTACCCCTTTAAGCAATTAAAAATTAATAATCTTAGCTTCCGCTACCAGATTATCATACTACAACTAGCAAATATAATCAACATCTTGTCGGGGATTCTGTCCAAAAACCGCTCCCACGATATACGCCACCCGTATGTCAAGCACAGACTAAAAATTTATAAAAGCAAAAAAAGTTGCCCTGAAAGTGAAGTAAGGTCAACTTTTAATACATCTATGGAAATGATTTTCAAAAAGCTATGTTGAAAATCCACATAATCACGAAAAATAAGATATTGCAACACAGATTCTACAAATGCTTATACTATTCACTTACCCTAATAGTGATACCGTCTTTTTGTATGTATTCTCTTTTCTCGTTTTTCTCCATTTTACGGAGGATTTCACTCTCTAAATTAATACCGAGAATTTCAGAAAGCCCAATCAAATACAAGGCAACATCAGCTAATTCCTCACCTAAATCATCTTTTTTCTTGTTATACGCTTCAAATGCTTCTGATAATTCGCCATGTGTATAGCAAAATTCTTTACATACATCAGTTATGTTAAACCCTTTGTTGACTTTGTTTTGGTAAACTCGTTTTTGTAATGCAAGTAAATCAATCATATCGTATTCTCCTTTGCAGCATATAAATACCCTTTGCTACCCAATGTCAGATTATAATACTACAGCTAGCAAACATAATCAACATTTTGGCAAGCCTTATGCAATAAACCGCTTCCACGACCTACGCCACACCCCCACAACCCGCCTAACCTTTCCCATTCGCCGACAAAATCTCATTCACCGTCACCTTGGCATTCCTAAACCTAGCGACACTCTTCTCGCCTTTAATATGAATGGCGTTTTTGGGGCAATTATGTACACAAGCATAGCAATTTATGCAGTGATGCTGATATTCCGGCTTCTTATTAATGACAATATTATCCACAGGGCAGGCTTTGCTGCATATGCCGCAGGCGTTGCATTTGCTGTCGGTATAGAAGGATGCGTCTGCGTTATACATGGCTTGGAGGGTTTTCTCTGATTTTAAGGAGTCAAGCTTCGGTGTCATAAATCTTATTAATGCGCCCTTCTTTGGAAGCTGACGTTTTTTCGCTGCGACATCGCTAAGCAGCTCTTTAATCTGTCCGTCAACGTTCTTTTGGGGCAGGGCTGAATAAACTCCTCAAACATTGCGGGGGACAAAAACGGTCCTGAGTTGTAGCAATAGTCGCTGCACAGCAAAACCACTTCAACGCCACTTTCGGCAAGGTTTTTGTTGCGCTCGATAGCGTCATTCATCAGCTTTTTCGCCTTTTCGTGGACACCCTCTGGGTCGTCTGCGATTTCGTAGGCAAAGGCGTACATATCGTTTCCGTCAGGGATTGAAAACGTTCCGTCGCCGTGAAAACCAATCATTCTGTTGTTACCGATGCGTTTTTTTATTTCACGGTGAATAAACCGCTTTTCGGGGCTTACAATGCCGTTTTCCACCCAACCAACATTGTATGGACCTGGGATTATGCAATAGTCAAGCTGTTCGTAGACATAGACAATATCGTCCACAAGCTCTAAAAGGCGACGTTCCTTATCTTTTTCGGACAGCAGGTGGATATTTTCCCGCTTTAAGTCGTTGGGAACAAATTCCTTGCCGAACATTTCTTTTTCAATTTGAAATTCCAGCTCAAATGTGGGCACTTCATCGGGAATTTGCAAATTAAGTGCGGCGATTGCACGTTCTTTAGGCGTCATAACAGTTTTCCTCCAAAAAATTACACTCTACGCCCTTGCCGTCCTTCAGCAAAAGCGTTTTGATTTCAAACGGCTTGCAGTGAATCGGATAGTCCTTGCCTTGGAAATGCAGCAGCGTGTCAGTTTCTCCTCCGTCAGTCTCTAAAAGGCGGATTATAACGCCCTCTGCACCGTTTTCAGGCTGCTTAATCGCGGTAATGATGACATTGCTTGCCTCCGTACTGGCAAGACTTGCGCCGACACACGGCTTTGCGCCGTGATGCCATGAGTCAGCCAAATACGTACTGGGCATGTTCAAGCGGTCTGCCAATCTGTGGGCTTGCCATGGCTCAAGCGCTCCTCCGTGAGGTCTAATGGCAAGGGTGAAGGTTTGCTCGCCCAAGTCTGTGTAGCGGTAGGTTTCGGACTCGTGATACCACGGCACGGTGTTCGTTCCGTGGGCGTATATTGTACTGCGTAAAACAGTGATATCAAGGGCGGTTTTATTACTTGGGGTGCGGTCAAGGCTGTAGGCATACTTGCTGTCGTTGGCAAGCACAACTCCTGCGCCGTGGGGGGAGGACACGTTAATATACCGTTGCATAAAGGCATCGTCCACCTCTATGCCTTGGCGGTCAATAAATCCGTAGGGCATTTCCGCTTGCACGGAGACATTTTCCAAGTTAAGAGTATACGAGAGTTTTAGTCTCGTATTCGGCTCGTTCCAGCGCAGTATGCTGTAAACCTCCAAATGCTCGGCGTTGGCGTAGAGCCTGTGAAGCTGAATAAGCTCGCTGTTATTGTAGGTGTGCACAGTGCGGATAGTGGAGCGGTGGGTTCCCTCCTCCACCTTGGTTATTTCCTTAAGCCGCATATGCTCACCAAAATACCCAAGCACGCCTGGACCACTGCCCCATGCGTCCTTACCGTCTGTAAACACCTTGTATGTTCCAACGCTGTCTATCAGTTCGGTGCCTGTGCCGTGGTCAATTAATGAGCATAGCATTCCTGTCACGCTGTCAAAAGCGCAGCGAATTCGTCCGTTGTCAAGCACTAACTCGGGGTTGTGAATGGGTGCAGGCGCATATGCAACTTGCGAAATTTGCTTAGCGGTTTTGTGAAGTTTGTAGACTGCGAAGCCCATTGGGGGGATGCTAGCAGTAAATAAAAATCGGCGGCGACCTGCCAGATTCATGTGATTCATAGGCGCAGAAGCTCGAACGCGCTGATAGGGCACGTTCTGCCCCTCGCCGTCTGTTATAACAAGCTCATCCTTGCAAAACCATTCCGCTTCAACCTCTACTTCTCCGAAAAACTTGTACCCATGAGGGTTAAACAGCAGCAGCGGAAAGCCTTCGCCGTAGGTGTTCATTGTTTGTGCAATGGCTTGCAACGCATGGTTTTCAATGTCCTTTGACAAGGACACAACTCTTGAAAGGTCATGCAATACCTGCTCTGCGGCTTCTTTGATAGACGTTCCGGGCAATACGTCATGAAACTGGTTAAACAGCAGAACTGACCAGATTTCCTCGAATTCTTTGACAGAGGCGGAGCGAACTCCGCTGAGCAGCAGACCCATCATGTTAAGCCGCTCGGCTCGGAGCAAGGCGTTTTCTGCTAGGCGGTTCATGCGCTTAACGTCGCTTTGAATAGAATAACAACCCACGTTGCATTTTTCAAGCTCGCCTTCATAAACGGGAGCTTTTGACGCATCGTAGACTTCAAAAAAACGTTGCAGTGAGGAAAATTCTAGTTCAACCTCTTGGGCGTACTGAGCTTTAAACTTGAGTAGACCTTCGATATTTTGTATAGTCGGGCCTCCGCCGTGGTTGCCAACGCCGAAAAAGCATGGGTACTGACCGTAACTATCCAATATCTCAAGGGTGGAATCGATATTTACCTTAAGTTTTTCGTCAAACCAAGTGGTGTATTCCCCCATGAGCCGCACCGCTGTAACGGCGGTGCCGTCCTTAGATTGCCAACGAAATAGAGGCGGACGCTGGTCAATTATGGGTCGCATGTAGACATAATAGTTAAGGCCCGCTTTTTTCAGGAGCTGAGGTAGATTGTGATTATGCCCGAAACTGTCCACGCAAAAGCCGATTGTGGTGTATGCGCCGAACGTCTTTTTAAAGTACCGCTGACCGTACAGCCCTTGCCGTACAAAGGCTTCACCGCAGGGCATGTTGCAGTCAGGCTCTACAATCCAACCTCCGACATACAGCCAACGACCTTCCTTAACTCTCTGCTTAATCTCTTCAAACATATCAGGGTCGATTTTCTCAATCCACTGATAAAACTGGGCACTGCTGGCAGTAAACGTAAAATCAGGGTATTCCTTCATGCGGTCGAGGGCAGAACGGAAGGTCGCCTTAACCGCTTGCATCCCCTCAGCCTTATCCCAAAACCAGACAGGGTCAATATGGGAATTTCCAATCATATGCAGTTTTTTCATACGCGCTCCTTTATTTTGTAAACCCATATATTTCAGCACCATTACGGTACAGTAAGTCGCTTATCATGCTTTCAGCTTCTTCCAAAGACAGCCAGCCATTGGCGGTTTTCTCAGCAAAAACCTTGGCAATTACGCCCTTGGCAAGCTGAAGATGACCGTACACCATTTCAACCTGCTGAGCGTCGCCGCCGAAGCCGATTACCTTGTTCCACGGTAATAACTCAATGGCAAGATGCAGGTTACGCTCTGCAAGTGTGGGACTGATGAGGTAAATCCACGAAAAATCTGCGTACAGGTTGGGGACGTTTTTTATAATGGAAAAATACTCCTCGCTAAAGGGGTAGCCTGTATGCAAAAGCACCAGCTTCATGGTCGGATACTTGGCGGCAAGCCTTGAAAAACATGAGGGATTAGACCACGCTGTGTCATAATTTTTCATATCCGCTGACTGCGGTACAACATGCCCTGTGTGAAACTGGGCGGGCAGTCCGTGGGCGTTTAGCTTGCGCAAAATATGATGAAATACATATCCCTCAAAGTCAGGAGCACGGTCGCTTCCTTCGGTGTACGCCTTTTCTGCGACTTCGTAGTCAGGCTGGGCAAAATCTAGGTCACGCCAATAGGGCGTGCCGAATTTCCCCGCCACTGCGCCAAAGGCGATTTTGTCCTCTAACCAACGGTCAACATAGCCTAAATAGTCCGCAAAGCTCGCGTTTGCGTGCTTTGTCCTGTAAAAGCTGATTTTGGAGCGGCGCAGGAAAAAGTCTAGGTACAGAATGGGCTTAATGACTGGGTGGGTTGTACGACTACCGTCATGGGTAGTTAGGGCGTACTGAATGTTGCATCGCTTTTCAAGAACCTCGGAATACCAAGCCTCTGCGTTTTGGTAGCTAAGAGCTATCAGGCGGTCTAGCTCTTCAAGGCTTTCGGGGGTCAGCTCGGCGATACCGTATAAGTCCCTAATAAAAATGTGTACCGCTCTAAAATAGGCAGTGTTTTTAGCCTTAGGATAATACCGAAAAAACGCCTCTTTAATTTCATCCTGCGGCATTCCCGCCGAAATCAAATCCCCTGTTTGATAGTGAAGCAAATCAAGAAAGGTTGGGGGCGTATTTTTCGGGTATGGTAAATGCTCATGTCCGTCAAATATGGGCAGACTATCCATAAGGCTTAAAAAGTGCTGTATCATAACAGCTTCTCCAAAAGCTCCCCTGTTGGGGAGGTGTAGCTCACAGTTCCGTGATAATAATAGGGTAGGTCAACCGTAAGGGCGGCAAACGCGCCTTCATTGCGCCACTCAAGACGGATTTTTGTGCTGCACAGCCACACAGGAGTGCAAACGCCGTCAAAGGCGGGGTGGGTATTACGGAAGGTCATCAGCCATTTAAGACGCTGAAATACACGGCTTTGAGTAGCGGTATTTATTTCGTCCTCGGTAAAGTTGTGGCGGTTAATTTCCCGCCTGTCGCCTGTTTCATCAGCACGTGGGCGGTCGTTCAGCCCCGCCAGAAGCCCCACATAATAAACCTGCGGAATCCCCGGCACGAAAAACTGGATTGCGCGGGCGGTGACATAAGCGTCATCGTCCTGATTAAGCAGAGAGTACAGCGTTCCACATATTTGATGGACATCGAAGCCGTCAGGGTCTTTGTACTGGTCGGACAATATTCTGCTAAACAGCGCACCACGCTTTTCGCAGATATCCACCATGCCGTGAGCCTCTTCGGAGACGTACGAGCCGTTTAGGTCAGGCTTTACAGGCAAGCCGTCATGGCAGTCAAGCATAGTGAAAAGCTTTTCAGGGCGGGTTTCCAAGTATTTGTAAAACGCTGTGCTGTCACGGCGTAGAAGCATGTTCAGCACTGTGTATGGCAAAATAAAATCATAGGTGTAGTAGCCGTTTTCCGTCAGCTCCCGCGCGATAGACGGCTCGCCGTGAACCTCTGGCAGAATCTCAATTCCGTTGTCAGCGGCAACGCCGCCAATCCAAGAAAGAAAGTCGTATATTTCAGGCTTTACAAAGAAACAGGAAGTTCCCATTTTTTTAATCACAAAGCCTACAGCATCTAGGCGCACAAGCCTAACTTTATGCTTTGCAAACTTTTCAAAGAAGGAAACCAACAGTTCACGAGTTTTTTCGGAGTAAATATCCAAATCTATTTGCTGAGAAAGCTCCGCAGGGCCAAAAGTAGTCCACACTGTTAAGTCCTGCCCGTCACTTTCGCTGCGGTAGGGTGAGTACGGCACAGTGCGCCTTAAAAAAACCTTGTCTAAGTCCTCCTGAGAGGGTACGCCACTTTCCCAAATCTTGTCAAGAGTAAGAAACAGCTCAGCCCAACGGGAGTTCTTCCCGTTTTTTAGAAAATCTTTAAAAAACTCGGATTGAGCAGAAATATGATTGACCATAATGTCCAGAGCCACGTCATATTCCTCACCGATGGCGGATAAATCCTCCCATGTGCCAAATTCGGGAGCTATTTCCAAGTACGTCAGAGGTGCAAAGCCCCTGTCTCCCGAGGACGGAAAGGGCGGCAAAATATGCACGCCCCCGTCAAACAGCCCAGAAAAATGGTTTTTTAACGCCTTGTGCAGCCCTTTTAAGTCGCCGCCCAAGGAATTGGGATAGGTTATTAGCTGAATTTTATTTTTTGGCTTCATGTTGTTCATCCTCCAAGCAATTGGTTTCCGTACAGCCCGATGCATCAATACGAAGGGTTTTCAGCTCATTTGTTGCGAAACTGAGTGGATAACGCTTCTGCCCGATTTCAAGGGTACAATCCACTGCTGTGCGGTTAAGCTCAAACAGGCGCAGTATCAGCCCGTCTGGGTTATCCTCAGCCTGTTTCACCACGGCAATCTCTACATGGGCACAGTCAACACGCATCAGGGATTTCAGCCGTTCCACATGCTGCCCAGAATGGCGGCAGTCCTGAACGATTTTTATGGAGTGGTTAATAATGTCAGAAAGGTTCTTTAGCTGGCCAGGAGTTACCGCCTCACTATGAGGCGCAAGCAGCAGTGTAAAGCTCTGGCGACCTTGGTCTACGAACTCATAGTGTACATTTTCCTCCTCCACTGCACCAGTGGCGAAGGCGTGAATGGGTGAGCGGGACAGGGTAAGCTCATAACTGCCCTCATGGATACGGTAGCCAAACTTAGCCTTGTTTATTATTGACAGTCCGCGGCTCTCCTCGTCATAGCAGTCCACATAGCTGTGATGGAAGTATTCTTGATTGCTCTTGTGTGTGCGATCGATGTAACCGTAAGGCATTTCGCTTTTTGTAGAAACTTGTTGAATGCTCAGCGGTATGGCCATTTTTAGCAGCTTCCATTTTTCATAGGAAATCATCTCATGCTCAGCTCGTACATAGCGTGCAGATTTGTCAAGACTGTACCGCACCTCTACAGTGGCGTTGGCGCTTTTCAAAACCGCCACAACTTCGGCACGGTTTTCGCCATTTTCCGTGATAACCATGCTCACAGGCACAAAGCTCTCAACAAAGCCCCACGCCTCGCCCTGACTGCCCCATGTGTCCCGATGGTCGTTGTAAACACGATACTCAACGGGGTTACTCATGGCTTCAAAATCGCCATGGAGGTCGGTTAGTGAGGACAGCGAGCAGGTTTTTTTATCTAGGACGGCTTTTACATGCTCGTTTGCAAAAACAATAGCGTCATCGGTTTCGGTAAGCTTAAGAGTTGGCTTTTCGGCAGGCAGTAATATCAGTTTTTCTTCAATTAGGCGGTACACAGCGTAGCCCATTGCAGGGACATGGGCTGTAAACACAATTTTTCTGTGGGTGGTTGGAAGTACGGATTTAAGGTCTTGATAAAAAACGTCCTGACCTTCGTAGTTCTTGAGGCGTAGCACCTTGGAGTTTCTCCAGCTAACGTCTGCGACGATTTCGCCGTTGTAGTCTTGGGCGTTGGTGTTGATAAGTACCAACGGAAATCCGTCGCCTCTGGTGTCTATTTGCGATGTCAGCGCGCTGACGGAGGAGTTGTAAATATCTCTGCAAATGCTCAGTGCGCCGTGGTAATCCTCCACAGCCTCACAGCGTCCTTCATGCAGTGATGTACCTGCCAAAATATCGTGGAATTGGCTAAAGCAAATCAGCTCCCACGCCCGCTCAAGGTCGGCAGTGCGGTTCATGGGTCTGCCCATAAGCCCTGTCATTGCGTTAAGTTTTTCAACGTCTGCCGCTGTGTTTTCAGCGTGACGGTTCAGGGCTTTCAGCTCACTGTCAACAGAGAAGCAACCGTCAAAAATAACCTGAAGCTCTCCTTCAAAGGCGGGAACGTCAGCATTTCGGTTGCGGCGGAAAAAGTCGGAGCAGGTGGAAAAATCGATTGCATATTCTTTTTCAGAGTTTCGCAGCTCCAAAATTGACTTTATGTTGTCAATTGTAGGTCCTCCGCCGTGGTTACCCACACCGTAAAAGCATGGCAGTTCCTCTAAGTCTTCCATAGCCTTGCATGTTGCGTCAAGATTGGTCAAGATGCCCTTTTTAGTCCAAGCGGTGTACTCGCCCTGAATGCGGTAGGCTAAAACCTCACTACCGTCAGGAGTTTTCCAGACAAACAGAGGGGAGGGAAGCGTTAGAAGTTCAGCATGGGGGCGCATAAAAACATAACTGTCAAGCCCGCTTTTAGCAAGAATTTGCGGCAGTGTGGACACATGCCCGAAGCTGTCCACCGCATAACCTACCGTGGCGATTTTCCCAAAGGTTTTTTTCAGATACCGCTGAGAGTACAGCCCTTGACGAACAAGCCCCTCGCCCCCCGCCAGATTGCAGTCAGGCTCAATAAACCAGCCTCCCACAAGCTCCCAGCGGTTTTCTTTTACACGGCGTTTAATCTGCTCAAAAATCTCAGGCGAATCCCGCTCCATCCATTTGTAGAAGGCAACAGAGCTTGCCGAAAATATAAAGTCTTCAAACTCGTTCATGCGGTCTAGGGCGGACATAAATGTGGACTTTACCTCCATAACCCCTTCGTTTTGATTCCAAAGCCACACAGGGTCAATATGAGAATTACCAATCATCGCAATTTTTTTCATATTAAACAACCATTTCTCCGGCGACGCAAGATTCATATAAAACATCTTAACTCCCTCGCCGGAGAAATGATAAGTTGTTTTTTTTAAATACCCGCCGCAGCGAAATTAGGTTGAATTTATTCAACCTAAAAACCTGCTTTCTCAGTGGCGGCTACCATTTGCCTCATTTTTTCTTTTTCAGCAGATAGCTCCTCCACGGTTTTGGTTTTAAAGCGGACAGCTCCTCTATTTTCCTCTGTTGGCAGCCACTCACCATTGTCACGGCGAGCCTTGGCGTCCTTGATTGCGGCTTCGTATTGGGGTAGCCATCGTGCCCCTGCAATCAGCATTTCGTCAGTCATTTGAGTGATTTCGGTGGTTTGGCAGCACGCTCCCGCCAAGGGGTCAAGCATCATGGCTTGCTTGAGCAAAAACGCATCGCCATTGACTGCCGCCTCTACGCCCAGCCGTTGCACGTTGATACTGGCACTGCAAATCGCCGCACAACCCAAGGGCAAATCTCCCACCTTTGGTATGCTGATTCCGTTGCGGTCAACATATACGGGAACTTCGACTATTGCATCCGGCGGTAAATTATTGATTGTTCCGTTATTCACCACGTTGAAGTGACCTCGGTAAATGCGCCCTGTTTCCAAGGCTTCTATAATGTACGAGCCATGCTCCTCACTGCGCTTTTCAAAGCGGGCTGGCTCTTCCTTTAACCAGTTGGGAAAGTCGGACTCAAACCAGTTGCGCCCCTCGGTGCATACCCGCAGATAGCCTCCGGTCTCACCGTTAATCCACGAGCTGGTGTCAATCCACTGGCTGATTTGCTCGGGCTTCTTGCGGTACCACGGCAGATACTCCGAAAGGTGACCGTTGGATTCTGTGGAATAGTACCCAAAATGCTTGAACACATCTAGGCGGACTTTTTCCGTCTTGCTGTACAGCTCATGGGCTTCAAAGGCTTTTAAAAGCTCCCCTTGGTCAACCTCGACGCCGTTACGCTTCACAGAAATATACCATGTCTGATGGTTGATGCCAGCGCATATGATGTCAATTTCTTTTAGATCCGCTCCCAACACCTTGGCAATTTGTCTGTGTCCGCCCTGAACGCCGTGGCAAAGCCCCAATGTCCTCACGCCGCCGTATTTGTTGCACGCCCATGTAACCATGGCGTTTGGGTTGGCATAGTTTAAAAATAGGCAGTCAGTGGCGGCAACTTCGCGAATATCCTTGCAAAAGTCCAGCATGGCGGCAATGCCTCTCTGAGCATACATAATGCCTCCTGCGCAGATTGTATCGCCCACGCATTGGTCTACGCCGTACTTTAGGGGAATGTTGATATCGGTTTCAAAGGCTTCTAACCCGCCGATTCTTACTGCGTTTATTACATACTTTGCGCCTGTAAGCGCGGATCTGCGGTCAGTGGTGGACTGAATTTTGATATTCAGCCCGTTAGCGTCAATGTCCCTCTGACATAGCTGTGTCACCATGTCGAGATTCTTTTGGTCAATATCTGTAAAGGCGACCTGAATGTCTTGCAGCTCGGGCACTGCCAGAATGTCCTGCAACAGCTTGCGGGTAAAGCCGATGCTGCCAGCTCCGATGAAAGTTATTTTAAACATGCTATTTCCCTCTTCTTAGGCGGAAGGTTTTAAGCTCAAAGGGCGAGAATTCAAGTAAAACCGTATTATCGCAAAGCGTCAGCTCGCTGACGGCTTCCTCCATTAAATTGACCTCTTCAACCAACGCAGTTTGAAGCTCCGGATTAAGCTTTAGCTGACAGGACACTCTTGTACCGCTGTTTTCGTACAATCTGAGAATAATATCGCCGCTGTCCTCAGCTTTTTTAACCGTATCTATAATCACATTCGCCACATCCACCGAAAACGCGCTGAAATACACGCTGTCCGCACCATTTGCTGTACCGGCAACGCAGACAGCGGAAAGCGGACGGTTAAGCTCCTCCGCAACCTGCTGAACGCCGCTCTGCTCTAAGCCTGATGCATGGGGGTACAGGGAGTAGGTAAACTCATGGGTACCTCTGTCGGCGGTTTCGTCTGGGCGAATTGCGGATTTTATAAGGGTCAAGCGCATGATGCTGTTTTTGATGTCGTACCCATACTTGCAATCGTTTAGCAAGGACACGCCATAGGCCGGCTCGGACACATCCGCCCAACGGTGGGCGCAGACCTCAAACTGAGCAAAATCCCGCTCGTCGTTAGAATGGTTCGCTCTGCGGACATAC
>JAVBKA010000147.1:0-18473 GCA_031546715.1 Oscillospiraceae bacterium | reverse complement strand
GGGCGCATTTTGCCCGGCACGGAGCAGGTGGGTCAGGCAGTAGAGGTGCAGAGCGTTGGCGGTAAGAGCATTGTAGGAGTTATTGAGCGCATCAGCGTTAATTTAGCAGGTGGTTGCCTTGCAAAAATTGTCATGAGAGGGGCGTAGTATGAGCTCATATTTTACACTGACCGTTCTAGAAAATGTTGTTTTACCAAGCAAGACTTGGGAAAAGTTAGATTTTTTAAAACACCAAGATTTAAGGCGAATTTGGATTAATATGACCACCTGCGCCGCGGAGGTGTCTGCGCTTTTTAACCCTGTTCAGCTCAGCGATTTTACCGCTTCGCTGAGCAATGCAACGTTTCCCAAAGCCGAATATATCAACCTCATAGAAGGCAACTTAGCTGCACTATACGCACAGCTTCTGCACCTTCCCGACTGGCTGCCAACAGTGGATTGGAGAGCTTCGCCAACCAGCCCCGATTACACAGATATAAACCGTTGGGAGCGCATGATAGAGCTTATCTACAACAAAGCCATGACCTACTACGACAAGCCGTACACCTACGCATACCTAAAAAAACGCTACACATACGACCAAATGAAGCAGTTTACATACGCTGAATTATCAAAAAAAGGGGACAATCTATAATATGGCAAGTTTTTTTACACTTATCTTAGACACCATAGGACCTCAGGGCGTTACCCTGTCTATCAACAGCGGCGCAACACATACCTCGTCAGCCAACGTCACCCTGACCATCGGTACTAGTGACACTGACAAAACAGGCTACCAAATGAAAATCTGGGGTATCTCAGGCATTGCTACTGAGAGCGCAGCCGCTTGGGAAACCTATACAGCGTCAAAAGCGGTGGCGTTGATTGCGGGGGACGGCTCAAAAACGGTGTCAATCCGTCTGCGTGACAATGTACTCAATGAAAGTGCTGTTGTTACAGATTCAATTACCCTCGATACTGCCGTACCAACCTGTGACGCTATCGGACCTGATGTGATTGAAATTTCTACAATTTCTCCTGCGAATAAGTCAATATTTACATTTACGACTAGCGAGATTTATAAAGCTTATAAGGTCAAAATAGTGCCGACAACCACATCAATTGAAAGTGCCGGAACACAAATCCCCACGGCGGGCGGTTCGACCAACGTTTCCGGAACAAATGCGGCAGGCTTCCCTGCGGCAACTCCGATTACTGTTACGGTGTGCGGTGCGGACGTGGCTGCGGTAAGTGCTGCTAATGGGGGTAAGATTATAAAAGTGTTTGTTCAGGATATGGCTGGTACCTGGAGCGTGGTGTAATGGCACTGCCAAAAAGTCTTAACAACTACACTTACGCAATGCTTGCGTCGTATACCTATGCGACGATTAACGGCACTGTATACTATTCCGTTGAGCCGATTATCACAGGCTCAACGGCTGGTAAAATTAGCAACAAAGCAACAAAGACAACGAGCTATGTCACATGGAAAGCCGATGTTGACGTTACTCAGTGGGAGGCGAGGGCTACGTTGGTAGGGCAATCAAGCGGCGTGGGCGTTGGGTTGCTAGTGGGGTCGGGGTCGGCTGTGGCGGCGAACACTGTCACGCAATTTGATGTCATAAACACCGAGCTGACGCTTGGTGATGGAAGTTACAAAATCGCTGTTTATATAAATGTAAACGGCACTTGGTATGGAGGTTAGAATATGCCGAATTATACACCTAATTTGGGACTAGTTATTCCGATGGGGGCTGAAGAGTTTGACTTTGCTGATTGGAATGGGAATATGGTTAAGATTGACGCCGCAGTAGGCGCAATCCCAGTAATTCCTGCAAACTATTACGGGACTATTGCTCTAAAGGCAGTAGATTCTTTAGGAAAACCAATTGCAGGAGTAAAATTCAACGGACTGACGGGTGCAGTAGAGGCAAATACACTTACAAATAATAAAGGCGAGTTAAAATATTATGCTTTGAACGGCACAGTTATGAGCGTTACTACGCCAGAGACTGTTGGATTTATACCTACTACAACTAATATTACGCCAATAGCTGGACAAACAATTAGTGTTACTATTACTCTGACCTCTGCGACTGTTGGAACAGTGTACATTATCCCTACCTCACAAGTATTAACTATCCCAACACACATTAGGAAGATAGATATATGGGCTTGCGGTGGTGGTGGCAACGGAGGAAGTACCAGCGCCGGAAAAGGCGGGGCTGGCGGCGGCGGTGGCGGTAGATGTAAAAATCTATATGGTGTAGGTAATTTACCGTTTTCTCTACCTATAACTATAGGGGCTAGTGGCGGAGGAACAACCGTAGTTGGAGACATACTAACCTGCTCTGGCGGTAATAATGGTGCTGTTACTAGAGGAGGTAATGGATCTAACGGCGGAGGCGGTGGAAATACTACTAGCGTACAAATGGGATTTCAGGGCGGCGACTATTCACGCACTCCAGGCGGAAATGCTGGAACGACTCTAGATTTGATAACGGATATGCGACCATTTAATTCTCCTAGCTATTCCTATTATTGCGCTGGTGGCGGCGGAGGCGCAGGCAATGCTGCATCAGGGGTAGGTCGCAGTAGTGGTGGAGTTGGTGCTGGTAGCGGGGGCGGTAGTTATGGTAATTATCCCACGGATGCAACAGCTTACGGATGTGGCGGCGGTGGCATGGGGGATAATAGCGGTGGTTCACCAGGTAAAGGATATCAAGGGGCTGTATTTATAAGAATTGCAGAGGTGGGCTAGTTTGAAAATTTACATATTGGATACTCAGAGTTTTGTTATCAATATTGTTGAAGCCTCATTGGAGTACGCTAATCAACACTTTATGAGCTGGCGAGATGCAGAGCTAAATCCATACTTGCAAATTGGGGACAAGTTTGAAGTAAGCCCTGCAAATAAACGCAAAGAAGCATATCACACTATGCGTTACAAAGCTGTAGATAATGAAGTACTTATTTCGTGGAATAATCTGGCATTGACAGTTGACGAGGCAAACGAATTGTACTGGGAATACGCTCCCGAAAACAATCCAAAAGCAGATGAAATCAGCGAGTTAATTTCTAACGCTAAAGAGTACATACGCAGTCTATACCCCGACATTGAAACGGAAGGTGATACACCATGAACCAAGACGAACAAATAATCCAAAACAGCAAGGACATAGCCGCACTGCGAGAAAACCTCAAATCCGCACACAAACGCATTGACGAAAATGACAGCGTCACCAAAGGCATACACGAGCTGTCCACCGCTATAGCTGCTATAGCGGTGGAGCTGAAAGCCTTAGTTACCCGATATGACACATCATTTGAGCGCATCGAAGCAGGGCAGAAGTCTCAAGGCGAGCGCATTGGCGCATTGGAGAAAAAACCTGCCATGCGATGGGAAGGTCTTGTTACCCAGCTTATCGGGTTACTTGTGGCAGCCGTTGCAGGCGGAATGCTGAGTAAGTTTATTTAGTGATTTATCTTATCCTATACAAAGGAAAACCGCTTCGAGCGCACATGAGCTTACAACGTGCTAATGAGGACATGGAGTTACTCGGTAAACTTGGTAAGAATAAGCGGTTTTCTTTACTAGAAATGCCCTTGGTCGAAAAACATATCCAAGGTGAAATGATAATGAAACAGCTTGTAAAATGGCTGGAATGAAAGGAAACGACTACAATGGATGAAAGAAACTCTCACTTAATGCCTAATGACGGCATTCCAAACAATAGCGAGCTTATAGACGCTCCACCGCTCTCTGACGAAGAGTGCGAACTAGAGGGGCAGGATGAGGAATAATGGCTGTATACACTAATGTTGTCCCTCCTACTTGCAGACGTGGCGACAAGTCCAATGCTGTAAAGTTTATGCAATTTTGCCTTAAACGTGATGGGTACCAACTTGAAATAGATGGTTCTATGGGTACCATGTCTCAACAGGAACTCATAAAGCATCAGTTAAGACGTAAGCTGAAACCCGATGGTATTTGTGGGGCTAAGACATGGTTATCGTTGCTTAATGGCGGTAATGAGCTGACACATTTCATGCAGAATGACCCACTATGGAAAGAAACTCAGTATAGCAGTATAAATAAGAACAGTCAGACTATTGGCAACAGTGGTTGCGGTCCTACTTCCTTGGCGATAGCTTTAAGCGGTTACGGAGTAAAGGCTAAACCGCCTGAAGTTGCGTCACTTGCAGTTGCTGGTGGTCATCGGCAAGCAAATGGCGGTACACTCTGGAGCATGTTTGCAGATATCGCACCAAAGTTTGGTCACAGGGCAACAAAAGTTAATTATGACGAGGTTGTTAAAGCACTAGCTGCTGGCAACCTCGTCATTGCATCTATGCGTCCAGGTGACTACACCAAGGGTGGGCATTTCATTTGCGTGCGTGACCATGATCCATTTGCAAAGCTGTTCTATACCGTTGACCCGATATCGAGGGTAAGGTGTAGCTGTACGGAGGATGTGATTAAGGGACAAGCTAAAGCCTTTTGGATAATAAGTTAGTAGCTAACTTTGCCATGGCTCGTCACAAAATATGCTGAAGCTATAGAAAGAAGGAGTAAACATGAGCATATATGAAATTATCTCAATCATTGTCGCTGTTATCCTTGGCGTGCTTTCGCTTATTCTCAACACAAACAAGAAGTTAAATAGCAACGTTGCTGATTACATAGCCAAAACTGAATATCTTTTCAGCGGCATCGCTAAATCAGGTGATAAAAAGTTTGCTTGGGTGGCTGACAGGTTGTATGAACTGATACCAGCGGTGCTTCGTCCGATATTTACACGGGCTGTGGTAGAGGGTATAGTGCAGCGCACGTTTGAGGCTATGGAGAAGTATGGGAAGTCGCAGATTGGGAAAACGGCGACGTCGGGGAAAGAATAGATAGGTTTCGTGGAGTGCATGGTCGAGGCGAGAACGTGTGGTCGGTGGAGCAAGGAATAGACAATAAGATTCTCAATATTGACGAGACCTATTGCATAGTTATGACAACCCTAGATAAACTGGGGAAAATTAGACCAAAAAAGTACGCCACTGGCTGAGGATAAAACCTCGTGTCGGTGGCGCATTTTTTGATTTATGGTTTCTTTTGCATTCCTTGTTTATAGTAGAGTGATATGTTATCTTGTGGTATCTGGTAGTAGCTTCTTGCTTCGTTAGTCAACAAATAGTCAACAAAACGACAATTTCACCGTGGGAATGAAAATGCAAAAAACCGCCAAGGCTTGCAACCTCAGCGGTTTTACATGGAGCTGGTGAAGGGAATCGAACCCGCGACCTGCTGATTACGAATCAGCTGCACTACCGACTGTGCTACACCAGCATACCATAGGATTATAACATTACTAAAAAAGGTTGTCAACAACTGCATTTTCACAACCCAAGACTTACCTAACGCATTTTTTCACGCAGCTTGCTTGAAATCAGCTCTGATTTGTTACTAAATCCGGATTTACTAAGAATGTTCTTCACGTGGAATTTAACTGTATTAATCGAGATAAATAAATCGTTTGCTATTTTTTGGTTTGAATAACCAAGCAGCACACGTTGATAAACTCTTTGTTCTGCGGCAGACAATTCTGAGAAAAAGCTGTCTGTGTTACCCGTTTTTACTGTGTTCGGCGTGTTAGATTTGTTGGGCATATATGGCGAATCGGGGGAATTTGGATATTCTGGTGTAATTTCCTGACGGAAAATTTCATCCCACGAGGTTTGTATTTCCGCCGCTATCGGCTCAGACTCAACTGGTTCAGGCTTGGGCTTTAGTAATTGAGGTGCTAGGAAAATCATAAGGGCAACGCTTATTGACGACACTATGTTTGCGACCATATCCGAGCTTTTTGCGTATACAAAAATATTTCTTGTGATACCGTTGGGGAACAGGGCGAAGGCTGCCAGTAAAATAGACAGCATATATACGATTATTGTAACAGCACGGCGGTTTTTTTCTGACGTAATTTGCAAGGCAAAAATGAAAAACAGCAACAACAGACCAGGTGCTGTCGCCACCAGTAAAAAATACGGAAAAACGGACAAAAATCCGCTGTCAGGTACGACAAACTTCAAAAACGAGCCTAAGAAAAAGGCAACAAAGGTTAAGTAGTTAATTTTCTCCACATTGTCCGTCAAAAGTAACAATGAGTAAATTGCCACAAAAATCAGGAATACTGCCGTAGCTAAAAACGGGCTGATGCTTCCGCTTCCGCTTCCGACTTCTGTACTAAGGACTGGCACCAAGGTAATCGCCACAGAAAAACATGCGCCAAAGGCTGTCACGGTGAATATATAGTACACATATTTAGGCATTGTCCGTGTGATTATTACCTCCATATCTGAACTGTAACGGCGCACACGTCCCCGCGCCGCTTGAGAAAACAGCCAGCAGCCAACAAGCAAAATCGCCGAAATTAAAATATTAACAGATAAAAATTTCCGATAAGGCTCTAACAGCAAGCCGTTCAGAATCAGCATTATTGCCGCTAAGAAAAACATGGTAAAACAGAACTTAATTGTCGCCTGTTTTCTCCCCTCCACATAACAGGGCAGGCTGAAATAGAAAATCACAGTAAAGCCTAGGTACAGCATTAAAAGTGTTACCTGCGGGAAAATGTGCAAATACCTCATTAGGGTATGCATAAGCAATAATATGGGGAAGGTCAGTAAATATGCAAAGTCTGTAATTTCATACTTTATTACCTTTGATAGCCCAAGGGCACCCAGAAATCCAATAAATAACGCCACCCATGCGGCGTAGCCATAATTGCCATAGGAGCTTACTTCTGAATTTTCAACAAACAATACTGTCCATGCGATATAGGTTGACAACGCAAGGGAGTTAAACAGCGTGGCTCTATTGACATGATTTGAATGCGACTTCATAGCGTCACTCCCTTATACATTTTTTAATTTCAAAGAACTGCTTACTCTTTATTATAACACAAATCAATTGCTCTGCAATTGTAGCAACGCGTCTTTCTGCGTAGCAGATAATTGTCGAAGACAATTGTTTTGTGTTTCAATGTTCTCTCAGGCGTCGGAAGCTCTGCTTCCGCTTACGCCGTGAGGTTATTATATAATGAACGGCTCTTTATGGCAATAGCGTATTGCATTTTTACACATAAGGTGATAAAATAAATGACTTATTGAAACGGAGGCAGATTTTGTGAACAATACTGAGCTTATAACATCATTAAATGACGAGCAATCTCGCTTCCACACAACAATTGACTGCGTTGCACGGGAAATGTCAAGGATTGATAAGCGTTTTGACGAAGGTATCGAAGCTGGCGACGCTGCCAGTGAGGAAAGCGTGCGGCAAATGCTGGAGTCTCGGTGGCGTATGCTGGCGAAAATTAAAAATGCACCGTATTTTGCACGAATTGACTTTCGGGAGACTGTAAATAACCCATCTCATAGCACCATGCCAGCATCTATATACTTAGGAAAAACCTCAATCCATGATGAAAACGGAGTGTTATACGCCGTTGACTGGCGTGCTCCCATTTCAACGCTTTACTACGAAAACCGTATCGGGCGTGCCTCTTATCATTGCCCCGAAGGTGAAATTTTAGGGGAGTTACTCTTAAAACGGCAGTATACAATTGAAAACTCTCAGCTCCTATGTTATGATGATATCGATATAACCTCTGACGACGAGCTGCTTCGCCCTTACCTGTCTGTCAGCTCGGACACACGGCTGAAAAATATTATCGCCACCATACAATCCGAACAGAACCGCATAATCCGTTCGGATTTAGGTAAACATCTCATTGTCCAAGGTGTTGCAGGAAGCGGAAAAACTACTGTCGCGCTTCACCGCATTGCATATTTTGTGTACACTTGGCAAAACCGTTTCAAGCCTGAGCAGTACATGATACTAGCTCCAAACGGCTTCTTTTTGTCATATATTGCCCCTGTTTTGCCTGATTTAGGCGTGGAAAATGTACCACAGCTAACCTTTGAGGAGCTTACCTTATCGCTTTGCAGCCTAACAAACACGGTGGAAGACCCTGTTGCAAACCTCACTACCATTATGGAAAGTGAGGCTTCTGCCGCTGAGGAGCTGCTCAGAATTAAAAGCTACAAATGCAGTCTGCAATGCCGCGCAGACCTTGACGAGTTTATAAGGCGATTTGAGGAAAATATTATACCTGACGAACCCTTGGAAATATCAGCCTATACCTCCCTATCCGCCCTTACAATCCGTCAGCTCTACGAAAAGCAATCCAAGACACTGCCTATAATAACACGGCTTGTGTCCGTTAAGAAAATGATAGACAATGCCTACCGTGACTATCAAGGATTCAAAAAGCATGTTACAAAAATGTTTCAAGGGCGGCTGAAAGTCAGCATTCTCGCGCTCTACCGTGAATTTCTGGCGGCTAATGGCATCCTTCAGCGCACTACCACACTGGCGTGGGAGGACTTAGCTCCCCTACTGCACATCAGAAATTGCCTGTACGGCGCAATGGATAGACATATGAAGCATGTGATTATTGACGAAGGACAGGACTTTTCACCCTTTGGACTGTCAGTCCTCCGTGATATATATCCCCACGCCACTTTTACGATTTTTGGGGATTTGGCGCAAGGTATTTACCATTATCGAGGCATATCCTCATGGAAAAATGTCAATGATGCGGTATTTGAAGGCAACGCAGATATTTCTATTTTGAACAAAAGCTACCGCTCAACTATTGAAATCATGCAAGCGGCAGGCAAGCTCCTTGCCAAGCTGCCTGATTATATTCCGGGGGAAGCAGTTGTTCGACAAGGCGAGCCTGTTAAGTATATGACGGCACTTGCGCCGCAGGAGTGGGTTTCCATGGTTTCTGATGCGGCAAAAGCCTATGCGCAGTATAAACATGTTGCAATTTTGCTGAAAACCCCCGCCGCATGTGAAAGCCTGTCAAAAAAACTGGGCTTGCCCCATGTCACCAGTAAGGACGGTAACCTGCCTGACGGTACGTGTATACTGTCAACCGCGCTGTCAAAGGGTCTGGAATTTGACGCAGTTATTATTGCAGATGCCGAGAGCTACGGCGAGGACGATACTAAGCTACTGTACGTGGCTATGACCAGAGCAATGCACTCCCTAACGGTAATCGGGTTGGGGAAAAATATGAACACAGTAGGCATATAAAAATGCGCAAAAAAAATCCGCCCGCAGCTACTGCCGCAAACGGTAATGGGGTATGGGATGAAGATCATTGAACGGATTACAATAATTATGTTAGCATGAAGGACATGTATTGTCCATAGGAGGTTTTGTAATAATGAAGGAAGTTTTGTCAGATATTGTCATATGCGGAGCAGGTCCCGCAGGTTTAACCGCCGCAATCTACGCAAGACGGGCATGTTTAGAAACAATTGTCATCGATAAGCAAATGTCAGGCGGTCAAATGCTGACAACTACAGAGATAGCAAATTACCCCGGAGTGCCCGAAACAGACGGCACTTCCCTGTCTATGAAAATGGATGAACACGCCAAATCTCTGGGGGCAGAGTTTATTAACGAAGAAATCACTGCCTTTGACTTCACAAAAGGCGCATTGACAGTTACCACCTCCGATACCGTCGTAAAAGCCAAGGCAGTCATCCTCGCAATGGGTGCTTCCCGCCGAACACTTGCCGTTGATGGCGAGGAACGGCTGATAGGTCGCGGAGTTTCGTACTGCGCCACCTGTGACGGTTTCTTTTTCAGGGGGAAAAACGTCGCAGTAGTCGGCGGCGGCAATTCCGCTTTAGAAGAAGCGATATATTTGTCTCAAATATGCAAAGAGGTTACGTTGATACACCGCAGAGATGAATTCCGCGGGGTAAAGCACTTAGAAGAACAGGTGCGGAAGAACGAAAAAATCAAGCTCTTGTTAAATAGTAAAGTTGAGAAAATTGACGGCGAAAATAAAGTTGAGAAAATTGTGGTAAATACCAGCGGAACATCCTCAGAATACCCTATTGATGCGGTTTTCGTTTCTGTGGGCACAATTCCGGTAAATGCCCTTTTGAAGGACTTGATTACGCTGACAGCCTCTGGTCATGTTAATGCAGGAGAGGACACTAAAACCAATATTGAAGGCGTATTTGCCGCAGGAGATTTACGGCAGAAGCCCCTTTATCAAATTATTACCGCTGCGTCTGACGGTGCAATTGCCGCCACTATGGCACATGCGTTTATCCACGGGCAATGAGAACTATATTTGCTGAGGCAATCTCCGCATGTGTTGCTGAGCTGTTCGTCAAGGCAAATTTGAATATCCCGCCTGATGTTAAAAAAGCCATTGATAAGGCTGAGGAAATGGAAACAAATCCGCTTTGCAAACGGATTTTGCACTCATGCTCTGAAAACATTGACTGCGCCGCAAGGAAAAAGCTTCCTGCCTGTCAGGACACAGGCATTGCAGTGGTTTTTGCCGATATTGGGCAGGAGGTGTATATCAAAGGTAGCTTAGAGAATGCTGTAAACCTTGGTGTCTCCAAAGGCTTTAAAAAGGGCTTTCTTCGGGCGTCAGTGGTGTCCGACCCATTAAGACGGGAAAACACTAAGGATAACACGCCTGCGGTACTACATGTACGAATAGTGGAGGGGGACTGCATCGCCTTAACTGTTGCGCCTAAGGGCTTTGGCAGTGAAAATATGTCCAAGCTCTTTATGCTAAACCCCACAGCAACGGTTGAGGACATTGTCTGCAAGGTGACAGAGTCCGTAAAGTCCGCAGGGGGCAACCCTTGTCCGCCGCTACTGCTTGGCATAGGCATAGGCGGGGTGTCTGAGACCTGTATGCTTGCTGCACGAAGGGCGCAGCTTCGTACTATCGGCAGGCAGAATGCAGACCCATTTTACAACGAGCTTGAGCAGCGGATTTTAGAAGCGGTGAATGCTACGGGGGTGGGTGCACAGGGGCTTGGCGGCTCTGTGACTGCACTGGCGGTTCATGTTGAGCCGTTGGCGACGCATATTGCGGGACTACCTTTGGCTGTGAATATGTGCTGTCATGTGGTGAGACATGCTAGCAAAGTAATATAGAGGCAAAAAGTTTTGCTTGAGCTTTTTCAAAAGCTCATGGTTTTAAAAGGCAACGCCTTTTATCGAGCCTCGCAAGGCTCGAAAGCTGTCCTTGAACCGCGCGAACCAAAAAATCGTAAGAAAAAACGCAACACAGCGTAGCGGCGTTGCGCATTGCACTTGGGTTTGCTGTGCATGGTGGTTTCTTGCGTCCGATTCACCCTAGAATCGGTATATTTTGTGGGCGACATTAATTTTTTTGGATGCGCCTGATGGGCTGTTGTACGGGCGGACTGGGCGCGTCGCGCTCGTCCTGAGTATATGATTCGGCTAGGGATTAGGCTTGAGGCTGTAGGTGGTGTTTTTGTGTGGCGTACGGCTGGTTTCGTAGGGCAAGGGCTTTGCTCTTGCCGTTGCTCTTGCGGTTTTGTTTGAGGCTATACCACCCCGCCCGTTGGGCACCCCTCCACAGAGGGGAATTTGTCAGCTTGCGTAATCTGTTTTATTTTACAGGATTGACCCACCTTCCGCACCTCAATTCCCCTCTGTGGAGGGGTGCCCGAAGGGCGGGGTGGTCACCATATCCGCAAACTGCGGTGAATAGTCGAACCCTTTAAATAAGCACTACGTAGCTAAACGGTAGCTATGTAGTGCTTTTGATTCGATTTTTAAAGATTATTACACTATTCACTATTATTCCAAGTCATGAACGCTCATTTTTTCTAAAGCTATATTTCGTTTTCGCTTACCTCTGCAAGCGGAATACATAGCAAGCAATATTACAGTTGGAATATTGAACAACAGGAAAACCATAATAATCTTCCCGAGTAATGACGATGTATTCATAATTGGCTCTTTGGGTGCGCTTTCGGTAATTTTACTAACTATTTCTCCGTTTTCATAAATCAATTGAGTTACTGCGGTATGCGATTCAAAGGCGACAATTCCACTTATGGCTATAAGCGAAAAGAAAAAAGTAATCAACGGCAAAACAAGTCCCGGCCATTTACTTTCTTTTTTTGAAAGAAAAATCTGTAAAACTGCAGCACCTGCTATGAGGATGACAGAAAACAAGAATGATATAACAACTCTAGCCATAGATTATTTACCTCCCTGAATTTTTTTGTATTCTGAAATTAATATTTTTGCTGTATCAAAATCCATTTTTTCATTTACAACTAGTCTCTTTATTAAACCTATGTATGGTTCATTCGTGGTGTCCTCGCTAATTTTGATTTTTTGGATAAGCCTGTCAAGACGCAGTCTCACAGTGGGATAAGTAACTCTGTAATGATTAGCTACTTCTTTTAGTGAGCCTGATGCTTGCAAAAATTTTTTTATGAAAACAACATCTTCGTCATCTAAATTAACCATCCATTCAGGAACAATGTCAATTGCCATATCCCCACCACCTTTAATAAAACTAAGTATACTATTTAATTTTGTTAAAGTCAATAAATAAATTTGACTTTATAAAAATACAAGCAGCCATTTGCTATTATGGCTTGCTTGTACTAAAAAACAATACCGAGACTAAAATAACGCTTATTTGCAGTGACCTGCAAATAAGCGTTATTAGTAATTCTCTACTTATTAATAATTCTCGCAACCAACTTCTGTCCCTCAATAAACAGCAGCATCAGCAAGCATAGTGCAACCACTTGAACCCATTGCAGCCAGTCCAGCATGGACAGCTCGAAGAGGTCACGAATGGGCGGTACTAAAATTACAACGAGTTGCAACAGGGCACTGCCGAAGAAGGCAAGCCACAACGGCTTATGCTCTTTAAAGCGCATACTAAAGGCACTGTGCCGTTCGCTTTGGAAGCCAACAGCCGCAAATAGCTGAGAAAGTGCGAGGGTTAAAAATGCCATGGTCATGGCAACGGACTGATTTTCTGTGCCGCCGCCGATAATAAAGGCAATTATTGCTAGTGTTGCCTCTGCTGCGCCGGTTAAGACAACTCTGCCCCACTCACGTCCAGTGAAAAACGGCGTTTTCTGGTCACGAGGCTTGCGCTCCATAATGTCTTTTTCAGCAGGCTCAACACCAAGGGCAAGTGCGGGGAAGGTATCTGTAACTAAGTTAATCCAAAGGATGTGCACTGGTAGCAACAGCTTCCAGCCAAGTAAGGTTGTTATTAAAATCGCAAGGACTTCGCCTGCGTTGGAGGACAGTAGGAAGCGGACGGTTTTATGGATATTGTCAAATATTCTGCGTCCTTCGCCGACGGCGGTGACTATTGTTGCAAAGTTGTCGTCCGTAAGCACCATATCGCTTGCGCCCTTAGACACGTCAGTGCCTGTGATGCCCATACCAACGCCGATGTCGGCACTTTTCAGTGCGGGAGCGTCATTGACACCGTCGCCTGTCATGGAAACGATTTTGCCCTTGCGCTGCCACGCCGCAACGATTCTGCTCTTGTGCTCAGGGGCAACTCTGGCATACACTCCGATATGCTCTACATCTCTGTCAAGGTCTGCTTCGCTCATCAACTCAAGCTCTGCGCCTGTAATGGCTCTGCGGCTGTCGTTCGCGCTTAAAATTCCGAGGTCTGTGGCGATGGCGACGGCGGTAATTTTATGGTCGCCAGTTATCATAACAGGGACAATTCCCGCCTTGCGGCATACTGCGATTGCGGCTTTAGCTTCGGGACGAGCAGGGTCAATCATGCCAGCAAGACCGATAAAGGTTAGTCCGTTTTCCACCTCATAGGCGTTGTTAAAGTCAGCCTTTTCAACGTCCTTATAACCGTAAGCAAGCACTCTGAGGGCTTTTTTCGCCATTTCTTCGTTTTGCTTTTCCGCTTCAACCTGCAATCCTGCGGACATTTTACAGCGTGAAAGAAGCACGTCGGGGGCACCCTTTACGAAAATGCGCATTGCGCCGTTATGCTTTATCGCTACGGTGGACAGCTTGCGCTCAGAGTCAAAGGGTATTTCTCCCGCTCTGGTTCTGTTTCGGATGTCCTCAGCCTTGCGGAGGTTGGTGGTTAAGAGATGGGTGATAAATGCGGTTTCCGTAGGGTCGCCGATAGGGTTATTGCTATCGTCCAACCGTGAGTCGTTGCAGTGGAACATCGCTTCAAAAAACAGCGGATCAACATTGTCGCCAACGCCTTTTTCGCTTGGTGTGGAGCGTTCTGTCCAAAGCTTGACTACGGTCATTTTATTTTGGGTAAGTGTTCCAGTTTTGTCTGAGCAGATAACCTGTGTAGAGCCAAGGGTTTCAACGGCGGGAAGTCTGCGGATAATCGCTCCCCTGCCAGCCATACGGCGCATTCCCATTGCCAAAACAATTGTGACTACGGCAACCATACCTTCAGGAATTGCCGCAACAGCAAGTGCCACCGAGGTCATAAATGCATCATTGACTTTCTCTGTTTTTGAAAGCATAATAAGAGCAAATACCAGCACTGCAATGCCAAGGACGCCGATTGAAATAATGTTGGATATTTGATTGAGCTTTTTCTGTAGCGGTGTAGTCTCTTTTTCAGTAGACGCCAAATGGCTTGCAATTGCGCCCATTTGAGTGTTCATTCCTGTTTCCACAACGATTGCAGTGGCACGACCGTAAGTAACCGATGTGCCTAAAAAGCCCATACACAGTCTGTCGCCCAAGGGAGCTTTTTCGTCCCCGATTGTGACGGAGGACTTATCAACGGGAACACTTTCTCCCGTCAGCGCGCTCTCTTCAATCTTTAACGAGGCTGATTCTATTATTCGAATGTCCGCGGGAACACTGTCCCCCGCTTCAAGGGAGATAATATCTCCTACAACAAGCTCAGACGCTGGAATTTTCAATAAATTGCCGCCGCGCAATACCTTTGCGCCGGGCGCGGCCATTTGCTTAAGCGCATCCAGTGCCGCCTCTGCCTTGCTTTCTTGGATTGTGCCTAAAACCGCATTTAGAAGTACCACCACCAAAATAATCGCAGCGTCAGTAAACTCTGGGTGACCGCCCTCAAGCAACGGAGCAACGGCAGATACTATTGCTGCTCCTATCAGCACCCAAATCATTAGGTCGCCGAACTGTGCAAAAAATATTCCCAGTAGGGTTCTTTTCTTGCCCTCAGACAGCTTGTTTGGGCCGTCCTTTTCAAGCCTTTGCTTTGCTTCCTGTGCGGTCAGACCTGTTTCCGATGAATTGAGCTCCTTGATGATGTCTTTTTGATTGCGAGTATGCCATGCCTTGTTCATTGTCAGCCTCCTATAGTTATGTTCATTAGTACTATATATAAGTATATTACTTCAAAATAAAAAAATGCACGAAAAGAGAACCCTATGATTAAAAACATTATTTGCGCTCAAGGAGCGGCATATTGCGGCACGATTGCAACCGCTGATTTAGTGGGTCATATGACTGAAGGGATGCTTGCGCGGTACCAAGCTCTGCCCTTTGTGCCCACACATGCTTTTATCGCCGCATTTCCTTACTACAAAAAGGAACCTCCCTTTGCAGGGAGCATAATCATACGAAAAAACGGCAAGCTACTCGGCAGACAGGTTGGGGGCGTCACCTTTGACAGCGTTGGGCGAGCCGCGCTATTCAGTCAGGGCGCGGACTATGTCACCGCAAACCGTAAACGTTTGGAGAGTGCATGTGCTGTGCTAAAGTCATTGTACCCTGATAATATATTCGTCGCCTCAGGAAACGCTTGGCCTCTTCCCGCTGTAAAGGCAGCTTCGTTTTCGGGTATCGGCAGTATAGGCGGCAACGGTGTACTGCTCACTGAAAACTATGGCAGCCTGATAACAATCGGTGCTATTTTGACGGATTTACCGCTAGAACCAAGCGGGGGCAATGCCTCCGAGGACACCTGCCGTCATTGCGACCTGTGCGTGAAGGCTTGTCCTCAAAATGCGCTGAGTAAAAAGGACGGAAAAGCTTATCTTACCAAGGAACGCTGTCTTTCCTATATGAGCCAAGAGCCAATTCTCGACGAATATCAGACTATCGCGCTCTCTGCATCGCCGTATCTCATAGGCTGTGATATTTGTCAGCTGGTGTGCCCAAAGAATAGTAGCCCCAAGGAAACTTACTTGCCCGAATACGGACAGGGCATTTTGAATAAGCTGCCATGTACCTCACAGCGCAAAATTCGCAAATTCGCATTGGTGAAGCGCAATTTGGAGTTGCAATTGGAGTATGTCCAAAAAACCGTTATTTCGAGCTCATAAGTATCGCCAGTAAATCAGTTTTGCTTATTCCAAGCATATGCGCCTCGGCTAACAGCTCTGCAACCTTTGTTTCACGGAATTCCTTCTTTCTCCGCTCCATAATTGCATCTCTTGCCCCCTGAGCCACAAAAAGCCCGATTCCGCGTTTCTTCTCAAGCACCCCCGCGGCAGTCAACAAGCCTACGCCCTTTGCGGCAGTGGCAGGATTCACGGAAAACCGCTCGGCGCACAGGTGTGTGGATAAAATCACATCGCCTTCCTTTATTGCTCCTGATATTATTTCATTTTCTAAAGTTTTTGCTATTTGAACGTAGACTTTTTCTTCCACTGGAGCACCTCCGTTGTATTTACAATGCTTAATACTAACGCCAACCAACCATTTAATTATTAGCAAGAGAGTAAAATAAAACAAGCATTGGCAAATACATGTATTCCTAAGGGTATATTATTTGTCTTAATTTGTCAAGGTTTGATGTTATTTTTACAGAAAGCGGAAAAAGAGCCTTACCATCGGAATGCGTCCAATGGCAAGGCTCGCACATTAATCCAGACTACAATCCAAAGCTCACGGCGATGGCGTTATCAACTCTTAGCATAAGAGAATCGTCTAACGTACCCATACGTTCCTTAAGTCTTTTCTTATCGATTGTACGCACCTGCTCAAGCAAAATAACGGAATCTCTGCTCAGACCATAGGCTCTTGCGTTAAGTTCGATATGCGTAGGCAGCCGTGCCTTCCCTGTCTGTGATGTAATAGCTGCGGCGATTACTGTTGGACTATGTTTGTTCCCAACGTTGTTTTGAACAATTAAAACCGGTCTTACTCCGCCTTGCTCACTGCCGATTACGGGGCTGAGGTCTGCGTAGTAAATATCTCCCCGCTTGACGGTATCTGTTGCGGGTGCTTGATGTATTGCTTCTGTACCTAATCGAAAACTTAGACTTGCGTCCATATTGTCACCTCAATGAAGAATAATGTAGCCACAGATTAACTGGCAAACATTATCATGCTCCCTGAACCCTGCCGCTCCGACATCCAACAAAGCCTTAAAAGGCTTTGCTGAATGTCTGCGCTTTTCGTAAAAATATGCAAGCATATTTTTGCTACCGGGTTAATCCGCACTTACTAATGTTTTTTCTGTGATAACATTGTCCCACGGTGACGGTGAAATTATACTATGTAAGATTTAATTTTATATATAAAATCTTGGAACTCTCGCGCTAACAGAACATAACAGCTCATAGGAAATTGTATTAGCTTTTTCCGCAAGCTCGTCAGGGGTAATTCTGTCGTCGCCGTCCTTGCCGAGTAGAACCGCTGTATCACCAGTACGCGCAGCAGTAATATCAGTGACATCGACCATAAACATATCCATGCATACGCTACCTAAAACCTTCGCCCGCTTGCCGTGGATAAGCACCTCGCCTTTATTTGACAGTACCCTGTGGTAGCCGTCGGCATATCCGCAGGACAGCACGGCGATGGACATATCTTTGTCTGCAATAAAGCGTCTGCTATAGCTCACCGCTTCGCCTTTTTTCAAGGTCTTAACCTGTGCGACGGTTGCGCACCAACGCATGGCAGGTTCTAGGTCACTTTTGGTCTGCGCGGGAGTATAACCGTACAGTAAGAGCCCCGCCCGAACTAGATTTCCGGAGATTTCGTTACCTCTAAGTATTCCCCCGCTGTTGGAAACATGGGCATAGCGCACGTCAAAGCCTTCCGCTCTAATGCGTTCAAGCGCATTTTCGAAGATTCCGCACTGCTTAGCTGTGAAAGGGTTTTCTGGTTCGTCAGATACTGATAGATGGGTAAAAAAGCCCTCTGCCTTTAGATTCGGAAGCTTCATTGCCGCAATGAGCGAGTCTGTGTCCGCAAATCCGAGGCGGTTCATGCCTGTATCAAGCTTAAAATGCGCTAAAACCGTGACGCCGCTGCGTACAGCCTCCTCGGACAGTCTCACCGCTTGCTCAGGGTCAAATATAGCGATTCGCACATTATTATTGACAAGGGCGGCAGTTTCTTCAACAGGAACATACCCAAGCACCAGAATCGGAGTGGTTATGCCGCCGTTTCTAAGAGAAAGAGCCTCTCTATGGGTCGCCACTGCAAAAAAGTCCGCCTTGCCGTCAAGCTGAGCCGCCACTTGCTGCGCGCCGTGACCGTAGGCGTCCGCCTTAACGACAGCCATAACCGCCCTGTCAGGAGCGAAGTCTCTGATTATCTCTAAATTATGTGTCAGTGCCGACAAGGACACCTCCACCCATGTGCGCTCATTGTTCAAAAAATCAAC
>JAVBKA010000130.1:0-10742 GCA_031546715.1 Oscillospiraceae bacterium | reverse complement strand
CGTTTCACCTGAAAGGCACAGCTTTTATTGCTTTGGCTGTCATGCTGGAGGCGACCTGATATCCTTTATAATGAAAATTGAGAACTTAGATTTTCTCGATGCAATTCATTTATTAGCCGAACGCTGCGGACTTGAGGTGCCTGACACAGGCGGAGAAAGAAGCATTTCAAGAAAGAGACTTTTGGAGCTTCAAAAGCTTGCCGCAAAATGGTTTTTTGACAGAATGTCCACCCCCGACGGTGAGCACATTTTCAAATATATGCTATCAAGAGGGCTAGACACTAAGATTGCCCGAAAATTTGGCATCGGAGCTGCGCCTAATTCGTACAACCTTCTGGTAGATTATTGCACTGCAAACGGTATCACCCGTGAAGAAATGATTGAAGCAGGTCTTGCAAGCCCTTCAAAAAACGGCAAACTAATAGATTCCTTTAGAAACCGCCTCATGTTTCCTATTTTTGACCCACAAGGTCAGGTTATTGCCTTTTCAGGTCGTGCCATCGAGAATTCTGCGCCTGATAAATACCGAAACTCAAAGGAAACCAGAATATACAAAAAGGGCGATAATATATATGGCATTCACTTTGCAAAAAAGTCTCCTGAGCCTTATTTTATACTTCTAGAAGGCAATGTTGACGTTCCGAAACTCCATCAATATGGCTTCACCTCAGCGGTCGCCACCTGCGGCACTGCACTGACTGAGCGTCAGGTAAAGCTTCTGGCATCTCACAAAAAGGAAGTTTTCATCGCCTATGACAACGATAACGCAGGTCGCAACGCCACTAATAAGGCAATTACAATGCTTGAAGCTGGCGGTTTAAAGGTCAAGGTGGTTCAGCTTAAAGGCGCAAAAGACCCCGATGAATACATCAACCTTTTCGGACCGGACGCCTTCCGCATATTACTAAACGGCGCGGAAAATCAAATCGATTACAGGCTCATTTCACTAAAAAACATGCACGACGTCTCACAGGACACAGGCAAGCTTGACTTCTATCGGGACGCTATTAAACTGCTACAATCTCTACCCACAGAAGCAGAGCGACAAATTTATGCACTTCGAGTGGCTGAGGCGGCAGGAGTTACAAAAAAAGCGGTTTTGGACGATTTATCTAGAGAACTTGCAAAACGGCACAAAAAAGAGCAGAGTACAGAGGCAAAGGAAGCGGAAAAACGTCTGGTGTATCCCAGAAATCAGCTTAATAAGGCTCAAGAGATGCTACTTGCCGCCATGCTCGCAAACGACCAAAATGCGATTAGTGAAATTTCCTCAAGACTTTCAGCGGAGGATTTTTCCGAGCCAATTGTTAAGCACTGTTTTGAGTACATTAAGGAAAACGACAATTCTTACTTCTCTCCAGAATTTTTCAGCCAAGCAGAGCTTTCTGTTATCGCACGGCTTCAAACCCAGAATATTCAAATCACAAAAGAGATTTTACTTGACTGCATAGGCAATGTGGAAAAGCAAAAAAAGACGCAAAGTGTTTCAAATGATAACGACCTCCTCGCTATTCAAAAGGAACTCTTGAAGATGAAAGGTTAAGGGGATCAAATATGGCATTAGATGACAAAACTCCAAATTTCCAAGAACTAATCGAGATAGGTAAGAAAAAAGGAAAACTATCCTCAAAGGAGCTTATGGACGCTCTTGAGGAGCTTGACCTTGACCCTGAGCAAATTGACAAGCTTTACGATGCAATCGAAACAAACGACATCGAGCTTCAGGTGGAAGAGGATTTAATTGAAATCCCCGGCGATTTACCCATTGACCTCGAAGAAGTCGATGAAATTACCCCCGAGGAACTGGCAGACACCGAAGCACTCGCCGAAACTTTTAACATTGACGACCCTGTCAGAATGTATCTAAAAGAAATCGGCAAGGTTAATTTGCTTAGCTCTGACGAAGAAATCGACCTTGCGCAGCGCATGTGTCAGGGTGACGAAAAAGCTAAAATGAGACTTGCAGAGGCAAATCTGCGCCTTGTTGTCTCTATTGCAAAACGTTATGTGGGTAGAGGCATGATGTTTTTAGACCTTATTCAGGAGGGCAACCTAGGCTTAATTAAGGCTGTTGAAAAATTTGACCACACTAAGGGGTACAAATTTTCAACCTATGCTACATGGTGGATTAGGCAAGCTATCACAAGAGCAATTGCAGACCAAGCCCGCACCATAAGAATACCTGTGCACATGGTTGAAACCATAAATAAAGTTATTCGTGTTTCACGTCAGCTATTGCAAGAGCTTGGGCATGACCCAACTCCTGAGGAAATTGGCGAAGAAATGAGCCTTCCTGTGGAAAAAGTGCGCGAGATTATGAAAATAGCTCAAGAACCAGTTTCTTTGGAAACTCCAATCGGCGAAGAAGAGGATAGCCACCTCGGCGACTTTATTCCTGATGAAGATGCGTCTGAGCCTGCGGAAGCGGCTTCCTTTACTCTTCTTAAGGAGCAGCTTGTAGATGTTTTAGGCTCATTAACCTCGCGTGAAGAAAAGGTTTTAAAGCTTCGCTTTGGCATAGACGACGGTAAAACCAGAACACTTGAAGAAGTTGGCAAGGTTTTTAACGTCACCAGAGAGCGGATTCGCCAGATTGAAGCAAAAGCCCTTAGAAAACTACGCCACCCAAGCCGTTCAAAAAAATTGAAGGACTTTTTAAATTAATTTCGGAGAGATAATAATGAAGACTGGACTTACTACAGGTGTAAACCTGACAATTACAATTGAACGACGCAAAGAAACTGACCCGAATTTTTTGCTGAGGGCGAATTATGAGGAGGAAGACGGAAATGGTTTTTTTCTTATTTCTGCGCCCTTTTATCATGATTTTCAGTTTCCTGTAGAATTTGGCGAAATACTTGACTGCATGTATCTTGACGCTAAAGCAACCTTTAGCTTTTCTGGCGAGGTTGTCGAACGAGTAAAAAAGGATAATCTAAACTTTTTAAAGCTCAGGCAAACCAAGGAAGTCGTCCGTGCTCAAAGACGTGATGACTTTAGGCTGCCAATTGTTTTACATATTAAGATTGACCAAGTAGTTGAAGAAAACGGCACTCGCTCTCTCTCCAGACAGTCCTGTGTTACTATTGACCTTAGCGGCGGCGGCGTTGCTTTACGCTCAAACGCAAAATTTGTCAAGGGCGAGGTTGTTGCGATTCACTTACCGATTGCTGAAGGCGGAGCGTTTAGCACAGTGCCTGGCGAAGTCAGTTGGATTAAGAAAAACGACAACATAAACATTCCTTGGAAGTACGCTTATGGTCTAGTTTTTATTCATAAGGATAAAGTTAGTAAAGAAAAACTTGTAAAATTCGTATTTAAAAAACAACTTGATATGAGACGCAACGGTATCTAAGGATTCTATTCTTCCAACATTAGGGGGATATTTACGTGACAGTATTAGAGTCTGTATTGCTTGGGCTTCTGCAAGGTATTGCAGAATTTTTACCGATTTCTAGTTCGGGACATCTTGCGCTTGCTCAATACTTTTTTGACTTATCTGAAGAAAGCTATATGCTGTTTTTTGACGTATTATTGCATTTATCTACCCTTACGGCGATTTTTATTGTTTATCGCAAAGATGTAAGTGAAATCCTCAAGGACATGAAGAAGCTTTTTTCAAAATCAAGTAGGTTGGAGATCTCAGTTTCCTCGCCGAGACGGCTTGCTTTTCTAATTGTCATTGCAACAATTCCACTAGTTTTAGTTGTTTTTTTTAACAAATACATAGAGCTTCTAATGAAAAGTCCACTTTTTATTGGTTTTGCGTTAATTGCAACCGGCGTGATACTTAAGCTATCTGACCGAAAATTAAAGGGCAAAAAGAACGAACGAAGTGCTTACGTCAGTGACGTTGTTTTTGTTGGCATCATGCAAGCAATTGCAACCTTACCTGGCGTCTCCCGTTCGGGAATGACCATCACTAGCGGACTTTTCCGCGGATTTGACAGAAAATTTGCAGTAAAATTCTCGTTTTTAATGAGTATCCCAGCGATTTTAGGCGCGACAATTCTTGAAACTGTTGACGCAATTAAAACTGGCATAGATTTTTCATTGTTTCCAATTATGCTTCTCGGCATGACAGTCGCAGCAATTACGGGATATTTTTCCATTAAGCTCGTAAATAGACTAATAGTAACTAGTAAATTTGGATATTTCTCATATTACTGTGTCACAATCGGCGCAGTCGCAATTTTTGTATACGCAATTAAGGGGTGAAACCGTGGCGGCACCGAAGAGAAAGAAAAGTGCTCAAAAACCTGCAACCACTGCTACTGCAACAGCTAAAAAAGCAACAGCGTCACAAAAGCCGATTCGAAGAGAAGTCGGTTCTTTGGTTTGTTTTTTACTGGGACTGTTCTCGCTTCTGTATATGTTTGGCGTAAGAGCCTTTTTTTTGAATTTTCTGGGCGAATTCTTAAGAGGAATGCTTGGTTACGGCTTTTTTGTAGCTTGGCTTGCCTTTTTCTTTGCGTCAATGGCTTTACTCTTTCATAGAGGTAAGCCTGTTAAGTTGCGCATTTTTTGCCTAACCCTTTTCCCGATTATCATCGGTTCGTTATTTCATGTCTTACTCTCAAAGCAAGTATACACCTATAACGTCCGCATGTTTCCGCAGCTTTATGTTGACGGTCAGGCTATGAAAAGCGCGGGTGCACTTTCGGGATTTCTTTCGGAGAGCCTGTCGGTACTAATAAGCAAAATCGGTGCGGGATTTGTGCTATTCATATGCATTATTGCCCTGATTTTAGTGATTTTCCGCCTTTCCGTCGTAACTATATATGACAATCTACGTGCAAGAAAAAAGAGAATCTATGAGGTTACTCCTCCGTCGGACAAGCTGACAGAATCTTTAAAAACTCATATGGAGAGTCCCGTCAAGCCATCAGAACCACCTTTTTCCAAAAAGGCTAAACGTTCCGATTACGATATCCCTATCTATCTCGGCGACGACGAAGCCAAGCTTAAGCCCCCTCAAAAAGCCGCTGAGCCGCCTGTCTCCCCTGTTCCTTTTGAAACCAAGCCCATTCCAGTAAATATTGAACCAAAGCCTACAGAGCTTGCGACACCTGCTGAAATCCTCAACAAAAAGAAGCCCCCATTTCAGCTCCCGCAGGTTTTTCACTT
Organism: Oscillospiraceae bacterium; assembly: GCA_031546715.1. Lineage (GTDB taxonomy): Bacteria > Bacillota > Clostridia > Oscillospirales > UBA929 > JAVBKA01. The sequence goes on along the minus strand of JAVBKA010000130.1, from coordinate 5,615 downwards.
CGACAAGCCTACGTACATTTCCCCTGAAACTGGCGAAATCGTTGATGTTGCAGAAGTTGTTGACGAAGACATTGACGAAGCGGAGCTACCGATTGAAAATATTGCAGAATCAAATAAGCTGTTTGCCGAGCCCCGTCCTGTTGAGGTTGAACCTGTTGTAGCTATGGAAACTCCTGTCCTAGAGCCTCCGCAGTACGAGGTTACTAAGCCTGTGCCGCCTCCCTATAAGTATCCACCTGTAAGCTTACTAAACGGGCCTAAGCCTGGGCAAGCCGTGGAGTCCTCCGAGGACTTACGTGCAAGCGCACATAGGCTTATTGAGGTGCTTAACAGCTTTGGAATTGGTGCAAAGCTTATTACCATCACAAAAGGTCCAACAGTTTCACGTTTTGAACTGGAGCTCGAAACAGGTACCAAGCTCTCGAGTTTAACAAATCTCTCAAATGACATAGCCCTGTCTCTTGGTGCGCCTGGAGTTAATATTTCCCCTGTTCAAAGCAAGGCGAACGTTGTGGGCGTTGAGGTGCCGAATAAACAAGTCAGCGTTGTATATGCTCGTGATGTCATGGATTCTCAGGAATTTCAGTCAAAAAACAGTCCTACAACCTTTGCTGTAGGGCGTGATATCAGCGGTCAAAATATAGTCGGTGACATTGCAAAGCTTACTCACCTGCTTATTGCTGGTACTACTGGCTCAGGTAAGTCAGTTTGTATGAACACGCTTATTATTTCACTACTCTACAAAGCCTCCCCTGAGGACGTTAGGCTGATTATGGTTGACCCGAAAATGGTTGAGCTTGGAATTTACAACGGAATACCCCATCTTTTAGTTCCTGTTGTAACTGATATGAAAAAGGCTGCTGCTGCGTTAGAATGGGCAGTCGTTGAGATGGAGCGGCGTTTTGCTCTTCTAATGGAGCGCGGCAAGCGCGATATCGACGGCTACAATGAATCAATTAAAGGTGAGCCGGGTACACCTAAAATGCCTCGAATTATTGTTATTATCGACGAGATGGCAGATTTAATGATGATTGCGAAGAAGGAGATTGAAACCTCTGTCGCCCGAATCGCGCAAAAAGCTCGCGCCTGCGGCGTTCACCTCATTTTAGCGACTCAACGCCCCACTGCGCAGGTTGTTACTGGTATCATTAAGGCAAATACTCCTTCGAGAATTGCTTTTGCCGTTGCTTCAAACCTAGACAGTCGCATCATTCTTGACCAAGGCGGTGCAGAAAAGCTTATCGGTAAGGGCGACATGATGTACTTCCCTGTTGGCGCGCCTAAGCCTAACCGTGTTCAAGGCTGCTTTATTAGTGATGACGAAGTTGCTAAAATCGTTGAGTTCATCAAAAATACGTATAAAACCGAGTACGCCTCTGATGTTCTCGAGCATCTTGAAAAAGGCCCAGACGCCAAGGTTTCTGCGACATCGTCGTCAAATAGTGCCACAACTTCTGAGGACGTTGGATTTGACGATATGCTCCCCGCCGCCATAGATATTATCATCGAAACAGGGCAAGGCTCAGTTTCCTTCCTCCAACGAAGACTTAAGCTTGGATATGCAAGAGCCGCCAGACTTATGGATTTAATGGAGGAGCGCGGCATTGTCGGACCAACTGAGGGTGCAAAACCTCGCAAAATTCTCGTCAGCAAGGCTCAATGGGATGAATTGAAGGCAAAGGATAATTAGGTTTTATCCCCAGAGTGATTTAGTTTCCGACAGATTTCTTCTATATATTATGTTTTTTTGAATTGTACCATTTTTCAAAAACCTTGAAGGGAGTAAAACCTCCCTTTTTTTGTCTCATTTTTGCTTATTTTTGAAGCTTTGAAAGAAAATAATTAGTTTTTTTCTCCCTTAACTCTTGATATTTTGAGTGTTTATGTATATAATGTGAACGATATGCTTAAATGCCAATTTGCGCTAAAGAGAGTGCGCATGGCTTTTAGCGAAATAAGTTTAAGAAACATCACTCTCCATCAACCCTTCCGCTCTGGCACTCAGCAATGCCTTGGCAGGCATTACTGTTGGTCTGTGCTTTTTTGAGAATATGCAATCATATTTTCTCTAATGGGTTAATCCGCGCTTACTTAACAAAATGCAAATAAATTCCTACAATGGAGGTTAGTCATGCTTTCAGCTTTTAGCGGCGGTATTCACCCAGATGACGCAAAACTTGCAACAAAGCATAAGCCAATTGAAGCACTTCCCCCACCTGAGCAGCTTATTATACCTATGTCACTGCACATTGGCGCGCCTTGTGAGCCAATTGTCAGAGAAGGTCAAGCAGTTTTTATGGGACAGCTCATCGGAGACTCGCAAGCTCCCGTATCTGCGCCGATTCACTCCCCTGTTTCTGGTAAGGTTCTTGCCATTGAGCCTCGTCCGCACCCTAACGGAAGCTCTGTTTTGTCCGTTATCATCGAAAATGACGGAAATGACACTTTAAGTGAATCAATACGTCCCTATGGCTCGTTTGAGTCTCTTACCAGTGAACAATTGCTGCAAATCATTCGTGATGCGGGCATTGTTGGTCTAGGCGGAGCGGCATTCCCAACCCATACAAAAATTCGTTCAGGAATCGGCAAAGTTGACACAATTATTGTCAACGGCTGCGAATGCGAACCATACATCACTTCTGACTATAGGTTAATGCTGGAAGCTCCCGAAGAAATTATCGGCGGCTTAAAGGTCTTAATGAAAATTTTCGGACTGAATTCTGCCGTTATCGCAATAGAATCCAACAAACGTGAAGCAATCGAATCCATGCGGAAGATGCTTCCTAAAAAAGGCACAGGCATTTCAATTAAGGTTTTGCCGACTAGATACCCGCAGGGCGCAGAAAAGCAACTGATTGTCGCTGTTGCAGACAAAGAAATTGCTCCAGGCGCACTTCCTGCTTCAACGGGCTGCGCCGTTTTCAACATTGATACCACTGCCGCAATCCACCGTGCCGTTACTGCGGGCTTACCTTTGATGAGGCGCATAGTTACGGTTTCTGGCAGTGCCGTCAGTAATCCGAAAAATTTATCAGTACGCATCGGAACTCCTATTGAAACTGTGTTTCTTGCAACAGGAGGTTTCCGCGAAACTACATATAAAGTGTTAATGGGCGGTCCTATGATGGGAGTTGCTCAGCATAGCTTGTCCGTTCCTGTTATAAAGGGCACAAACGCCCTGCTGGCTTTTGCCCATAACGATGCCGTATTAGCCAGCGATTCAACATGTATCCGCTGCGGAAAATGCGTCTCAGTTTGTCCGGTTCGTCTACTACCGATTTATTTGTATATGTACGAACGTAAAGATAACCTTGAACTGCTTGAAAAACAGCGCATTATGGACTGCATCGAATGCGGCTGTTGCTCATACATTTGCCCCGGAAGGCTTCATCTGGTTCAAAGCTTCCGAACAGGTAAGCAAAAAATTAACGACGCGAAAAAGAAGGGCGGTTAAACATGACTAATGAAGTGAATAAGCAGTTATCTGTTTCATCCTCCCCTCATGTTAAAACTGATGAAAACACTCGCTCCATAATGCTGGACGTTTGCATTGCGCTATTTTTCCCCCTTGCAATCGGAACATATTTCTTTGGCTTCCGTGCGCTGACAATGACCTGCGTGAGCGTTGTATCCTGTGTAGTTTTTGAGTATTTGTACCGTAAAATCCTCAAAAAATCCAATACTGTCGGCGATTTATCGGCAGTTGTCACAGGTATTTTGCTGGCCTTTACACTTCCTGTAGCCACGCCGTACTGGATTCCGGTTGTCGGAGCTTTTTTCGCTATCGTTATCGTAAAGCAGCTTTACGGCGGTCTAGGTAAAAACTTTCTTAACCCTGCTTTAGCTGCCCGTGCTTTCTTAATGATTTCCTTTGCCCCATATATTAAATATTCTCAACCGACATATATGGGCGGAGATTTGCCACTGATTAACCTGCCAGACCTTCAATCAGTTGCTACACCGCTTAATGAAATGAAAAATAACCTGATTCCAAATATCCCGCTGAAAGAATTATTCTTCGGCGAAATTTCTGGAAGCATCGGCGAAACAAGCGCACTATTGCTTCTGCTGGGCGGCTTGTACCTGATTGTAAGAAAGGTTATTACGCCGAGAATCCCTATTGCAATGCTTGGCACAGTCGCCGTAGTCTCATATTTCACAAGCCCTTCAGGAGTAAATGCATTTGAATGGATGCTTTATTCACTTTGCACTGGCGGCTTAGTACTTGGTGCGGTTTTTATGGCTACAGACTATGCTACCAGCCCAGTTACAAAGCGCGGTCAGCTTATTTTTGGTATTGGGTGCGGCTTGTTATCCATATTTATTCGTGAATTCGGCGGCTATCCAGAAGGTGTCTGCTTCGCAATTCTTTTGATGAATACTATCGTTTGGATGCTCGACAAGATGGGAATGCCAAGACGCTTTGGTGTTAAGCCTTTCGCAGGTTTGAGGGAGAAGCTTTCAAGCCAGAAATCAGCTAAAAAGAAGGAGGGTTAAGTGAATGAGAATGGCTAAACAGGCAGCAGGTAAAGCAGCTTCTGATACTGATGCACTCGTTGTAAAAAAGAAACTTGACCCATCTGGTATCCCTTTATTAACCTTGGTTTTGTTTATTATATGCGCTATCGTTTCATTAACTCTAGGTGCCGTTAATTACGTTACTGCGCCTAGAATTGCAGCTTTCCAAAAAGAGCTTGCTGATAAATCCAGAAAAATGGTTCTGGAAGCTGACAGTTTTGTTGAAACTCCGAACAGTAGAATTTTTCAGGGACTAAAAGGCGGCGAACCAATCGGCTTTGCAATTCAGGTTGCACCGCGCGGATACGGCGGAACTGTCAAGATGATGGTTGGTATCGATTTATCGGGAAAAATCACTGGTGTAAGCGTAATCAGCCATACTGAAACTCCCGGTATTGGTACTAAAATAAAGAATACCGACTGGTTACAACAGTTTATCGGCAAGACTAAAGGCTTAAAATATGGGGCTGGTGTTGATGCTATTTCCGGCGCAACTATATCTTCAAAAGCCGTCCTCGCTGGAATCAATGAAGCCCTTGACCTTGTTTTGAGTGACGGAGGAAGTAAATAATGAAAAAAGTTATTGCTCAATTCCGTGACGGTCTTGTCGAACAAAACCCCGTTTTTGTTTTACTTCTCGGTATGTGCCCTTCAATGGCAACCTCAACCACTCTGCAAAATGCCATTGGCATGGGCTTAGCCGCTACTGCGGTACTTATCTGCTCGAATGCGATTATTTCTGCCCTAAGGAAAATTATTCCTGATAAGATTCGCATTGCATCGTTTATCGTAGTAATTGCAGGCTTTGTAAGCGTCGTTGACCAGTTAATTCAAGCTTTTCTGCCTGACTTGTCTTTATCCCTTGGTTTATTTATTCCCCTAATCGTTGTAAACTGCATTATCTTAGCTAGAGCTGAGTCCTTTGCATCGAAAAATGATGTGTTTCATTCGGCGATTGACGGTTTAGCCATGGGACTTGGATTCACAGCCGCACTTACTATTTTGGCAATTATTCGTGAGTTCTTGTCAAACGGTACAATCATGAATTTTGTTATTTTACCAGAGGCGTTTCCAAAGGTCGTTATGATGGCATTGCC
>JAVBKA010000084.1:0-32939 GCA_031546715.1 Oscillospiraceae bacterium | reverse complement strand
TTTGCACGGTCATTCGAGAGCGCGGGCAATAGAGGGCGACTATAAAGGTATTTTTTATAAATTAATTTCAGCCGACCATCTTGATTTCGAGCCATATCCTGTTTTGCTGTAGTATTTCGATCAGACCGTAGGTATTATTCTCACAATTGTGAAATAATTGTGAAAAATTAAAAATATATTTGCCATTTTGCATTTCATGTGATAGAGTACCTAAGATTTCAATTCGGGAGGACTTAACGATGAACATAAAAAGCATTGAAAAGCCAGAAGTAAACACAGTAGTATTAACAGTCGAGGTTTCTAAAGAAGAATTTGAAGCTGCCCAAGAGCAAGCTTACCGTAAGAACGTCGGAAAAATGAACGTTCCAGGCTTTCGTAAAGGCAAAGCTCCAAGAAAAATGCTTGAAAAACTTTATGGCACTAGCGTCTTTTATGAAGACGCAGTAAATATTTCATATCCAAAGGCTTATGACGCTGCTATTGACGAGAGTGGTATTCATCCTATCGACCAAGCAGACGTGGACATAAATACTATTTCAGAAGAAGGCTACAGCTTTACAGCAAAGGTCACAACACGCCCAGAAGTCAAGCTCGGCAAATACAAGGGCTTGAAAGCAACCATGCCTGAAATCGTTGTTGCTGACGCTGAAATTGACGAAGAGCTTAAAAAGCTTTTAGAGCGCAACTCAAGATTGCAGTCAGTAGAGCGCGCTGTACAAGACGGCGACACCATTACCTTTGATTACGAAGGCTTTAAAGACGGCGTACCTTTTGAAGGCGGACAAGCAGAGAAATTTGCGTTAAAAATCGGCTCAGGTCGCTTTATCCCAGGCTTTGAGGAGCAAACCATCGGACATACAATCGGTGAGGATTTTGATGTAAACGTTTCCTTCCCAGAGGAGTACCATGCTCCTGAGCTTGCAGGTGCAGCAGTGGTCTTTAAGTGCCATATCCATGAAATTAAAGAGTCTGTTTCCCCTGAGCTTGACGATGAATTTGCAAAGGACGTTTCTGAGTTTGACACTCTAGAGGAGTTTAAGAAGTCTATCTCTGAGCGCATTGAGCACTCTAAATTCCATGAAGCTGAGCATGTTTTTGAAGACGAGCTTCTTGACCAAGTCATTGCTGATATGGATGTGGTAGTTCCTGATGTTATGGTTGAGAGACAGCTTGAGGAGCTTATTCAAGATATGCGCTACCGTCTGTCCCGTCAGAGACTTGATTTTGAAACATACTTGACCATAACTGGCTCTACTCTTGAAGATTTCAAAAACGAGAAAAAACCTGATGCGCTTCGTCAGGTAAAGGCTTCTCTTGCGTTTGATGCAATTGCAAAAGCCGAGGCACTTGAAGTCACTGAAGATGAATTAAATGCTGAATATTTAAAAATCGCTGAATCATATAAGATGGATATGGATAGAATTAAGCAGAGCATTCCATCTTCTGCGCTAAAAAATGATATGTTGAGCATGAAGGCCTCTGTTCTGGTTAAGACCTCATCAGAAGGTTATGTTGAACACGATTGTCACTAAAAAGGAGTCTTAAACAATGAGCTTAGTACCTATTGTAGTAGAACAAACCAGCCGAGGCGAGCGTTCTTATGACATTTACTCCAGATTATTAAATGACAGAATTATTGTCCTTTCTGATGAAGTAAACGACGTAACGGCTTCCTTAGTAGTCGCTCAATTACTGTATCTTGAATCGCAAGACCCTGATAAGGACATTCAATTTTATATCAACAGCCCAGGCGGCTCTGTTTCCGCAGGGCTTGCGATATACGATACTATGCAGTTTATCAAGGCTGACGTATCAACTATTTGTGTTGGTATGGCTGCGTCCATGGGCGCGTTTTTGCTTGCAGCAGGCGCAAAAGGCAAGCGTTATGCCCTTCCAAATGCTGAGATTATGATTCATCAGCCTTCCGGCGGCGCGCGCGGACAGGCGACGGATATTAAAATCCACGCTGAGCATATTATTAGAACAAAGCACAGACTAAACAAAATCCTGTCTGACAACTGCGGCAAACCAATTGAAGTAGTCGCGGCAGATACTGAACGTGATAATTTTTTAACCTCAGAAGAAGCCCTTGCATACGGAATTGTTGACAAGGTAATTGAAAAGCATTAAGCATAATTGGAGGACATCATGCCAAAGGACGAAAAACGCAGTATTCGCTGTTCTTTTTGCGGTAAACATCAAGAACAAGTTCGCCGTTTGATAGCCGGGCCGGGGGCCTATATATGTAATGAATGTGTCCATCTCTGCTTGTCAATTATTGATGACGGAAAAGAAGTGCCAGATAAGGATAACGCCTTCGGTACTGAGGATGCACTTCCAAAACCAAAAGAAATAAAGGAATTTCTTGACCAGTATGTTATTGGTCAGGAGGTCGCAAAAATTGCGCTGTCTGTTGCGGTTTACAATCACTATAAGCGTATTTACTACGGTGGCGGTGATAATGTTGAGCTTCAAAAAAGCAACATTCTTATGCTCGGCCCCACAGGTTGCGGCAAAACCCATTTTGCTTCCACCTTGGCTAAGATTCTTAAGGTTCCTTTTGCCATTGCTGACGCAACTACGCTTACCGAAGCAGGTTATGTCGGTGAAGACGTGGAGAATATTTTGCTACGCTTGATTCAAGCCGCAGATTTTGATGTTGAACGCGCAGAACGCGGAATTATATACATCGATGAGCTTGATAAGATTTCTCGTAAAAGCGAAAACGTCTCTATTACAAGGGATGTATCGGGCGAGGGTGTCCAACAAGCATTGTTAAAAATACTTGAAGGCACTATTGCCAACGTCCCTCCTATGGGTGGACGTAAGCATCCTCACGCTGAGTTTATTCAGGTTAATACGCAAAACATTCTGTTTATTTGCGGTGGCGCATTTGACGGTATAGAAAAAATTGTCGAAAACAGGCTCGGTAAGACGGGTATAGGCTTTAACTCAAAAGTTGAAAGCAAAAAAGAAAAAGACCTTACTGCACTGCTATCTGAGGTTACCCCCCATGACCTTCTCAAATTCGGGATTATCCCTGAGCTTGTAGGTCGTCTGCCAATTATTGCACCGCTGGGGCAGCTTACAAAGGAAGAATTCGTCAGAATTCTGACAGAACCAAAGAACGCTTTAACGAAGCAGTACGTGAAGCTCTTGGAGTATGACAACGTGGAGCTTGAGTTCGAGCATGGCGCACTTGAGGCAGTTGCAGATAAGGCTATAGAACGCGGTATTGGAGCTAGAGGACTACGCTCGGTCATTGAAGGCGTCATGACAAAAATCATGTACGATATCCCTTCCGACCCCACCATTCAGAAGGTTAAAATAACCCGTGAAACCATTACAGACAATAACGACCCCATTGTGGAAATCGACCCAGAGCATACAGAACGGCTCACGCCCGCAAAGTTGCCTGCTGTAAAGGCAAAAGTAAAGAAGAACGTTTCTTAGTAGACGCCATTGGGCGGGGTTCGCCCCGCCCATTTGAAGTTTAATGACAAAGGTGACATTATGAAAATTCCGATGATTGCAATGAGGGGAATGACCGTATTCCCTCACATGCTTATACACTTTGACATAGGTCGTGCAAAATCAATAAGGGCTCTTGATGAAGCAATGAAGAACAACCAAGTGGTGTTCCTCGTTGCTCAAAAGGATATGAAAACGGAAGACCCTGAGGAGCAGGATGTATTTGAAATTGGCACAATATCGTATATTAGACAGATGCTAAAGCTTCCCGGCGGAGTGGTGAGAGTCTTAGTTGAAGGTCACTCCAGAGCGAAGCTCCTTGGGCTTACGCAGTCCGAACCGTTTCAAATTGCAGAAGTCCTGATTCTAACCACCGAAGCTGCCGCAAAACCAAGAACCGCCACCCAAAACAGAATGGAAGCTCTAACACGGCGAATCAAGGAGCTTCTTGAAACATATATCACCATTAGTCCGAAGGTTTCACCTGAAATACTGATGAATGTTATTTCATCAAGCGACCCTAGCTACCTTTGTGATTATATAATGCAAAACTTGCCCATGCCTCACGAGAAAAAGCAAATGATTCTTGAGGAAATCCACCCATTTTCACGCATGGAAAAACTAATTGCCATGCTGATTAATGAAAACGAAATTCTTCAAATAGAAGCTGATATCCAGATTAAGCTCCATGACCAAATTAATAAAAACCAAAAAGATTATTATCTTCGCGAGCAGATTAAAACTATTCAAAACGAGCTTGGCGAGCCTGATGACGTAATGTCTGAGGCTGATAATTATATCGACAAAATTAGAAAGCTTCAACTGCCTGAGGAAACTGCCAAAAAATTCGCCAGCGAGGCAAGCAGGCTTCGCAAAATGAACTACAGCAGCCCCGAATCGTCAGTCATCAGAGGATATCTCGATATTGCGCTGGAACTACCTTGGAACGCTTTTACCAAGGACAGACTGGACATTGCAGCAGCTAAGAGAATGCTTGATAAAGACCATTACGGTCTACAAAAGGTCAAGGAACGCATTTTAGAATTTTTAGCAGTCAAAAAGCTTGCGCCAGAGCTTAAGGGGCAGATATTGTGCTTAGTTGGACCTCCGGGCGTAGGTAAAACCAGTATCGCAATTTCTATTGCGCGTGCTCTTAACCGCAATTACGCAAGGCTCAGCCTTGGCGGTGTACGTGATGAGTCGGAAATCCGAGGGCACAGAAAGACGTATATCGGCGCAATGCCGGGCAGAATTATAAATGCTGTTAAGCAAGCGTCAAGCAAAAATGCAATGATTTTGCTTGATGAAATAGATAAGCTAGGTTCGGATTTTAGAGGCGACCCATCGGCGGCACTCCTTGAGGTTCTTGACCCTGAACAAAATTCCACCTTCCGTGACCACTACCTCGAAGTACCTTTTGACCTGTCAGAGATACTTTTTATCACCACAGCAAACGCAACGGACACAATTCCTCGTCCATTGCTTGACAGAATGGAAATTATCGAGCTGACTAGCTATACTGATGAAGAAAAGCTACAAATAGCTAAAAAATACCTTGTGCCAAAACAGCTTGAAAGACATGGTCTGGTGCCAAACAAAAAACCGTCCCTTAAGTTTACTGACGGCGCAATTAGAGAGCTGATAAACGGATATACCCGCGAGTCGGGCGTAAGAACCTTGGAGCGGGAAATGGCTGCAGTTTGCAGAAAAATTGCCAAGGCAAATGTTGAGGAAAACAACGAAGTTGTTGCTGTTAAAACTCTCAAGGAGCAGGATTTAGTTACCATTCTCGGAATCAGGCGTTTTAAGCCCGAACGCCGCCGAAAAGCAAATGATGTGGGCGTCGCCAACGGCTTGGCATGGACAAGAGTTGGAGGAGAAATTCTTGAAGTTGAGGTTAATGTGGTCGAGGGTACAGGCAAGGTCGAGCTGACCGGAAATCTGGGCGATATTATGAAGGAATCGGCAAAGGCCGCTCTCTCATATATTAGAAGTCGCTGTGACAGCCTCAAAATTGACCCTGAGTTTCACAAAAACAAGGACATCCATATCCATTTTCCAGAAGGCGGAATTCCTAAGGACGGTCCCTCCGCCGGCATCACAATGGCTACCGCAATAGTGTCGGCATTAACTAACATTCCCATTCGCAGAGATGTGGCAATGACTGGTGAGATAACCTTGCGTGGTCGTGTTTTACCTATCGGCGGGCTGAAAGAAAAAACCATGGCGGCGTACCGTTCTGGCATTAAAACTGTCATTGTACCCGCGGACAACGAACACGATCTAAAAGAAATAGACCAAACTGTTTTTGCGGCCTTAAATTTCGTCATTGCTGACCATATGGATGCCGTTTTAAAAACGGCGTTAGTGGCGGAGTAGCAGTAACTATCAGTAACTAGCAGAGTACACGTTAATATCAGCAGCTTATCATTTCTCCGGCGAGTAGGTAAGCTACAAGTTTAAGTATTTTGTCGCCGGAGAAATGGTTGCAATTAATGAACATTTCAAAGGCAGAATACCTCACCTCCGCAGTTTCATCAGATAAGTTTATACATGATGGTAAGCCTCAGGTTGTATTTGCTGGGCGTTCCAATGTTGGAAAAAGCTCGGTTTTGAACACGCTTACAGGAATTAAGAACCTCGCAAGAGTTGGAAACACCCCAGGCAAAACACGTATGGTCAACTACTTTCTTGTTGACAAAGCGGCGTATTTTGTTGACCTCCCCGGTTATGGTTATGCAAAGGTAAGCCATACAACCCAAGATAACTGGGCAAACCTTATTGAAGAATTTTTCACCCAGTACGACAATATTTCCCTTGGGGTCGTCATTGTGGATATTCGCCATGACCCAAGTGAGCTGGATAAAAAAATGGCGTCTTATTTTCAGCAGACCTGTCTGCCATGGATTGTTATTGCCAACAAATCGGACAAGCTAAAGCCTAAGGAAATCCCTGAAAAGCTTGCAATTATCCGAAAAGAACTGGTGCTTGACGATTCTGTCGCCTGTATTGCCTTTTCTGGACTGAATAAAACAGGTAAAAATCAAGCTGTTGCAGAAATAATGAGGAGGATATCAAATTGAGCTTTGTATGTCAGTGCTTAGATACCAACGACCAAGGTCACCTAACTATTGGCGGACTTGATGTTCCCGCCCTTGCAAACGAGTTTGGCACTCCTTCCTATATTATGGACGATGCCTCTATTCGCAAGGCATGTAGAGAATTTCACAATACCTTGAGGGATAACTATGAGGGAGACTTTTTAATTGCATTTGCAAGTAAGGCTCTTTCTTGTACATACCTTTACCGCCTGCTTAGCGAGGAAGGTATCGGCGCGGATGTAGTGTCAGGTGGTGAGCTGTATACCGCCCTGAGAGCAGGACTTGACCCGAAGGTTATTTATTTTCACGGCAACAATAAGACCATTCAAGAGCTTGAATATGCTCTGGATTCCCGCATTCGCTGCATTGTTGTGGATAATCGCGAGGAGCTGTTCCGTTTAAACGAGCTATGCCTCAAGAAAAACATGTCTTTTGACATTGCCTTCAGGCTAAAGCCTGGAATTGACGCCCATACTCATGAGTTTATCATGACAGGACAAAAGGATTCAAAATTCGGTGTCGCAATTGACGATGGCGAGGCGTTAGAGCTGATAAAAGAGGCTGTCCGTATGCCAAGCCTTCGTTTAAAAGGCGTTCATTGCCATATTGGCTCACAGATTTTTGATCCTGAACCATTTATGCTTGCAGTTAAGGTGTTGATGGAGTTTATCAAGGATGTCAACACTCAATGCGGCGTAGAAATTGACGAGCTAAACCTTGGCGGCGGCTTTGGGATAAAGTATATCGACTCCCATGACCCTCGCAGTATTTCGGAGGTCGTCCGTGCTACTGCAAAAGCGGTTACACAGTGCGCCAAGGAGCTTGAAATGAAGCTCCCGACTGTTATACTAGAGCCGGGCAGAAGCATTGTAGGCTCAGCGGGAATCACGGTTTACAGAGTTGGCAGCGTGAAAAAAATACCAGACGTCAGGACATATGTTGCTGTTGACGGCGGTATGACGGATAACCCCCGATATGCACTGTACAAAGCAGAATATGAAATTGTTCTTCCCGAAAAACCCTTGGCTAAAAAGACGCAAACCGTTACAATTGCAGGAAGATGCTGTGAAAGTGGCGACATTGTGGCACGTGACGTAGAATGTCCCGAAGTAAATTCTGGAGAATTGCTTGCAGTTATGGCAACGGGGGCGTATAATTACTCTATGTCCTCAAATTATAACCGTCTACCAAAGCCTCCGATTATTATGGTTAAGGATGGCAAGCCTATTGTAGCCGTTCGGCGTGAAACCTATGAGGACCTTGTAAAGTGCGACAACTAATACTAATCACTAATTAAAACCACCAAAGGAGATGCGCTATTGTTATTTAATGAGGCGGTGCGAAGTAATCCGCTGCTGCTATTGATTTTAATCCCATCGCTGGTAATCTCCTTGACGGTGCATGAGCTTTGCCACGGTCTAATGGCGTACTGGCTGGGCGACACTACCGCAAAATCCATGGGAAGACTATCCTTGAACCCACTTAAGCATATCGACCTTGCAGGGTTTGCTTTTGTTTTAATTGCAGGCTTTGGTTGGGCGAAGCCTGTTATGGTTGACCCTCGCAATTTCAAAAAGCCGAAAATCGATTTAGCATTTGTCTCACTTGCGGGACCGGTATCTAACCTCCTCATGGCGTTCATAAGCACATTGGCTTTTGTTTTTTTAACTCTGTCAGAAGGCTCGTTGCCTGACTGGGCGGTTTACGCCTTTCAGATATTTATCACCATGAATGTGGGTCTTGCCGTATTCAACTTGCTGCCGATCCCACCATTGGACGGATCAAAAATTTTCGGCGCAATGTTGCCAGACAATCTCTACTGGAGATTCATGCAGCTTCAAAGATATGGTCAATTTATAATAATCGGATTAATTTTACTGTCAAGTCGGCTTAACGTTATTGGGACACTGGTTGACAGTCTTTACAGAGGTATGATTGAAGTCTCCATTAAAATTGCGGTAGCATTCTTAGGTGAAGGCTAGAAAATAAAAACGGTGGTGTAAGCTTTTGCCTGACTCCCTAATTTTTAAAGTAGATAACATAGTCCGCTCTCATCAAGAGGTGATGGAGGACTTTGAAGGTCCGCTGGATCTAATTCTGGATTTGCTAAAACGCAGTAAAATCGAAATTCAAGACCTAAAAATATCGCTATTGTTACAGCAATACCTTGAATGGATGGACAAGCGTTCACATTTAGATATGGAGGTTGCCAGTGAGTTTATAGCCATGGCTTCCCACCTAGTCTACTTAAAAACAAAAATGCTTCTAAACATCAGCGACGGTCCCGACGAGGAGGTTGACGAACTAATTTCGGCGCTGCGTCAGCGTCAGCGTGAGGAAGTATATCAGCAGGTACTAAGGCTGCGGGAGTACCTCGAAGTTAGGGCAAATCTTGGCAGAAACTTGATATCCAAGCCCCCTGAGAGCTTTACCGTTGACAAAACGTATCAAGGTGTGCATGATAAAGCTGTCCTAATCGATGCGCTTAAGGACATTGAGGACAGAATTGCCCGAAAGAAGCCACCAAAAACTGCGGTTTTTAAAGGACTTGTGGGTCATGAGCCTCATCCTGTACAGGATATGGTCGTTTCAATTCTCAAGCTTCTTGTAGAAAAAGGAAAGTTGTTTTTTAACTCTTTGATGAAAGCACCCACAAAATCTGAGGCAGTAGCGTCTTTTCTTGCAGTATTGGAATTATGCAGAAATCGCAAAATTCTGCTAGAAGATTACGGTGATGACTATATAATTAATACATGTCCTCAGGAGGACGACACAAAAGCGTAAGTGCAGGTGAAAAAAATGGAATATCAGCATATAAAAGCCTGTATTGAGGGAATACTATTTGCATCAGGCGAGCCGATTTTACTTTCACGTATTGCTAAGGAGCTTGATATCACAAATGATGCAACCGTTAGAATTGTCCGTGAGTTAGCTGACGATTGCCGCCGTGAACAGCGAGGTATCAGAGTTTACTTGCTGGAGGAACATGCTCAAATGGTTTCTGCGCCCGATTTTGCGGATATAATTCGTTCAATCCTTGAGGAGCGCAAACCGTCAATGCTGTCAAAGGCTGCGCTTGAAGTTTTGTGCGTTGCGGCATACCATCAACCAGTGACAAAGGGTGACGTAGAACGGATTAGGGGAATTGACAGCTCTAACACAGTATCTATTTTACTTGAGAAGGGGCTACTAGAGGAGGCGGGTCGCTTGGATGTTCCGGGTAAACCAATGCAGTACAAAACATCGCCGCTATTCCTGCGTGCTTTTGCCCTAACCAGTCTCTCAGACCTGCCTGATTTGAATGAGCTTGCTGGACAGCTCTCGCTGGATGCCTCATTTAATTCTGGCAATAATGATGAAATATGATAGTTTTTGCTATAATAATTGCAGGTTTTGTCGTTTTATTCTTTACACCCACGGGAATCGACATTGTTCGGAAAAATGTATCTAAGAAGCATGAGGAACCGAACTATAAAACACTTTTGCGACTGAGAGTCGGTCTAATAAAGATTAGGCTAAAGTTTTCAGGGAAGAAAGTAACTCGAAAAGAGACAAAGAAGGGTACTGTAACAAAAAAGAAGAAAACCAAAAAAGTATCTGATACAAAGCCGTCTATGAGCCTCAGTTATATTTTTGAATTAGTTGGACAATTTAAAGATGTACCTCGAAAGCTCTTAAAGCGATTGTCTGTTAAAAACCTCAATGTTGTGTTTATCGCCGCCTCAGAGGATGCAGCCAAGGCCGCTTTAATGTACGGAAATGCCAATGCTATTGCCTCCGCCGTTTTGCCTTTTTTAAAGGAAACTATCGGAATAAAACGAGAAAAAATTCGGATTGGACTGAATTTTAATTCTACCAAGCCTGTTTTCACAGGACGAATCGCAATTACTATAACCCCTTGGGGTGCAGCGAATGTTTTGTTCTATGCGGCGAAGCGTTTCTTGAAAATCCTGATTGCTAGGCGTCGCCAGAACGCAAAGCCCGCAAAAATAGATATTTAAGGAGATTGAATCATGCCTGAAAATCACAAATTAGTTGACCTAATGGGAACAACGATGAGCAAAATTAAAGAGATGATTGACGTCAACACAATTGTGGGGACACCTATTTTCACCCCCGACGGGACAACTCTTATTCCTATTTCAAAATGCTCCTTCGGTTTTGGCTCAGGCGGCGGAGATTACAGTGCTGGAGCTAACTTCGGCGGTGGCGGCGGCGCAGGTGTGACGCTTCAACCAATCGGCTTTTTAGTCATCACTAACCACGAGGTAAAAATCATTCCCGTTAATCCTCCTGCTGGTACAACTATTGACCGCGCAGTTGAAATGGTGCCGACTTTAATTGACAAGATTATAGGCATTTTCAAGAAAAAGGAAGTCTAAACTGTAGATATTATTCTCAGCGTGGGGAAAACTTGCTATGAGGTGAACCCATGAAAAGAATAATTATTACAATAATCGCTGTAATTGTGACGGCATATGTAGCAAAGGCTTACGCTTCAGCTCCCGGTGTGTCTGCACGAAACGCTGTGTTAATAGACGGTCATTCAGGAAAAATCCTTTACGAAGTCGCCGCCGACTCTAAGGCTTCAATTGCAAGCACAACTAAAATTCTTACGGGACTAATCGTTGTCGAACGTTGCAAACTCTCGGACGTGGTGACTATTCCTGTTGAAGCGGCAGGCATTGAAGGCTCTTCAATGTACCTCAAGGCAGGGGAAAAGTACACGGTGCAGGAGCTTCTGTACGGTCTCATGCTACGTTCTGGTAATGACGCAGCGTCAGCCTTGGCTATTTATTGCGCAGGAAGTATCGAGAAATTTGCCGATATGATGAATGAAAAAGCTGCGGCAATCGGCATGAAAAGCTCACATTTCACAAACCCCCACGGCTTAACCCATGAACAGCATTTTTCAACCGCAAGAGATATGGGCGTTTTAGCAGTGGCTGCTATGAAAAACGACACTTTTAGAAATATCGTGTCCAAAAAAACCGCAGTGGCAGGGGAGCAGACCATACAAAATCACAACAAGCTTCTCTGGCAGTATGAAGGCGCAAACGGCATCAAAACAGGATTTACCAAGGATGCGGGACGTTGCCTGATTTCAAGCGCAGAGCGCGAGGGAAACCAACGATTAATCGTAGTTACCCTACACGCCCCCAACGATTGGAGCGACCATACAAGACTTCTGGATTACGGCTTTTCGCTTTCGCCCAGCCGCTTTATTTTTAAGCACGGCGAGGTTAAAAATATTGAGGTTATTGGCGGAGTGACGACCTTTGTCAGCGCAGTGGCAAAGAGGGATATTATTGTTTCGGTCACCAATGAAGAGTATAAGTCTATGAAAATAGTCTGGGACATCCCAACCCATGTTTGGGCGCCTGTTGTCGGCGGTTCTCAAATAGGCAGTGTTAATGTTTATGTTGGCGGCAAGTTAGTCGGAAGCAGTCCTGTTTTTACAGAAAACGCTGTTGACGCTACGCCTGAAGTAAAAGGATGGTTAAAAATTTTGCAAGAACGAATCCAAAAGCTACTGTCTGCCCGGGGGATAGCGTCTCGCCGGGCTTCGGAGCGTTTGATTGAAGAAGGGCGTGTCACCGTTAACGGTGACATTGCAACTATCGGGATGACGGTGTCCGAAGAGGATTACATACGGGTAAACGGCGAGCCTATTCCGGCTCCGCCAAAGCATGTGTACATAATTCTGTATAAGCCCAGAGGCGTTGTGACAACGCTAAGTGACGAGCAAGGCAGGAAATGTGTCAAGGATTTGATTCCGCCTGAACTTGGTTACCTAGTGCCTGTAGGAAGGCTGGATTTAAGCGCAGAGGGGCTATTGCTGCTGACTAATGACGGAGCAGCCGTACAAGCTCTCACACACCCTTCAAATGAGGTTGAGAAAACCTATCTTGCGTGGGTGCAAGGGGATTTGTCGCTGGCTTTGCCTAAGCTGAAATCACCTATGCGGATTGATGGCGAGAACTACTCTCCCGCAAAGGCGCGTGAGCATTCGCCGGGTTTACTTATGATTACTATCCACGAAGGCAAAAACCGTCAGGTTCGTAAAATGTGCGAAGCCGCAGGTCTGCACGTAACCAGACTTAAGCGTGTTTCAGAGGGTAAGCTGACATTAGGTGATGTTTTCAGCGGCAAGTGGCGGTATGCAACGGAGGCTGAAATCGCATATATCGAGGGGCAGAAAAACAAGTCGAAAGATAATGCCGAAAGATAATAAGAATAATAGAAATAATTCTTTAAAGCTGTAAACTACTTATAAATAATAGCTGAGGGAGCATTTAATGGATATACTTGAGAAAATAAAGGAGCAATTTCCAAATTTTTCTAAGGGGCAGCGTTCGATAGCCCGATTTATAGCTGAGCATTACGACCAAGCCGCTTATATTACCGCAAGCAAGCTGGGTGACGAGGTATCTGTCAGCGAGTCAACGGTTGTGCGCTTTGCGTTCGAGCTTGGATATGACGGTTATCCTCAAATGCAGAAGGATTTACAGGAGCTTGTGCGACACACCCTTACAAGTGTGCAGCGTATTGAGGTTGCAGGCACCAGAATAGGCGAAACAGATATTTTGCGCAAGGTTATGCAGGCGGATATTGAAAAGTTGCGCCTTTCCTTGGAAGAAGCTGACAGCGAAGCTTTTGAAAGCAGTGTTGAAGCAATTGTCAATGCGTCACGAATTTATATTATCGGAGTGCGTTCCTCCTCGGCTTTAGCGAGCTTTTTGTACTTTTACCTCAATTTAATGCGCGAAAACGTCTTTTACGTTAATTCCTCCACCGTCAGCGAGACCTTTGAGCAAATCATGAGAATTGATTCAAATGACGTGGTTATCGGTATGAGTTTCCCAAGATATTCACGCAGAACAGCTCAGGCTATGCGCTTTGCTAAGGACAGGGGAGCGTCCACCATCGCCATTACAGACTCGGCAAAGTCCCCCCTTGCCCAGACCGCAGACATGAGCCTGCTGGCGTTGAGCGATATGGCGTCTTTTGTGGACTCCTTGGTTGCACCTCTAAGTGTTATAAATGCGTTAATTGTTGCGGTGGGTATGCGGAAGAAGGATGATGTTAAGAAAACTTTTAACCTCCTAGAGCAAATATGGTCAGATTATCATGTTTATGATACCTCATTTGGTCCCGGAAAGGACAAAGAATGAACGTAATTGTTATAGGCGCAGGCCCTGCCGGAATGATGGCGGCAGGAATTGCGGCAGAAGCGGGTGCAAAGGTTCGTTTGTTTGATAAAAACGGTTTTGCGGGTAAAAAGCTAAACATTACCGGCAAAGGACGCTGCAATATTGCCAACAATTGCGACCATCAGGAATTCCTAAAAAACGTCGTCAGTAATCCTAAGTTTTTGCAGAGTGCAATCTCAAAATTCTCTCCTGCGGATACTATGGATTTTTTTGAAAACAAGGGGCTGCACCTTAAAACAGAGAGAGGGCGCAGAGTGTTTCCAATATCCGAGAAGGCTCGTGATGTTACAGATGCTCTAATAGGGTGGCTGAAAAGCAACGGTGTCACCGTTGAACGAAAAAGAGTAGACAAGCTGCTGTTTAAGGAAAGCGATTCCTCGAATTTTTCCAGCGCAGTTTGCGGCGTTGTCTGCGGCGCGGAAAAAATACTTACAGATTCTGTCATAGTTGCTACAGGTGGTCTATCCTACCCGCTGACAGGTTCAACAGGGGATGGTTACTACTTTGCAGAGCAGTCAGGTCATAGGCTTATCCCCACCGAACCATCACTAACCTCGCTGCTGTCTGGGGACAGCTTTTGCGTGGAATTGCAAGGCTTAAGCCTGAAAAATGTTTCGATTACCGTCAAAAGAGAGGACGGGAAGGTGGTCTGGTCTGATGGTCCGGGAGAAATGCTCTTTACGCACTTCGGCGTGTCTGGTCCAATGATACTTTCGGCATCTGCAACGGCAAAAAGCGGCTATACTTTATTCATCGACCTAAAGCCAGGACTTGATGAAAAGCAGCTTGACGCAAGGATGATTAGGGATTTTGAGAAATATAATAATCGCGAGCTTACAAACGCTTTAGGCGATTTATTGCATAAAAGCATAATACCTGTTATACTTTCAATATCAGGGCTAGACCCAACCAAGCGCATTAATTCCTTTACAAAGGACGAACGGCGCAAACTGCTTATGACAATCAAAGCCTTACCAGTGAAAATCTCAGGTAAACCGCCCGTAGACGAAGCCGTCGTCACCAGAGGCGGCGTAAATGTTCGGGATATTGACCCAAGAACCATGCAAAGCAAGCTAACCTCAGGACTGTACTTTGCAGGTGAGGTTTTAGATGTAGACGCCTTTACGGGAGGGTATAATCTCCAAATAGCATGGTCTACAGGCTTTCTAGCGGGGCAGTCAGTGTATAATACTAATCACTAATTAAAAACCGC
Source organism: Oscillospiraceae bacterium (assembly GCA_031546715.1). Taxonomy (GTDB): domain Bacteria; phylum Bacillota; class Clostridia; order Oscillospirales; family UBA929; genus JAVBKA01. The sequence continues at coordinate 17,940 of JAVBKA010000084.1, read as the reverse complement.
AATCTTTTCGGTCTTTAATCAGTAAATAGTATAAGAAATGAGGAGATGCCATGGATAGTAAAACAGTTGCAGCGGCGGCAATCAGCCTTGCTGTTACGTCCGACAGAGAAACTGAAAGGCAAATGCGCACAGCTCTTGCAAAGGATGGAGCTGGCTCGGCGGCTATTAATTTTGGCGGAGAATTTATCCAATCAATCAGTAAAATAATCGAACATACAATTGTGGCTGCTCAAAGAGAAAACGTTATCAGCGACCATCATAGCGAGATAGGCGCAGTTGCTGGCGCAGCGAGAGAAGCGGTTTCTCAAATCATGTCAAAGGCTACGGGGCTCAACGTGGGCGGTAAAATTGCTGTGGTACGGTGGGGGGAGCATATTGCTGTTGCACTGTTTTTCGGAATTGGGCTAATGCACCTAAACGAGGTTGCAATAGGTCTTGGACATAGGGTTGTTTAGCTCGAATTTTAGCTCTTATTTTTTACCCAAGGAGGCTAACAGATGAATTTTAAAAGTGTTGCCATAGACGGACCATCCGGCGCAGGAAAAAGTACTATTTCTCGTAAGGTAGCTGAGGATTTAGGCTTCATATATGTTGATACTGGTGCTATGTACAGAGTTATTGGTCTCTTTTCGCTAACGAATGAGCTAGACCTAACCAAAATAGATATTGGCATGAAGTATATTGACGGAGTTCAGCATATGTACCTCAATGGCACGGATGTGACCGAGGACATTCGCAGACATGAGGTGTCCAAGGCGGCGTCTGACGTATCTGCCAGACCGGAGGTTAGAGCGTTTTTGCTTGAAAGTCAGCGTAAACTCGCCCGAGAAAATAACGTTATTATGGACGGCAGAGATATCGGAACTGTGGTTCTTCCCAACGCCGACTGCAAAATATTTCTCACAGCCTCTGTTGAGGACAGAGCGCAAAGACGCTTCCTTGAGCTTCGCAGCAAGGGCTCGGAGGTTACTTACGAAACTGTACTAGAGGACGTAACAAAACGAGATTTTAACGACACAAACCGTGCAATTGCTCCCCTTAAGCCCGCAGAGAACGCTATAATTGTGGATACAACAGACTATAGCCTTGAAAAAAGCATTGATGTTTTAAAAAATACTATTATGGACAAGCTGGGAGATGATATAAAGCAATGTTAAAGGCAATACGGCATTTTTTTTACGTTATACTGTATGGATTAGTTTTTGTAGGATTAAAAATCCTCTTCCGCTTCGAGATAACAGGCAGAGAAAATTTGCCGGATAGGCCATTTCTAGTCACCTCAAATCATTACACATTAGCAGACCCCATATTTATTACCTCCGCGCTTCGCCCTAAGGATTTACCTCGCTTTATGGCTAAAAGTGAGGTTTTTAAGTTTAAGCCCCTTGGACTTTTCTTAACTATGTGCGGTGCATACCCAATTTCAAGAGGCGGCTCGGACTTATCTGCCATCAAAAAAACCCTCGAAATTCTTAAAGCAGGACGAAATGTAATGATTTTCCCAGAGGGAACAAGAGTTAAAACCGAGGATGCCTCTGCTGCAAAAACAGGCGCTGCCTTGATTGCGGCAAAAGCGGGAGTTCTGGTTTTGCCAGTTTATATATCTCCGGGGCGAAAACTCTTTATCAGCAAGGTCTTTCTACATTTTGGGGAGCCATATTACGTCACAAACACGGAAAAAAAACCCACCTCGGAGTTTTATCGTGAAGCGGCGGAGGATATGATGTCGAGGATTTATAAGCTTATGAACAACCCGTTAAAACGAGAGTTAAGGAAACAAAAGAAATGAAGGTCAAGGTAGCGAAGTCCGCAGGCTTTTGCTTCGGAGTTGGGCGAGCTGTTAAAATCGCCATGGAGCTTGAAAAAACTCCTGTCTATACCTTAGGTTCGTTGGTGCATAACCGAAGTGTGACGCAAATGCTTGCAGAAAAGGGCGTTTTTGTTGCAAATTCTCATAAGGACATACCCAAGGGGCAAACTGTTATTCTCAGAAGTCATGGAGTGCCACTTTCATTGCTAAATGAAATAAATGAATGCGGATTAAATGTCATAGACGCTACATGTCCATGCGTCAGCCATATTCATGACATCATTTATGAGGACAGTAACGAGGGAAGAACTATTCTTATTTTCGGCGATGCAACCCATCCAGAGGTTACCGCATCGGCAGGGTGGGGAGAAAAAAGCAGAGTTTTTGTTTTTTCGTCGTTGGATGAGTTGGCAATATTAACAAAAAATCATCCAGAATGGCATGAAAAAGAGCTAACAATTGTCTCCCAAACAACGGCAGTTCATAAAGAGTGGGAAACTTGTACAATTTTTTTGAAAAAACTCTATACAAGAATAAAAATTCTTGATACAATATGCAAGGCTACCTATGTTAGACAAAGTGAAGCATGTGAGCTTTCTAAAGAATCAGATATGGTTATTGTTGTAGGCGACAGCTTATCTGCAAATACTAAAAGCTTGGCGGAGGTTTGCCGTAATGCAAACCCAACCTGCAAAACTATTATGATTCAAAACGCTGACGAGCTAAATGCGGACATGTATAGCGGCTTCATGAATATAGGAGTTACAGCTGGTGCTTCGACGCCGGCATTGATAATAGAGGAGGTCGTCTTGAAGATGACGCAGGAAAACATGAATAGTGAATCTATGGAAAGCTTCGAGCAAATGCTGGAATCGTCTTTCAAAACATTAAATACAGGAGACAAAGTGACTGGTGTTATCACCGCTATAGCTTCAAATGAAATCCACGTTGACCTAGGCACTAAGCACGCTGGCTATATCCCTCTCGACGAGTTAAGTTATGACCCAGCGGAGAAGTTAGAAACCTCGCTTAAGGTCGGCGATGAAATCGAAGTCTTTGTTGTCCGCGTAAACGATGTTGAGGGTACTGCAATGCTGTCCCGCAAACGCCTTGAAACTGTTTCAAGCTGGGAAGCTGTTGAAGCCGCCGTTGATAATCAAGCTATCCTCGAAGGCGTTGTTGTTGAAGAAAACAAGGGCGGTGTCGTTGTTTCAATCAAAGGCGTCCGCGTGTTTGTTCCAGCGTCACAGACAGGCTTACCAAAGGATGCGCAAATGTCCGACATTATGAAAAAGCGCGTTAAGCTGCGTATCACTGAGTTCAATCGTGCCCGCCGCCGTGTGGTAGGTTCTATTCGCCATGCTAACCAAGAGGTCAGACGTATGGACGATGCTAAGCGCGGCGAAAATGCCGCCGCAATTTGGGAATCAATCGCAGAAGGTACAGTGTATCAAGGCGTTGTTAAGTCTCTGACAAGCTTTGGCGCATTTGTTGATATTGGTGGAGTTGACGGCATGGTTCACGTTTCTGAGCTAAGCTGGAATCGTGTTAAGCTGCCTTCAGATGTTCTCACTATCGGTGACTCTATTGAGGTATATGTCCTTAGCTTTGACAAAGAGAAAAAGAAAATCTCTCTCGGACATCGCAAACAGTCAAATAATCCATGGAATAAATTCATTGAAACATACAAAGTCGGTGACGTTAAAGACGTTAAAGTCGTTAAGCTTATGCCTTTCGGCGCATTTGCTGAAATCGTACCCGGCGTTGACGGACTAATCCATATTTCCCAGCTAAGCGACCGCCGTATCGGCAAGCCTGAGGAAGCCGTAAAGGAAGGTCAAGTAGTTCAGGTCAAAATCACAGAAATCGACTTGGATAAGAAAAAGGTTTCACTCTCAATTCGTGCTATGATGGAGCCTGCACCGGTTGCAATTAATACTCCAGATGAAATTGTAGCAACCTCAGAAGCAGAATAATCCATTAAATACTTGGTATTTTTAAAGCCTCTCGGTTAATGATAAATCGGGAGGCTTTGTTATGTATTTTTTTAAACGGACAATTATGACAGCTATGTTATTTTTGATATTTTCCCCAACCCTTATTACCGAAGCTCATGCAAAGGACGTTACCAGCCTAGGCTATCTTTTCGGCGGTGATGCATCGATTTATCTCCACGAATTAGAACGAACCAGAGGCTTTGTAAATACTGTAAACCCAGATTATTTTGAAGTGGCGGCGGACGGCACTGTTAAGCTGACAAAAGAGCCTGACCCATTATTTATAGCAACCATGCATGAGAAGGGGATTAAGGTCATTCCATTTTTAAGCAACCATTGGAATCGTGAACTTGGGCGGTTAGCTCTGACGCAGAAAAGTACTGTTGCACAACAGCTTGCAGCCTATATAACTCAGTACGACCTAGATGGTGTGGATATCGATTTGCAGGACTTAACCGAGCTTGACAGGGAAGCGTTTTCGGGCTTTGTCGCGGAAATACGCAATAAAATTCCGTCAGAAAAGATTGTTTCAGCCTGTGTAGCCGCAAATCCTTATTCGCTTACTAAGGGCTGGCACGGACAGTATGACTATAAACGGCTTGGAGAAATTTGCGATTACATTTTCATAATGACCTATGACGAATCATATAACGGCAGCCCTGCGGGACCAGTTGCAAGCTATAGTTTTATTGAAAAGTCAATAATCTATGCTCTTAAGCATGTGCCAAAAGAGAAAATAATGATTGGTGTCCCTTTTTACGGACGGTACTGGATAGCTGGTCAGGCGCAATCAAGCGGCGGCAAGGCATTTACAATTTCTGATATTCAAAATCTTGTTAATAATTACGGCACAGCCCAATGGTACGATGCGGCAACCTCTTGTGCAAGAGCAACGTTGAAAATTACAGCATCTCAGGTAAACGCAGGTCTATGGGGCGGTAAAAAACTCGTAGCAGGCACTTATGATGTTTGGTATGAAGACCATTCTTCATTTGAAAAAAAGTTCTCTCTTGTCAAAAAATATGACATCAGAGGAGCGGGAGTATGGGCACTAGGGCAGGAGCCGCAGTCAGTGTGGGCAAAATACGGTAAATGGCTTTTCGGCGCAGCCTTCGACGACGTAGTGGGTCACTGGTCTGAATTTTCTGTTTATCAGCTTAAGAATACAGGTATCATCAACGGAAAAACGGAAACCATGTTTTTCCCTGAGGATTATCTGTCCAGAGCGGAAGCCTGTGTAATGATATGCAAAATTCTAAGCCTAATTCCGCCAAAGGAGAACTTCAATGATTTAAGTGATACAGCAAATCATTGGGCAAGGGGATATATTTCGGCGGTACGTGCCAGAGGAATTATTTCAGGTTACTCAGATGGCACTTTTTTGCCTGACAACCCAATTTCTCGTGAGGAGCTAGCCTCAATAGTAGCAAAAATTCTCCATGTTCCTGATACCATCGACTTTCAAGATATGCCGTTTGACGATGTTCCAGTTGCAAGATGGTCGTCAGATGCTATATTAACGCTCAAGGTCTATAAAATCACCACTGGATATCCAAACGGCTTGTTTTATCCGCTAAAACCTGTGAAAAGGGCAGAGGGGGCGTCAATATTATATGAATTACTAGATAAACCCAAGGTAATTCCACCAGTTAGTCAAAAATTTGACGAAACAGATTATACGCCCATCGAGCCAAGATAGAACCGTAATTATGTGCAGTTGCGGCAGAGGTTAATGTGACATCTGCCGCAATCGTTGACTTTGTAAGAAGCCTCGGTTATAATGCTGTATGCATAGTCATTCTGCGCAACAATTTTAATGCTAGAGGTTTAAATGAAGCTTTTTCAAATATCTCCTGAACTGCGCAGTCAGCTTTTCAAGCTGTCCATCCCGATAATTATACAGAATGTTATCAATCAGTGCCTTGGCTTAGCGGACACTTTTATGGTGGGCGGAGTTGACCAAGCGGCTCTTTCAGGCGTAACCCTTGCAAACGCAGTATTCTTTATAGTTCAGCTATTTATCTTCGGGATACAAAGTGGAATGTGCGTTTTGATAAGCCAGTACTACGGCAAGAGAGACTTTAAAACCTTAAACCGTGTCTTAGGTGTCGGAATGTTCGCGGCTGGCTCGGTATCGACATTGGTTGCGATTGTAATCGCAATTTTCCCCGAACAGGTTTTTTCACTCACCTCAAATAATCCGATTTTAATTGATTATGCAGCTCGATATGCCAGAATTGTTGCATTTTCATATGTACTTAACTCCCTGACATGGATGTACATCGGCGCACAGCGCAGTATGGGCAACCCTAAGCTTGGTATGTACGTACTTATAACCTCAATGATAATCAATACCGGACTGAATTATGTCCTGATATACGGTGCTCTCGGGTTTCCTGCAATGGGTGTCGAAGGTGCTGCCATTGCAACATTGATTGCAAGGTTCATAGAATTTGCTATCACGTATATTTATGCTTTTAGAAATACAGAATTTATTCTAATGCCGAAACTGCTACTCAAACCCGGTAAATTAATTGTCAAGGATTTTACGCGTTATACACTTCCCGTGGTGCTTAACGAGACTCTATGGGGTACTGGCTTTTCGTTGTATACCTTTATTATGGGGCATATGCCGGGTAGTGAGGTGGGGCTATTTGCGTATTCAATAGCAATGTCCATTGAAAGGCTTGCGGCAGGGTTCTTTTTCGGAATCGGAAATGCAGTGGGAATTTTGATTGGAAACAGGCTTGGCACTCATGACCACACAAGCAATTCCGATGAAATTTACGCAGAGTCCAAAACTATGCTTGCGTATACTGTTTTAGCGGGGATTTTTGCAGGTTTCCTACTGATTGTGTTACTTTTCGGACTAATGAAGCCATTTATGTTTGGAATGTTTAACGCTGATGCAGTTGCTATTGATTTAACCACAAAAATGATATTCATACTATCGTCAGCAATGGCTGTAAAGTCCATAAATTATGTTATAATAGTAGGTATTCTCCGCGGAGGCGGCGATGTGAAATTTTGCTTGAAATGTGACTTGATTTCTATGTTTGCTGTTGCGATTCCTCTGGCGATGTTTGTCGGTTTTGTATTGAAGCTGAGCATTCTTTGGGTTTTTGCAGTTATGGCAGTTGAAGAATTATGGAAGATATTTTTTACAATTCCTCGTTTCAGGTCAAAAATTTGGATAAATAATGTTACTCGTGAAGTAATTGAGGAGGCTAAATAATGCAATATGTTACACTTGGAAAAACTGGCTTAAAGGTTTCCCGAACCGCCTTTGGCGCATTGCCGATTCAACGTTGCAGTTTTGACGAAGCTGCCGAAATTCTTCGTTATGCGTATGATAACGGCGTCAATTTCTTCGACACTGCAAGAATATATTCCAACAGCGAAGAAAAAATAGCCTACGCGCTGTCTGATGTACGTAAAAACATCATTATTGCAACTAAGTCGCAGGCTACCAGTCTTGAGGTATTAAAGCGAGATATTAACCAGTCCCTGACGAATTTGAAAACCGACTATGTTGACCTTTTTCAGTTTCACAATCCAAAGGTTTTGATTCCGGAGGACATGACAAAGTATGTTCAAGAGCTTAAAAATCAAGGCGTTGTCAGACATATCGGCATAACTAATCATTCTAAGGAAATCGCTGCTAATGCAGTGCTTTCCGGTTTATATGAAACCTTGCAGTATCCTTTTTCGTCGCTGTCTTCTCAAGAGGAGATTAATTTAGTTAGGTTATGCGAGGAAAACAATGTCGGGTATATTGCCATGAAGGCAATGGCAGGCGGTTTGATTCAAAGTGTTGAGGCGAATTTTGCATTTATTAGGTCATACCCGTGGGTCGTGCCTATTTGGGGCATTCAAAAGCTATATGAAATCAAGCAGTTTATAGAATTAGAGAATAATCCTCCAGAGCTTAATTCACAAAGAAAGTCAGAAATCGAACAAGACAAGGAGCGGCTTAGCGGGCGGTTCTGCCGTTCCTGCGGCTATTGTAAGCCCTGCCCTATAGATTTACCCCTTGAACAGATTTGCAGGCTGGATATGCTGCTAGAACGGGCTGTCTTTCAAAACTTCTTGACTACGGAATGGCAGGGGATTATGAATCACACAAAGGACTGTATCGGTTGCGGCGCATGTGATTCCCGTTGCCCTTATCAGCTAAATCCGCAGCAGCTTATTAAATCGCAGTACGAAAACTATCTGAAATTCGTAGAAGAACATAAATAATCGGAGGCTGTAACATGACTTACAAGCTAAAAATTGCACAGGTAGAGCGCGCCCTACCTCTTTGCAAAGTTTCTGACGACTTATATATTGCCGCATTTGTTATTTTCGGTGACGTAGAGATTACAAAGGTATGCGCTTCGGAATTACTAAAGGTCATACCTGACTGCGACTTGCTTATTACCGCCGAATCAAAAGGTATACCGCTGGTATACGAAATGTCTCGCCAAAGCGGACTTCCGTACTTAATCGCCCGAAAATCAGCTAAGCTATATATGCGGGAAGCCTTTAGCGTGGAAGTACGCTCAATAACTACCGCCTCACGTCAAACTCTCTTTATTGACAAAAATGACTCAGAGGCAATGAAGGGCAAGCGAATTGTTCTTATTGACGACGTTATTTCAACAGGGGAATCATTACGAGCCCTTGAGAAACTCGTTTTAATGTCCGAAGGGATTATTGCGGGTAAAATGGCGATACTAGCAGAAGGGGACGCATGTATTCGTGAGGATATTCAATACTTAGAAAAGCTCCCTTTGTTCGATGCGGAAGGACAAGCTCTATAATTATTCTTTGAAAATAACTCTTTACTTTTTCTCTTTTTAGTGTATAATATCACCTAGGTTACCAGTAACCGATTTGCTCGTTTACTGGTAGACAAGCCGGTGTGGCGGAATGGCAGACGCGACAGACTCAAAATCTGTTTTGGGTAACTAAGTGGGGGTTCGAGTCCCTTCACCGGCACCATATGAAAAGCCTTGAACCTGTGAGGGTTCAAGGCTTTTTGTTGTGTTGTGACGAGGGGTTAGCGGTCAACAATGTCTATTATCAGAGTTGAAGTCGTAACTAAACAATCAAGAATTCTTAATAATAACCCCTTCGATTGTATCGGCGACATCTTCACATGCATCCAAAACGTTTTCCATTTTATAATAAATCTCGCGCCATTTCATAGCATCAAGAGGGTCAGTGGCTTGCCTGAATAGCTGACGAACTGCATTTTTGTAAAAACGGTCACCTTCTTCTTCGGAGTGATTAATGTCTCTAATCTTATCGGACAGGGTTTTCGATTTTGTAAACTGCTTAAATTCTACCACAGCGTCACGAGTAAGGTCGCAGGTTTTAACAATTAAGCCTAGGAATTCTGATGTATCCGGTCTTAAAACAGTAATCTCGAACATAACGAAACAATAGGCAATATCCTCAATCAAATCGGTGACATCATCCAGTTTTTGAGCAAGTTGTAAAATATCCTCTCGATCAATTGGGGTCATAAATGAACGCATTAATCTTTGATAAAGCTTGTGGTAAAGCATGTCCGCTTCGTGCTCAATGAAATGAACTTGCTCGACTTTCTTTTCAACATCGGTAAAGTTGTTCACCATGTCAAGCAGTGCGTAAGCAGCTTTAGAAACATAATTTGCGGAATCGATGAACATATCAAAATAGTTTACATCTTTATTATCTCGCATAAAAACTCCTTAAAAAAAAATAAATTACCTCTAAAACCACTAGAAAATAAGCATGAAGAGCTTAGACATTAAGTACCCGATTAATCCGCAAATTGGAAAAGTCAACAGCCAAGCAAAGACCATATCTTTAGCTACGCCCCAATCGACTGATGAAATGCGTTTTGCCGCACCGACTCCCATAATTGAAGTAGTTTTTGTGTGAGTCGTGCTAACAGGTAAACCGCTCAGCGACGCAACTAAAAGGCACGCAGAAGCCGCTAAATCAGCAGCAAAACCTTGATGCTTTTCGAGCTTTACCATATCCATGCCCACTGATTTAATAATTCTGTAACCGCCTATTGAAGTTCCGATGCCCATTACAACAGCACATAGAATCATCATCCAAATCGGTATCGAGAATACCTCAGGAACTGGAGTGCCTTTTGCCAGAAAGATGCTCAACATGAAGACACCCATAAACTTCTGACCATCCTGTGCACCATGAAGAAATGCCATAGACGCACCTGAGGCGATTTGCGCTCCGTTAAAAAAAGTGTTGGCTGTTTTACGTTTAACGTTAAAAAATGTCAGCCGAATTAACTTAGATGTTACGAATCCTGACCCAAACCCTAGAAGTGATGATAAACCAAGACCGTATAAAACCTTAGACCACTGCTCCAAATTCACTGCCGCTAAGCCACCAATCGATAGTGCTGCACCGGTAATTCCGGCAATCAAAGCATGACTTTCGCTTGTTGGAATTCCGAAATACCATGCTCCAACAGCAAAAACAACTATCGCAAAAAGAGCGGCCGCTAAAGCAATCAGCGAATCATGACCTGAACCGAAATTTGCCATTTTTCCAATTGTTGTTGCAACCTTCGCATTTATAAAGGTCATAAACATCAATCCCAAAAAATTAAAGATAGCTGCCATGATAATAGCTGGCTTTGGTGCCATTGCACGAGTTGAAACAACTGTTGCAATCGCATTAGGTGCATCAGTCCAACCATTTACAAAGATTACGCCAATAACTAAAACTACAATCGTCACTAAGGTAAAACTCATAGTACCCCCAAAAAAACATTTTAGCATGTCCACTTCAACTCAGTGTACATTATATACTATTAAGTCGAAAATGTAAATCAGTTTTTTCCAAAGTATGACTAAAACAATTCTCAGTTAAAAAGCAGTCCATTGCAAACGTAACGTTTTATTACACTCGTGGCGTTTCACATACTCCGACACCTTTTTGCATATGTTTGTCTTGAGGTGACTGCAATGCGTAGAACGAGATTTTTTCGATATCGTCCTGTTTTAAGAAAATTAAACATTTCAAAAACTCTTAGCGCGATTTTGTTTTTAGTGATTTTTATTGGATTATTCTGGATAATCGTTGCCACTATCGATGCGCATATTCGACCAATGATATCTCAGCTTGCTAAGGCAAAAGTTGATTATCTTGCGTCAAAGGCAATAAACAAGGCAATTGAAGACCGAATCAGTGACGGTAGCTTTGAGTATGACAAAATAGTTTTTTTTGAAAAGGACATTTACGGTAATATTACCGCCCTCAAAACTGACATGATTACTATAAATCGCCTTAAATCGGGTATAATTGATGATGTGTTAGATGAAATTGACAGTATCGACACGTCAGAATTGTCCATCCCTATAGGCAGCCTCATGAAATCTGACTTATTTGCAGGGCGTGGGCCTCGTGTTCCCGTTAGAATAATTCCAGTTGGAACGGCTGGAGCGTCATTTGAAAATGTATTCACTTCTGCGGGAATCAATCAAACTCGGCATCAAATTTTAATGGAGGTTACGGTCGATATCGGTGTTTTGTTGCCAGGTTACACAGCGTCAACCGTTGTGAATGTTCAAGTAAACATTGCAGAAACCGTAATAGTCGGAACAGTGCCGGATACATATACTAATTTAACAGATTCGGGATTATTTTCTGATTCAAAAAGGCAATCCGCTATTGTGCCGTAGTGTTTTTTTTGGTATACTGTGATAAGATATTTTGAATTATCGGAGACTTATGATGCAAAATGAATTGATAGAACTGCGAAAACGTCTTGCAGATGCCAATTACTCGTACTATGTGAAAGATGAGCCAATCATGTCAGATTATGACTATGATATGGCTCTTAGGCGGCTTCGCGAATTAGAGGCTGAATTTCCAGAACTTTTTGACCCCGATTCTCCGACTGTTCGGGTCGGCGGGCAAGCCGCGTTTTCGCCTGTGACCCATAATGTCCCACTTGAAAGCCTCCAAGACGTTTTTTCCATTGAAGAATTGTCGTTATTCATTGAAAAAATGCTTGAAACTGACAAAAATACTGAGTTTTGTGTCGAACCAAAGGTTGATGGTCTGTCCGTTGCGCTGACGTATATTGACGGCGTGTTCAAACAAGGCGCGACCAGAGGTGACGGACGAACCGGTGAGGATGTGACACATAACCTTCTGACACTCAAAGGCTTGCCTAAGAGCATTGCAAACGCCCCCTCGAAGCTAGTTGTAAGAGGGGAGGTATACATGCCTAAGGATGTGTTCCTTAAGCTTAATGAGGAGCGAGAGGAGTTAGGGCAAGTCTTGCTTGCTAATCCGAGAAATGCGGCTGCAGGCTCATTGCGTCAGCTTGACCCAAAAATCGCTGAGCAGCGCAAGCTTTCGATTATGGTGTTTAACATTCAGGAAATTGACGGTATGCCGCTTCCTCAAACTCATTCAGACACCTTGGAAATGCTTAAAAGCTGGTGCTTTCCGACTATTCCGTATAAAAAACTCAATGACTGTGAGACAATTGCGCAAGAAATACTCTCTATTAATGAAAATAGAGAGCAGTTTTTGTTTGATATCGACGGCGCGGTTGTAAAAATTAACGATTTGTCGCTGCGCAGAAGACTTGGAAGTACCTCGAAATGTCCGAGATGGGCAGTCGCGTATAAATACCCACCAGATAAAAAGCTTACTAAGGTCATTGATATTATTATTCAAGTTGGCAGAACCGGAGTTTTAACTCCAAAGGCAGTCCTAGAGCCTGTACGCCTTGCCGGAACGACAGTTCAGTACGCGACGCTTCACAATGAGGATTTTATCAACGAAAAGGATATTAGAATCGGCAACACCGTTTGGGTGCAGAAGGCAGGGGAGATAATACCCGAAATTGTGTCAGTTGACACTGATGCTAGGACTTCTGATGCAGAGCGGTATGTTTTCCCGAAGCTGTGCCCTGTTTGCAATGAACCTGTTACGCGGGTCGATGAAGAAGCGGCTGTTCGTTGCGTAAATCTTGGTTGCCCTGCTCAAATTTTGCGAGGGCTGATTCATTTTGCATCACGAGATGCCATGGACATTGAAGGTCTTGGCGCAGCCACATGCGAGGCTCTTTATAGTAATGAATTGGTAAAAAACATTGCAGATGTTTATAATTTGACAGAAAACGGCCTATTAAGACTTGACGGTTTTAAGGATAAATCTGTGTCAAATTTGTTGAATAATATACAAATTTCCAAAAAGCAAGACTTTTCTCGACTTTTATATTCCTTCGGTATCCGCCACGTTGGTGTAAAAGCTGCCCGACTTTTGTCGGAGCATTTCGGCAGTTTAGACGCTTTGCTTGCTGCTCCGCAGGATGAGCTTGTTAAAATAAACGAGATTGGACCGACCATTGCGCAAAGTGTATTTCATTGGCTGAGCAAGCCAACCTCGCTTGATTTGTTAGAACGCTTAAAAGCGGCAGGCGTTAATACCCTTGGCGAAAAACGAGCCGTGACGGACTTATTTTCTGGTAAAACCTTTGTCATCACAGGTACACTTGAGCAGTACTCCAGAGATGAAGCTAAAGAAATCATCGAGAAAAATGGCGGTAAGGTTTCAGGAAGTGTGTCCGCTAAAACCTCATATCTGCTTGCAGGCGAAGCGGCTGGGTCAAAGCTGACAAAGGCGCAAACCCTTGGTATTACGATAATCAGCGAGCAAGAATTTGTTGCGATGATAACGACTTAGCCTTTACCAATGGTTGCAGTCATGACTTGAGCTATTTGTTCTTCTTTTTGACTTTCGCAAGGGGATTTGCCTTCGCCGCAAGTCGTAACTGCTCATTTTCCACATGAGTGTATATTTGCGTTGTATTCAGATGCTCATGCCCCAAAACCTCTTGAAGTACACGCACATCTACGCCGTTTCCAAGCATTAGCGTTGCCGCTGTGTGCCGAAGTTTGTGACTTGAGTACTGCGATGAATCTAGCCCTGCCATGGCGATATGCTTTTTCACCAAAACGTGAATCATTTCCACGCTAATTCGTTTTTGCCTGCGCGTTAAGAACATCGCACGTTCATTTTCAATCGGCGGTCGAACTTCCAAGTAACTTTGTATTGCCAGTTGACATGCGTTATTTAAGAACAAAATCCGCTCTTTGTTACCCTTGCCAAGCACTCTGATTGTTTCGCCCTGTACATCTGCGACATTTAGACCTTGCAGCTCTGATATACGTAGTCCGCAATTAAGGAACAAAGTTATTATTGCATAGTCGCGTTCTGGGTTTTTGCCATGAATATTGTCCAAAAGATTTAAACTCTCCGCCTCGGTTAAGTACCTCGGAAGTGTTTTTTTGAGTCTTGGTGAATCCAGCTCAAGCATTGGGTTGATTTCAAGAATATGCGCTCGAAGCGTTAAATACTTAAAAAACGAACGTATCGTAGCGACTTTTCTTGCTCTTGCAGTTGCGCCCAGACCTTTTCCATCACGTTGCTTACCCCTGAGATTTACTCTTTCGCCTGAAAGATATGCTAAAAAGGCGTAGGCATCACTGAGAGTGATACGCTTGACAAAATTTTCGTCTATGTCAAGTATTGCAATATCGCTAAAATCCGTTCCTTCGTCGATAAGTCTCTTATGTATCTTTAAAAACCTGAAAAGCATTCGCAAATCAAAAAAATACTCTTCAACAGTTTTTGGAGAATGGCTTTTTATGGTCTCGTGATGAGTTAAAAAGTCCAGCAGAATTGGCGGAGATTCCAGCCGCATTTCTCTATTCATATGATATCCCTTTCATTTTACAAATTATGGAGGCAATAATGAAGCTATTTTATACTAGATACAATCATCCAAGATGCCCAATGAACATTTATGCTACTGAAAACGCTCTTGTTTATTGTGATTTCGGGAATAATGCAGAGTCTTGGATTAAGAAGCGTTTCAAGTGTTACGAGGTCGTTTTAGAAGACACTGAGCTACTTGTGAAGACTAAAACTCAGCTAGATGAATACTTTGACGGTACTCGAAAGGATTTTGACGTGCCCTATGAACTCCACGGGTCAGAATTTCAGATTAGAGACTGGCACGCCTTAACGACTATTGGTTACGGAAAAACCGCTACATACGGCGAAATTGCTGCACAAATCGGGTCTGGACCGCGCGCCGTCGGAAACGCAAATCATCATAATCCAATTAGCATAATTGTTCCTTGTCATAGAGTTATAGGCGCAAACAGTAAGTTAGTTGGTTACGGCGGCGGACTTGAGCTAAAGGAATTTTTACTAAATCATGAAAAAGCGTATATGTAAAACAGTCGAGCATATGTACAAACTATAAAAGTTTATTTGTATAACAATAAAGCGTACATGCAAACTGTGAATCAAATATTCCAAACAATTAAAAGCGTGTTGCAAAGCGATATATAAATTGCAACTATAACTTAAACAAAGCTCAAAATGTACCGAAACCGTCCTAAGGACGGTTTTCCTGTTTTCTACCATTTCCCCCACTCCTGAATTAAACAAAATTTATATTTTGTTTAATTCAGATTATATACAAATCCGCTCCCCTTGTCAAGTGGTAGCGGAAATTTTGATTAATATTTCTGTTAAACTGCTGTCCAGACTTAGTGGTCTGCTTATGTTATTTTTTGATAAGTTATTTCTTGATGCAGCGTTGACGTTTAGTAGATTGCGCGAAGTTAGCTAAATTAAATTCTCTTGTCTAACACTTCACGCCATTTACGATAAAAACCTTCAAACTGTAAATTGTCAAGCGCATCACGAATGCGGCGCATGAGCGAATTATAAAAGTATAGGTTATGCATTACACTAAGTCGCATTGCGAGAATTTCTTCCGCTTTGAATAGATGCCTAATAAAAGCTCTGCTAAATTTTGAACAAACAGGGCATCCGCAGTTTTCATCAATCGAAGAAGCGTCTTTGGAGTATTTCTCGTTTTTAATATTCCTACAGCCTTCCCAAGTGTACAAATGTCCATGACGAGCATTTCTGGCAGGTAAAACACAATCAAAGAAGTCTACACCTCTGTAAACTGCCTCTAAAATGTTGACAGGCGTTCCGACACCCATTAAATACCTAGGCTTGTGAACTGGCATAATTGGGTTGAGAATGTCGATGATATTGTACATTTCTTCAGCCGTTTCGCCGACTGCAAGACCGCCAATTGAATAACCAGGCAAATCCATTTCTGCAATGGTTTTCATGTGAGCTATACGCAAATCCTCGTAAACTCCGCCTTGATTAATGCCCCAAAGGTTTACGCCGCTGTTAATGGAGCTATCTTTACGGGAAAGCCATTCATCCTTACAGCGAGTAAGCCAGCGGCTAGTTCTTTCAGTGGACGCCTTGACATATTCATATGGCGATGGATTAGCAACACATTCATCAAACGCCATAATTATATCTGCACCAAGGTTAAGCTGAATATCAATTGAGTCCTCAGGGCGCATGAAAATTCGATGTCCATCAATATGCGAAGAAAATTGAACGCCTTCTTCGTTAATTTTTCTCAATTTAGCAAGAGAAAATACCTGAAATCCTCCGCTATCTGTTAAAATAGGGCGTTCCCATTTCATAAAGCCATGTAATCCGCCTAGTTGCCGTACAATGTCCTCACCGGGTCGTAAATGTAAATGATACGTATTAGACAGCTCTACTTGACAATCAATATTAACTAAATCGTCAGATGAAAGACCGCCCTTAATGGCGGCCTGTGTTCCTACGTTCATAAACACGGGTGTCTGCACAACGCCGTGAGGTGTAGTTAGTTGTCCCCTGCGGGCGTTTTTTTCGGTTAGTTTTAGTTCAAACATATTTTTCCTGCTCTACTTTAAAATCAGCATCGCGTCAACAACATCGCGAAATCGTTGATAAATCTTACCATTCAGCAAAACCATATCGCCTTAACGCCTCTGGGTCTTTATCCGCGATGGTAAGTACCCTTGCTGCTGCGCCACTAGGCTTTCCGCGTCCGTACTCCCAAGATTCGACTGTTTTTTTTGATACGCCTATCACTTCGGCAAAAAATCCCTGAGACATATTGAGCTTGCCGCGAATCTCACGGATTTCATCGGCTGTGTATTCTACTGGTGGTGTCGCAGTAACATAATGCGACCGAAGTTCAATCTTTCCCTGCGTGTGGTCAAGCATTTCCTGTAATCCACGCTTGATGCTATCAGAAACATCACTCATGCTTATGACCTCCTATCTCTCTTTTGGTTTGCTCAATTATTTTCTTATAAAATTCACGGTCTGCCGAAGAAATATCTTCTTTTTGACTCTTCGGATAAGCTGTGATGAGATAGACCCGTTCAAAAATAACGAAATCCACATAAAGGACACGAGAGCTTCCACTCTTCCCTTTGCCGTTAAGAGCAAACCGCATTTTACGCAAACCACCAGTACCTTGCATTACTGCTCCAATTTGTGGGTTATCAACAATCTCATTTTCAAGGCGACGCCTATCTTTGTCATCAAGGTTCATTCGTTCCCATTGCCGATCAAACTCGAAAGTTGAAATAAACATTCTGCTTATATCTTCACCCTCTATTACTTAACGTTATTCTATCCTATTAAATAGGATGTGTCAAGTTTAAATAATCAGCATTGCGTCACCAAAGCTAAAAAAGCGATAGCCTTTTTGCTTTGCTTCTTCATATGCGTTCATAATATTTTCTCTGCCTGCAAGCGACGAAACGAGCATCATCAAGCTGCTTTCTGGAACATGAAAATTTGTGACCAGACCGTCAATGAGCTTGAAATCATAACCCGGAGTGATATAGAGTTGCGTAAAACCTGAGCTTTCTATAAGCTCGCCTGACTTGCCCGCTGTTTCCAGCGTTCTACATGCTGTCGTACCAACAGCTATAACGCGCTTTCCTGCTGACTTTGATGACTGTATAGCTTCGCAAGTTTCTTGCGAAATTGAATAATACTCGCTATGCATTACATGATCCTCAATGTTTTCCGCTTGAACAGACCGAAATGTACCAAGCCCTACATGCAAGGTCACTTCGCAGATTTTTACACCCTTAGCACTAAGCTTTTCCAGCAGGTCATTTGTAAAATGTAGCCCTGCTGTAGGCGCGGCTGCGCTGCCGTCCTGAGTTGCGTAAACCGTTTGATAGCGAGCTTTATCGGCAAGCTTTTCTG
>JAVBKA010000103.1:0-14035 GCA_031546715.1 Oscillospiraceae bacterium | reverse complement strand
GATTAACATTTCTGCTAGCAAAAACAGAATCGTCAAATGTCCATGTGTTGTGCTTTTCTGTATCTAAAACTATTTTTTCGGGCTGAGAGTTACTATTTATATCCTTGAACGCCTTTCCGACAAGGACGCCCATATCTAAGTAATCTAAATACTTCCCCCCCACCTGACCATCGCCTATGCTACTTTGTAGGGTAAATGACGGAACTTTGCACGCGTTAAAGAAACTAGAGCCTAAATCGGTCTGACCAACCAGCACCAATGTGTTATCCCCTAATGCGTTTACTTCATTAAGCACATGAATTCTTTCGGCGCTTGAATTATAGGTGAAGTTTATTTTCGAGGAATTGTCCGAAAGCTCTTGTTGGATTTTTTCTTTAGTGTTAATTCCCGATTGTGAGTTGTCATTAATAATGAATATGTTTTTTGTGTCGGGATATAGCTTAATCATTTGTGAAACTGTATCTTTGACAGACATTACATTGGCAAAGCCATAAAAATACTGTTGAAATCCGTCAATTTTTTCTGTACTGAAATCATTTATTCCGCAGAAAATAACAGGTATTTTATTAAAAATGACTGCGTAGTAATCCTTGACAAAGTTTAACGCAGCTTCATCTGATATTGTAATTGCGTCAGGGGTAACTTCAAGAAGCTCACTTCGCAATAAATCCGCTATATTGTTTTGTCTGATTCTGTCGTTGAATGTAAATTCCGAAAACAAACTAATAGTGTTAATTCTGGCTTCTTCTTCACTAATTTGTGACCTTAATCCCTTGTGAAAATCAGAATTATTTATAGAATCGTAGGGTAAAGACGTTAAATTCAATATGTAAAGTCCATCATCAACAGCATCAAGTTTTCCGTCCTCAAGTATGTCTTGCGCCACACCGGAGTCAATCATATTCTGAAGCTCTCTTGCTAACGCTGGCACAATATCTGCATGGTTTTTGTTCATATAAGCAAAGGCAGGACTTGTGTCAATGGTGCTTAAAAACTTAATATTTTCAGGCATAAAGAATTCGTCTGTTGGCAAGGTGCTAAAGACGGCAATGTCAATTTCGTCATTCTGCAGGGCTTCATAAAGCTGTAGAATGTTGTCCTTCTTTGTAACGCTCTTAGTATTTTTCGGCAAATGGCTGTCAACATAGATTTTTTGGTATAGAGTTCCAACTCTTAACTCCGCCAAATCCTCCCAAGTATTAGCCTTGTACTCTCTGTCTTCCCGAACAAAAGTGTTAAATGTCCATGTTAATACAGGCGTTGGAACCATAATGAGATTTTTATAGGTGTCTTCCGCTCCAAAGCCTCTAACAATAATGCCGTCAACTTCGCTGCTATTTGCCATTTCTAACGCAGAAGTCATAACCTGCGTTTTAATTGCAAGCTCATAACCCATGTTTTCTAAGGCATAATGCAACACCTTATCCATTACATTAGTGTAGCCTTCTGGAACAGAAAAGCGCAAAACAGTACGGCTTTGTTCTTCCGCTTTAGCTAAAATCGGAGGAAAAAGAAAGCTAACGAGTATACATGATACCAAAAATAACGCAAACTTTTTCATAATAACCTTCTAAATCCATAACATAAATTTCACTCGACTGTAAAAACTTGCGTTATATGCAATATGTTTTGCATACTGCAGTGATGTATTGCAGAAAAAGTCAATATTTTCATTGGTGTAATAAATAATTTGTCAGTGAGTGTCAACCATGAGCGCAACTTCACAATTACCAGAATACATGCAAATGACCTTTTTGTCAAGTTCGCATGTGTAAAAACAAGGTCGCGACTTACAAAGCACAGCCTGTTATTCTACCCTCCAATTCTAGCGCATATATATTTACAGAATTGACTGGGAGGGGGCTACTGTTTGAAAGGTAACATCGAAGAACGTGCCTACGAAGTGGCTGTTTACATTATAGAAAGCAAAGCGACTGTCAGAGCCGCTGCAAAAAAGTTTGGAATCTCTAAGTCTACCGTACATACGGTTGTGACAATCGGTGTCGGTTAAATTTGATAATTGAGTATGGGAAATAGGCTGATTAAACCAAGGGTTGTATCCATTTTTCGGATATGACCCTTTTTGGTATTTGATTTATGACAATACTATGATATGATATAGCTAATCACTTTGTAAAGGAGCGTTAAAAAATGAGAAAGATTTTTAATGTAACAGGTTTATGCGTAAAAGGTAAGCATTACATGGTGGATACAAAAGACAAGATTAACGAGATTCTTGAAATGGTGGAGCGTGGCGATTATTTCACCATCCATCGACCTAGACAGGTTGGTAAGACTACAACATTGAACATATTACAAAATACGCTTCTAGCAAAAGGGTATTTAGTCATAGACACCAGTTTTGAAGGAGTAGGCGATAATCTCTTTAGTTCGGAGGGTGAATTCTGCAACAATATTTTGCATATATTTGCAAAATCAATAAAATACAGCGATAAAAAAACGTCTGAACTTATATCAAAGCATAATGTAAATATATCTTCTTTCACCGACTTGTCGGATGCCATCACTGACATAATAGTAGAAAGTGGGAAGAAATTTGTTTTGCAGATAGATGAAGTTGACAAAAGTAGCAACAGCAAAATCTTCTTGCAGTTTTTAGGGTTACTTAGAAATAAATATCTTGCAGCCAGCGCAGGGAAAGATATTACATTCCAAAGCGTCATATTAGCAGGATTGCACGACGTTAGAACATTGAAGCTTGCTATCCGTGATGACAGTGAAGCTAAATTCAATAGTCCTTGGAATATATCTGCTAAGTTTAATGTTGATATGAATTTTAATGTTGAAGAAATAGCCAGTATGATGGTTGAATATGAGCATGAGAATAATATTTCATTTGATGTCTCAGCAATTGCCGAAAGGATTTATCAGTTCACAAGCGGATACCCATATCTTGTAAGCGATATTTGTAAAACCATAGATGAGACGCTGGGTGCTATTTGGACTGAGGCTAGCGTTTATTCGGCTGTAAAAATCATTCTTAATGAAAAAAATACATTGTTTGAAGGTGTCATAAAAAACATTGAGAACTATGAGGATATTAAGGCGGTTGTAAATGAATTGCTAGTTTTGGGTACAGCCGTGAGTTATAATCCCTTTTCATACGAAAAAGGATTGTTGCATGGCATTTTCAAAGAGGATAAAGGTAAACTGGTTATTCACAACAAGATGTTTGAAGAGCTAATATATAACTATATGCTAGAAGAACGACACATCAGAAGTATGCAAGTACCTGTATCTAGTTTTGAATTTGGCCAATTCGTGACAGACGGCAATTTGAACATGGAACGTATACTCCTGAAGTTTCAAAACTTCATGTTTGAAGAATACCGAAAAGCAGACGAAAAGTTTTATGAATCACAAGCAAGGCTTATATTTTTATCTTATATCAAACCAATACTAAACGGAAAAGGATTTTATTTTGTTGAAGCACAAACAAGGGAGAATAAACGGCTAGATGTTGTGGTGATTTATGGAAGCCAAAAATATGTTATTGAACTAAAAATTTGGAATGGCGAAAAATATAACGAAAATGGACGAGAACAACTTGCGGAGTATTTAACAATTCAAGGCTTGCAAGATGGGTACTTGCTTGTTTTCAATTTCAATCAAAATAAAGAAAAAAGCTCCACATGGCTGACTGTCAGCGACAAGAACCTCTTTGAAGTTATTCTTTGATAGTTATAGGATACCCCCGGACGATTCCCGTCCGAGGGTTCATTTTCTCTTATTTTTCCGCAAACTTCTACCACATTCACAAATCCGCCCTTACCCCTCAAGCAACGCCATGACTTCATCCCTTGACATACCTGCAAGTCCGCTTGCCTCAGCGCTGACGATGCGGTCGGCTAGGTCGGCTTTGTGCTCTTGAAGGTGCAGAATCCGCTCCTCAAGTGTGTCCTTTACAATTAATTTGTACACCTGTACCGAGTTTTTCTGTCCTATGCGGTGCGCGCGGTCTGTTGCTTGGTTTTGTGCGCTGACGTTCCACCATGGGTCATAGTGGATGACTACGTCTGCACCAGTCAGGTTTAACCCTGTGCCTCCCGCCTTTAGGGATATGAGAAAAATTTGTGCCTTGCCGAGGTTGAAGCTGTTGACCAGTTCCATACGCCGCGAAGGATTTACACTGCCATCAATGCGTAGCCATGTGATGTGCTGCATTTCGAGCCGTGTCTCAATACGGTCAAGCATTGAGGTAAACTGGGAAAACAGCAAAATACGATGTCCAGACTCCAAGCAACTCTCTACTAATTCCATGCAAGCATCTAGCTTAACCGAGCCGCTTTGATAGTTTTCAAACAGCAAGGCTGGGTCGCAACAGATTTGCCTCAGTCGTGTCAACGCTGCCAGAATTTGAAGTTTGCCCTGTGCGGAATCGGATTGCATAACTTCTAACTTTGCTTGCGCCAACGATGCAATGTAGAGCTTTTTCTGCTCATCTCCCATTTCGGAATGGAGGACGGTTTCTATTTTTGGCGGCAGCTCGTTGAGAACATCCTTCTTAAGCCGCCTAAGCATGAAAGGCTTCACCAATTGGCGCAACCGCTGTTCTGCGACTGTGTCCTGCTGCTTGACTATAGGTTCTTCATATTTTTTTCGGAACTTGTTGTAATTCCAAAGATAACCTGGCATCAGAAAATCAAAAATTGACCACAGCTCGGCTAGACTATTTTCTACAGGAGTTCCTGTAAGAGCCAGACGGGTGTTTCCCTTCAGCAGCTTGACAGCTTTAGCGTTTTGGGTGTTGTGGTTTTTAATATTTTGCGCTTCATCAAGTATCACAAACGCAAACTGTTTCTCCTCATACTGCGTGATATCCCGTCCGAGCTGTCCATAGGAGGTTATCAGCAAATCATAGTTTTCCGCATCTGAAAGAACGTCTGAACGTTCGCTGGCGTTTCCGATTAATGCTTTAACGCGCAGTTCTGGGGTGAATTTTCTGGTCTCACTGTCCCAGTTCAGCAGCAGTGACGCGGGACACACAACAAGTGACGGCAAAGTTCCGCCTTCGTCTTTACATGCTTTCAAAAGAGACAACACTTGAATCGTTTTGCCTAAGCCCATATCGTCGGCAAGGATTCCGCCGAAACGGTACTGCGCAATGGTACGAAGCCAGCGGTAACCAGTTTTCTGGTAGTCACGCAGAGTTTTTTGTAGCTCTTTTGGAACTGCAAAGTTGGAATCTGCAATATCATGCATGTCGCGAATAATGCCCTTAAACGCTGTGTCGCGGTCAAAATGGATGCCGTCAGCTTTTTTCATCATGGCATCAAGATAAAGTGAACGCGTCAACGGTAGCTCCGCATGTCCAGAGGACAACTGCGCAGCGTTCAAGTCCAAGCCTTCAGCTAAAGCAGACAGCCCCGACAGTGCACCCTCCTCCAAAGTTAAAAAAGAGCCGTTTTTTAGTAGATGATATTTTTTTGCACGGCGGTAGGAGTCCAATATACCAGATAACTCAGCTAAGTTTAAATCCTCCACGTCGAAGTTGACTTGCAACAAGTCCGCATCCAAACGAACTCCTACGCTTATTGCGGGAGGTGACTGAATTCGGATTCGACCTACTGCGTCGCTGGCATAAATCTCAGCAAATTCGCCTATTTCAGCCAGTCCAGAACTAATAAGCCGATACAAAGCGTCGGGGTCATTGTCAAGGACAAAATAGCCGCGTGTGTCGTGCGAGTTGTTAAAAAAGGACATAACGACTCTCTCTGCCGAAACCTCCCCCACTATGTCATATGTATCCGTGACTAGTTTCGGGGCAAAGGCTTCGTGGGTTTTGTCCCCATACGAAAATGTCATATGCCCTTCAATCTTGCCCTCAGAGGGTACGTCCAGATATACCTTAGTCACTAAACTTGGAGGAATGAATTCAGAAAGCTCCTCACTGGTAAGAAGCTCAATATAAGGCTTTGCCTGTGAAAGAATGGTGGAGTAAAGAGCCGGAAGGTCTTTTGCCGCGAAACGTAATTTCCCTCCGCTGCTTTTAAGCGCATCAAACAACGGTACACAAGCGTCACTCCAACCCGCTGAGCAGACGTAGAGTTTATCTTCTGTAATAGTGTAAGCTGATGTCTGCCCTTTTAGCACAGTTATTTCATCTTTTAAGCTCAACATATACCGCTCCGAATATTTCTTTAAGATGAGCTTCGCGCGGTAGTCTTCGTTAACCACAGTCAGACTTTTGTCTGCTGTACCGTCATTAGAAGGCAAAGTCGCGCCTGAGTACATTGAAATAAACAAATCCAGCATGTATGGGGACAGATGCATATATCTTTTATTGTTTCCAGGACCATATCTATGGGCTAGGGTGTAATTATTACTATCAAAAAAGTCTAGAAAAAAATCCACAATTGGTCTTGCTGTCTGCTGAAACGATGATGGATGGTGAAAAAGCGTATATTTTTTACCATAGGAATACTGTTCCATAAAAACAAACCGATGGCTGAACTGGTATACATCTTGGACTGTGTAAAGACGAGACTCCCCTACCTTAAAGGACAAGCAAGCACCAGTCTCATAGTTTAAGGTAGCCTCCAAAATCGACTCGCCTGTGGGCGTTGCATTGACGGCGATAGCGTTTGCGTACCATTGTATTAGCTTCAACGCACTCTTGTCTGTTGACGGTTCTTCTGCTTTCTTTTTGACGCCTTTATTTTCCTGAGCTTTCAAAGTCATGACTGCTGCGATGATATGCTTGCAAAGTCCTCCATATTCGTCATATGCAGGGCAGGTGCAGGAATACGCTTGTATATCATCACCATGACTATTGATTTTGAAAAAAACAGTGTAGAAATTGCCCTCGCTTCCTCTAACGCTGGCGTAATATGTTCCTCGATAAGGCGATGACAATTTCGCATAACCATTTTTAGCATATTCCACTCCACGCTTATAGGCATTGGGCGTACCGGCTAGTTCCATTAGAAGTTCGGGTTCAATATACATGCAGGATGTTTCCTCCCCTGATCGTTTCACAGTGGTGTCTTATGTTGTTTTGTGCGGTGTAGTTTTGTGAGCTTCGAATTCCTTAGTCACAGTGTTTTTGACGTTGATTTTCACGCATTATGACTGGAGGTGTAAAGATGAATAAAATCAAAAATTTTCAATTTAGGTTAATTTGCCCGATACTATTTCCAGTGCGGTAAATTGATTAAAAACGAATATTGTTGGGGCAAATGATACCGCTTCTTATGCAAGCTCATCAAATTCATTATATAACACTTACAGGCTCGATTCAATAGGGTTATTATGAAAAATATATAATATTGAAAATAGTCTAATAAGCCTTTCTTTTTAAAACACCTGAGTTCTGAAATCAGAACTCAGGTGTTTTTTTGCTTTAATTTGCTCAAGCAGGGTTTTATGTAAGAACCCATTTTTATTGCCTGCATATGATATTAAAAAGGGGGGTATTCATATGCAAATTCATGTAGTTCGTCAAGGACAAAGCTTATTCGAAATCGCAAATGTCTACGGTGTAACTGTAAACGAAATCGCAACCGCAAATCAACTCAATCCTAGTAATTCGCTAGTTATAGGTCAAGCTCTGGTCATTCCTATAACGGGTCAGTATTATTTTGTGGTATCTGGTGATTCTCTGGACTCGATTGGTCGCCGTTTCGGTGTATCCAGCGCAAGATTAGCTGAAATTAATGATATCAATATCGGAAGCTCGTTGCTGGTAGGTCAACGGCTATATATTCCTGCAGTCCCAAAGACACAAATCGAGTCCAATGGTTATGCAGAAGCTCAAAATGGAGAATTTTCCGCAGATACGCTGTCCGCCGTGCGGGAGAATTCGCCATTTCTAACATATCTTTCAGCGTTTAGTTACCAAGTTAAGCGTGACGGAACTCTCGTCACCTTCTCTGTCTCTCCATTACAAACCGCCGCCACTGGCTCGGGTGCAAGTCTTGTCATGGTTGTCTCAAACATCGAAGACGGTGCGTTCAGTGATACACTAGGGCACGAGATTTTAAGCAATCCTCAGGTTCAAAACACACTCATTAATAATATCATCGAAACTGCTAAGGCAAACGGTTTCCGAGATGTACACTTCGACTTTGAATTTCTAAAACCGGAAGACCGTGAGCTTTACAATGCATTTTTGCGAAATGCATCAACTAAACTGCATAACGAAAACCTTCTTATGTCCACAGCCCTTGCGCCAAAAACAAGCTCAAGTCAATCTGGTGCTTGGTATACTGCGCATGACTACAAGGTACACGGCGAGGTCGCTGATTTTGTAGTAATTATGACATATGAGTGGGGTTATAGTGGCGGACCTCCTATGGCTGTATCACCCATTGGCCCTGTGCGCCGAGTACTTGAGTATGCAAAAACGGAAATTCCCTCGAATAAAATTATGATGGGTCAGAATCTTTACGGTTATGATTGGACACTGCCGTTTGTACAAGGCGGTCAGTCCGCCAGAGCCGTCAGCCCGCAGACAGCTATCGCTTTAGCAAGAAACAATAGAGCTCGAATTGAGTACGACCCTGTATCACAAGCACCGTTCTTTAATTATTGGGACAGAAACGGAACTCAGCACGTAGTTTGGTTTGAGGATGCACGTTCAATTAATGCAAAATTTGATCTTCTAAAGGAGTTAGATTTGCGAGGTATTAGCTATTGGAAACTAGGTCTGGACTTCCCTCAAAATTGGCTGCTCCTAAACGACAGATTCCGAATCAATAAGCGATAAGCATGACGCTCCCCTATCCATTTCCGAGATGCAAGTTAATACTTTTGCTTGTTCACGCAATTTTACAGTCTCTCCCGTAAGCTACCGTCTTTATCATCGGCAAAGCTTGTACTAAAACCGCTACGACTATCATACATATATGTTATAACAAATATAGCAAGGGGTCGATAGCTTGAACGATACGCGACCACTCCCGCCTGAACTTTTGCAAAGGATACGAGAGACTTTGGCTGACGGACTTGCACGCGGCTTCATTGCAAAGACTATTAAAAAAATGCAGTTATCGTCAGATGAATCTAAAATTGCTCAGAAAATATAACTAAGCTTTTAAAGCACCTGTTGTCTCATATTGAAATGTGTGAGCGCAACAGGTGTTTTAAACTGCATTTGTTGAGGTGACTAATGATGAAAGCGGTAGCGTATATACGTGTATCAACAAGCAAGGACGAACAAGCATTATCCCTTAAAAATCAACGCGAATATTTTGAAGACTATGTTGGCAAGCGTGGTGATGAGCTTGTTAAAATCTACTGCGACGAGGGCAAATCTGCAACAAAATCCAAAAATAGACCAGAACTGCAAGAGCTTATTAAGGACGCAAAAAAAGGACTTTATAACAAGATTTATGCCAAGGACATCAGCAGAATGTTCAGAAACCAGCTCGATTTTTTGAACTTTGTGCGAGATTTGTTAGACACATATGGTATTGTCCTACACCTTGTTAATTTGGGCGAAGGGCGTGACCTTGACAGTTTTACTTTAAGCTTGATGGCGTTAATTGCAGATAATGAAAGTCGCAAAATCAGTGAAAGAATTAAGTTTGGTAAGGAAATCTCTAAGAAAAAAGGCATAGTTCCAAACTTTGTTTTTGGGTATGATAGAGTTGATAAATACAACCTGTTGCCCAATGCAGAAGCTGAGTGGGTTAAGAAAATCTATTGCCTTTATACAGAGGAAAATTTAGGAATGAGTCGTATAGCCGATTTTCTCTATAAAAACAAAGTTAAAACAAAGAAACTTAAGGACGGCGAGCCAAATTTTAATTGGAGCCAGCACACGGTTAGCAGCATACTGAAAAATCGCATATATACAGGATTTGTGATAAACAATAAGCAAAACATTAAGAGCATTTACACAGGCGAAAGGATTACTATGGATACCGAAGACTGGTTTGTAGTTGAACGTCCAGAGTTTCGCATAATATCAGATGAACAATTTGATAAAGCGCAACAGTTGATTATTACAAATGCCGAGGTTTTTCCTAGTGATGAAAATGGTCATCGAAGGATGAGCCGACGTAGTGAGGCACACATTTTGTCAAATCTTTTGAAATGCGATGTTTGCGGGAATGGCTATCGTCGCTATCAGCGTAAACATTGTGAGACTGGACCGATGTATTATTGGTGGGTTTGTAGCAAGCGTCATGCCTATGGTTCTGCCCGTTGTAAAGCGCCCTCCATAAGGGTTGAGGAGGAAGATGTACTATCATCACTTAGTCTACTATTTGACTGTCTCATTCAAGACCGCGAGAGTTTTTTCAAGCTTCTTGAGTCCAAAGCAAGTGCATTGATAAAAGAACATGTTAATCAAATTATTGGAATAGACCTTGGCGTTGCTGAAAAAGAGCTAAAAGCTCTACAGTCAGAGCGTGAACGGATAAAAACCATGGTTAAAAAAGGTTACCTTGACATGGACGAGGGCGGCATTGACTTAAAAAGGCTAGACGTAGAGATACAAAAGCTCAGCACAATTATTAACTCAAAGGATGTAACATCTGAACTGACACGCAAAGTAAAAGAAAGTATTAAGGAGTTTTCCAAGACCTTCGATGCTATGTCTTTCAAAGACGGACTAACCAACAACGGACTTAGGGGTGTCATAAAAGAAATTAAAGTTATAAGTAAGGTTGAATTACATGTATACTTTAAGGTGCAAGAAGAAGTACATGGGATATGTTTCCCTATAAGAATAGAAGAAAAAAGCGATAATACTACCGACACCGATTGTGAATTCCGTACATAAGGACCTAAGTGACAGATTAAAAACCTACAACAGAACCTTGTATCTTGCCGTCAAGGAAGTGCTTGACGAAAACAAGGCAGAGCGGCATTTACGAGGGGGGTTGGCTACTAAACTAAAATACAAGGGAGATGCTGGAATTTCAACATAGCCTCCGCCTAAACCTTAAAAAGTTTTGCAAAACCACTTACCAAACAAGCACATAAACAGACGTAAAAACGTCTATTTATGTGCTTGTTTGCATTAAAATATGTGCAAAAAGTGTAGATTTGTAACTTCAATTTTCATCAAGAATTCTGCTTTCATTTATACGAATTACAGCTTCGGTTACTGTTGAGACGTCTAATTTCCTATAAATAAGCTCAATATGTGAGCGCACAGTGGAAAACTTGATATTCAAAATTTCTGCAATTTCCTTATAGCTTTTCCCTTCGCAGAGTAACCGCATAACTTTTTTCTGTTTCTCAGTAAAATCTGCAGAGGTTTTCTGTAAAACGTTACCGCCTGTGTTTTTTGAGTGCTGCAATGCGTTCATATATATTTTTTTAATGAAGCTTGCAGGTAAGTCTGAGTTTTCAGCCTGCTTTGCTGAGCGATTTTGCAGACGATGCAGTATTGTAAGAAGATTCGCACTCTCTGTAATAAAAATCTGCGTAAACTTATATTTATAGGCATTTTTTAAAGCGTTTTCGAGTGCACTTAGAGCCTTTGCTTGAAAATTAATTCCCTTTTTACAATATGCAATAGCCAACAACATTTCAGCCTCAATTGTTTCAATTGTTCTATTGTATTGCTTCGAAAGGGTAATAATTTTAAGAGCAAGAATTAAAGCACTATCGTAATCGCCTGTTGCTATTAGCACTCGGCAAGTGGTCAAATGTCCGTAAAGGCGATAGAAATCTAGCAGTTCTGCTGTTGGAAGGTAATATTTTTTTAGCCATATTTCAGACGCATCATGCTCACGCTTTAACAATGCTCGTCTTGTTAGCATTGCGGACAAATTATAGCTTAGGTAAAAAGCTCTCTCATTTTCAACGAATTCCAACAATTGTTCAGCGATTGAGTCCGCTTTTAAAGTCTGTCCTAATGCATCGAGAACGTGAATCATTATGCTAAAAGCGCAGAATTTTGACTCTGGGGCAAAGTCGGGCTTCATTTCAGCATACGCAGCTAATGCATGACCGTATGCAGTGTCTAAGTCTCCAAGCTCATAGCTTAGTCCTGCGGACAAGCAGAAAGACAATAGAGTTTTTTCCTTTGCGAACAAACTACCGACAGCAGCCTCCAGCAGCTTTACCTCGGAGACATAATCGCGCTCAGCTAACTCCGAAAAATCTCGGGTGCAATGGTGCACAAGAGGCATGTTCATCGTTATAGAGCCTGCCGCACCGCCTGAAGCACTGGTGTCAGGTAGTTTGTCCGCAGCACCGAGAAGATTTATCAGATTAACACGGTAATCCATGAAATACAAAAAGACGATATTGTGGGCAAACTCAGGATTGCGTGCGACCACTTCAGGGTAGCGGGCGTAATAGCAGTCTGTATGCCGCTCCAAATCGTTTATCCGACCCTCGGCAAATGCCGCCCATCCAAGCATAAAGTAGATAAACGGAAAATGCTCTGCCGCTTCCATCACTATTGGGGAATGAATGACAGATAAAACTTTATCTATGACAAATTTGTTTCTGCTCATGTCTTCAAGCAGGTCGAAACATCTCGCAATTCCATCGTAGCTCTTGACTTTTGAAAAATATTCCACGGCGTTGTAAAAATCCTGCTGCTTCAAAAACCATTCAGCGGCTAGGATTGTTTGAGACTTCACAAAATCAGCATCCATGCTTTCAGCCATATGAACAAGGAACGTATGAAAAAGCTGATGAAACATATAGTGATTATCTTCAACCTGCGATAAAAATGCATTGCCCTTAAGGAAATTATAAAGTATTAGCGCACTGTTGGTTTTACCGGTCAGTGCATCGCACAGCTCAGGCGTTAAGTCAGTAACCACAGAGGTTTGAAGCATAAAATCTTGTTTTTCTTTGTCCCAAGTTGACCATACATGGGTCTTTAAAAACTCTTCTAAGTAGTCGTTAGCCAAACGGCTACCTTTTGACGGTGTATCTGAAATTAGCAACGCATTTAAGCCGATTGCCCAGCCGTTTGTTTTGGCAAACAATTCTTTGCTTTCGTTGATGTCGATATCAAAGCCTCTTTGCTTGTAAAGCGACTGAATCTCATTAGGCGAGAACCTTAGCTGCTCCAAGGAGATACGGGCAATACCGTCGCTTAACCAAAATTGGGAAAAGCTGGGCGGTAATTCACTTCTACTGAGTAAAACTACTCTGAAGTTTTCCGGTAAACGCTTCAAAAGAATGGGTAAAAAGTTGATAATTGAAGGCTCTGTGATGACGTGTAAGTCATCTATAACAATCACTGCGGGCACAGTTGTATCTAGCGACCCTAACGCACGAATAGTAAACTCCTCAGGAGCACTCTCAAAGGCCGGATGTGATGAAATCTCCCCCAATAATGTGTTGCTCGGTTGGCACTGGTATAGCGTATTGCAAAAACGGCTGCAAAAATGTGACGGCTTATTGTCGTATTGGTCTATTGGCAAAATTGCGTTAGCTGTTTTCAAAGTGTTAAGCCATTGGTTTATTGCAGTTGTTTTTCCATATCCCGCGGGTGAACATAGAAAAACCACGGGATAATTAGAATAACTGTTTAAAAGTTCAATAATATCTGCTCGAACCACCTGGATTTGATGTTGTCTAAACATATGAAGTTTCCTCTCTGATTTCAAAAGCGATTAAGTAATCTGTAGGATACCCGCATAATGAGGGTTACATGCCCTCAAAATTGAAGTAAACTATATAATAGAAAGAACCTGCAGATTTCTAAAGATAGTAGGTCGGGTAAATGAGAATTGCCGTAGTAGACAGCCATAGCGATTATGATGAAATAATAAAATATTTCCAAAAATATTTGAATACCTCATTGATTTCATTTAAGCTAGAACATTATGAAACAGGCGAGCTATTCCTTGAATCCGCTACTATTTCCAGCGTTGATGTTGTATTTATCGATGTTTTCATTGGAGAGACAGACACGGTAGATGTGACGAAAAAAATTCGGGACAAAAATCCATTTTGCAATATTATTTTCGCCACCATGTCAAAGGATTTTATTTACGATAGCTATGATGTAAACGCGCTTTACTACTTAATTAAGCCATTTTCATATGAAACCTTTGTAAAAGTGATGAAACTTATAGAAAAAAACGCAAAT
>JAVBKA010000016.1:0-12344 GCA_031546715.1 Oscillospiraceae bacterium | reverse complement strand
CCTGTTGCAGGAGCAACAGGGTTAATTCACACTAACTTCAAATTAGAAAACGAAATATAGCTTCCGAATGCGCAACTATTTATCGCTTGGCAAGGTTCGACTCAGAATCTCGAAAATCTTCTCGTACTGGAATGAATCAATCAATGATTTAATCAGATTAACCTCACCAACGTTCAAAAATTCTCTCATTTTCTCTAAAACTTCAAGTGCTTCATTAAAATCCGCCATATTTACGGCTTTTGACAAGCTTTCCGTTAACCCTGTCGGAACGGAGGCAAAGCTCATCTCAGAATCTTTTACTGCAACATGGTTTATAGCTCTATCCTCGTAAACATATTCGATATCGAGATATTTTTTCATTACATTGAAAAGCACTTTCCTTTGAAAAGGCTTTCTAACATAATCATCAATACCAATGGCGAAAATGCGGTTTTTATCTTCCTCAAATGCGCTGGCTGTTAAAGCAATAATTGGGGTATAGGGGCGTACCTTATCTTCTCTAATCTTAGTTGACGCCTCATATCCGTCCATTACAGGCATACGCATATCCATCAGAATTAAATCCACAGGCTCTTTATTGTAGACTTCAACTGCTTCCTTACCGTCTTTGGCTTCAACAATTGTAAAACCAATGGGCTGTAGTAGCTCTCGAAGTACCAGAATATTATCCTCCTTGTCATCAACAACAAGAAGCTTGGGCTTCTTATCGTCGGCGATTGAAAGGACATTTAGGTCCAGTTCCAAATCTTCGACTACGTTATCATTACTTGCTTCAATTGGAAACTCCACTCGGAACGTTGAGCCTACTCCAAATTCACTTTCTGCGTATATGTCGCCACCCATAAACCTTGCAAGTTCTCTGCTGATTGAAAGACCAAGCCCAGTTCCTCCATTATTTTTGCCACTGTCACTTTGTCTGAAAGGTTCAAAAATATGCTCCAACTCATCTTTTTTTATTCCCATACCAGTATCTGAGATTTCCATGATAAGCATTTTCGGGGCAAGTATACTGTCAGATTTCAACGTCCAAGTAAGTCCGCCTTTATTAGTAAACTTAACTGCGTTCCCAAGCAAATTAATAATTATCTGCCTTATTTTACTTTCATCAGAAAATACATATTTTGGAAGTTCGTCATGTATGGTCTCAAATGATATACCTTTGGCATTGGTGCGGAACAAGTACATTCCTTTAATCTCTGAAACCATTGCAAACATATCAATTGTAGACGGATTATACGTAACGCTTCCAGCTTCTATTTTTGACATTTCCAAAACGTCGTTAATAAGTGTAAGCAGATGCTCGCCGCTTCGATAAATCGAATTGATAAATTCTTTTTGCTTATTTTCTAGCGACCTATCGGAAATCAATATTTGCGAATAGCCTAAAATTGCATTCATGGGGGTTCTTATTTCATGGCTCATGTTCGCGAGAAATATGCTTTTCATCTGATTTGCTTCTCGCTCTTTTTCAGCCGCCTTTTGCAAAAGCTCAGCCTGGTTCTTTTGTGACGATATGTTTTGACATATAAATATTACACTGTCTTCATTTTTATAAACAATTTCGCTGGCTGAGACTAGCAAATCCACTTCTTCTTGAGCAGTATACGAAATTTCAAAGCTAACATTATTGTCCAGCGTTTCTTTTTGCTGCCTGTACAGCTCAACAAAGCTTGTCAATTTGTGCGAAGCCGCAGTCCCTGCTTCTTTTAGTGGAAAAAGATACGATGAAGCATTATTTGCATATAGGATGTCATGTGTAGCTTTATCAACAATCAACAATGGAATAGGTAGCGTGTCAACAATTTTTTGCAAGCCCTTTTCTGCGATACGTAACGCATCCTTTTGAGCCTCAACCTCTTCAATAGACACAAGCCATGTAATTGCAGCAGTTTTATTGTTATACTCTACGAAGTTCATATTAAGCTGAAAACGCTGTACATCCCCACTCAATGTTTTTAAATAAACAGTTCGCTCTTTGATTAACTTTCCGCATGCAATTTCCTCTTGAATTCCATCGCTTTCCAATGGGTCAAGGTGAACCTCTCTTACGGGCTGATTAACCTGAATATTAAATATTTCGTCCATGTAACTGTTTTCTTCTAAAAGCTTGCCGTCTATTGTAACTGCATACCCAATTGGTGCGCTACCTATAGACTTTTCAAGTCTATTCTTAATTTCCTTAATCATTAAATCTCGCTCCAAAAGCTCCTCAGCCGAATGCAGGTTTTTTTGTGCTTCATTTAATGCTCTTGATGTCCTTAATGATAGCAAAACAGAAATAAAAAGTACAAAAACACCTATGGCAATCATAAGGAATATCATGCTATTATTTTGGCTTTTAATAGTGTCAACTGTATCTGTATCGACAAAAATTGCATTGATATCTTCAATGTAGTTGCCTGTTCCGATTACCCAATCAAACGGCTCAAAGTACCTGCTATAACTGCGTTTTGCTTTAGGCTCGCTGGAGTTCGGTTTTGAAAAGTAGTACTCAGAAAACCCGCCATCCGGCTTTTTACCGTTGTTTATTAAATCACGGGCATAGTAATTACCTTTCATATCGACAAAGTCGTATTCGTTGCCGCCCTCTAACTCAGAGCCTCTGTCGATTATAATAACGCCTTCTGAATTATATACAAAGTAATAATTACCATCACCATAGTCCATATTGCGAACAATATTTGTAGCTTGAGCGATAGCTTCGTCCTTTCTAAGCTCACCGTCTAAAACCATTTGATTATAGGTTTCTAGTATACTGATTGCAGATTGAATCTGTCTTTTAATCATGAGGTCAAAATTGTTTCTCAGCGTTGTCTCCTGCTGTTCTAATCGAGATTTTCCGATATTATTCAGACTAAAGAGCGTGAATAATATAAATACCGCAATTATGGTCACGCTAGACAGAAAAGTGTTTTTGATAAGTGTCAATGTAATACTCTTTTTTTTCATATTCACTACTCCAATCACAGAGATTAAAATTTTGTAATTCCCTCACTGGATGCGAAGCTGTAGTTGCCCAAAATCTACAAAACAGCAAAATCCCTTAGCCATCACTTGACAACGTACGATTAAGAATTTCAAAAACCTTCTCATACTGGAACGTATCAATCAATGATTTAATCAGGTTACACTCACCAGCACTTAAAAACTCACGCATTTGATCTAAAACCTCAAGCGCTTCATTAAAATCTGCGGTATTTACGGCTTCTGCCAAGTTCTCGGATAGCTCAACGGGCACTGCGGCAAAGCTCATATCCGAATCCTTGACGACAGCATGATATACAACACCGTCCTCGTAAATATACTCAATATCAAGATACTTCTTTATTGCATTGAAAAGATTTTTCCTTTGAAACGGCTTTCTAATATAATCGTCAATTCCGATGGAATAAATACGATTTTTGTCTTCTTCAAATGCGCTGGCTGTTAAAGCAATAATTGGAATATACGGACGCACTTTATCCTCGCGTATCTTAGTTGACGCCTCATATCCATCCATTACAGGCATACGCATATCCATCAATATTAATTCTATCGGTTCGTTTAAGTAAATCTCAATTGCCTCATGACCATTTCTTGCCTCAATAACCGTAAATCCGACGGGTTGAAGCATTTCTCGAAGCACCTCTATATTATCCTCCGTATCATCAACAACAAGAAGTCTGGGGCTTTTACTGTTAGCGATAGAAACGACAATTTGGTCTGTTTCCATTTCAACGACGCCGTAATCTTTGCTGACTTCGATTGGAAGCTCCACTTTAAAGGTCGTCCCTACCCCAACCTCACTATGGGCGCTTATGTCTCCTCCGATAAATCGTGCAAGCTCTCTGCTTATCGATAGACCAAGTCCAGTTCCGCCAATATGCTTGCCGCTCTCGCTTTGCTTAAATGGTTCAAAAATATGCTCCAGTTCCTCAGAGTTGATTCCTACGCCTGTATCAGAAATTTCCATAACCAGTAGTTTCTTTTCATCTAAATCAATGCATCTCAATTTCCAGGAAAGTCCGCCAGTGCTTGTAAATTTTACCGCATTGCCGAGCAAATTAATGATAATTTGCCTTATTTTGCTCTCATCGGAAAATATGTATCGTGGCAAATCATCATATTCTGTCAGGAATAAAATGCTTTTCGCGTTAGTTCGCAGCATAAACATACTCTTAATTTCCGAAATCATGTCATACATGTCTATCGTTGAAGGATTAAATGAGATACTTCCGGCTTCTATTTTCGACATTTCTAATACGTCATTAATAAGTGTAAGCAAATGCTCGCCGCTTCTGTTAATTGAGTGAATAAATTCCTTTTGCTTGTTACCCAGAGCTTTATCAGAAATTAATATCTGCGAAAAGCCAATAATTGCATTCATTGGGGTTCTTATTTCATGGCTCATGTTTGCAAGGAATATGCTCTTCATTTGGTTAGCTTCCCGCTCTTTTTCTGCCGCCTTTGAGAGATGCTCAGCCTGCTTTTTTTGCGCCGAAATATTTTGGCATATAAAAATAATACTGTCATCATTTTTATAAACTATTTCGCTGGCTGAAACTAATAAATCCACATTTTCATGAGCTTGATGTGCAATTTCAAAGCTAACGTTGTTGTATTGTAGTTCTTTTTGCTGGCTGTATAGTTCAACAAAGCTTGTCAGTTTATGGGAAGGCTCTGCCTCTTTATCAGTATGTGGGAACATATATGACGAGGCATTATTGACATACAGTATGTCATGGTTAGCCTTATCTACAATCAGCATTGGAATAGGAAGGGTATCTACAATTTTTTGCAAATCTTTTTCAGTAAGGCTTAGTGCATCTTTTTGCGCCTCCACCTCTTCAACGCACACAAGCCATGTAATGAATGCGGTTTTACCCGAAAATTCCACAGAGTTAAAGCTTAACTGAAAACGCTGTATTTCTCCGCTTAAAGTCTTTAAATACACAATTCTACCACTAATTATCTTGCCAGCCTCAAGCTCCCGCTGTATCTCATCGCGCACTAAAGGGTCAGGGTAAAGTTCTCTTATTTGTTGATTATTTTTAATGCCAAAGACGTTATCCACGTAGCTATTTTTTTCTATAACTACGCCTTCTATTGTAACAGCATATCCAATGGGCGCGCTTCCAATAGATTTTTCAAGTCTGTTTTTAATTTCCTTAATAATTAAGTCTTTTTCCAGAAGCTCCTCTGCCGTATGCAGATTTTTCTGAATCAAAATCAGTTCTGCATTACGCCTTTTTGTTACAATAAAAAATGCACCTAAAATGCCAGCAACAATAAGAATTAATAGAATTATACTTACAACTATTGCAACTAAAACAGGGTCAGTTTCATAAATCGGTAGTTTCTTGTTAATAAACACGCTTTCGCTAGGAAATAGCCAGTCGCTAATATAGTATCTGTCAGATACTTTATGGTCGAACATCCATTGATTTATGCCATCAGGACTGGTAATTATAGGTATATTGCTCGGCGGCGTTCCGCTTAAAATTTCAAGAGCCATTTTTGCAGCCGCAGCTCCATGATTATAGCTGTTGGTAATTTTACCGCCCAAGGCACCAAGTCCAAATGTGCCGGGGTATAGCGTAAACCATGCATTATTGTTGCCGTTTAGGATCATTTGTGAAATGTCCTGTTCGGAAAAATAATCATTGTTTTTGTCAGTATAATAAGTACCAAGCAATACAAGCGTATTGTCGTCAAACGAACTTAGTTTGTGTTCTAACTGTGAAATAGGAATATCTTCATTATACTCAAATGAAACATTTCCCTGGAAATCTTCCAAATCTTTAACAATAGATTCCCTAATTTTCTGACCAGATACGGAATAATCATTGAAAATGAAAACCCTTTTCGTTGACGGATATATTTTAAGCATCTCTTCAATAGTGTCTTTTGCAGAAACAAATTCTTCAATACCTGTGGCATTTGTGCCCAATCCGTCCAAGAGTGAACTATCAAACCCATTTATTCCGCAAAAAACAATGGGAATGTTCACAAATAGCGTCGAATAATTGGCGGAAACAAAGCTAAGTGCGTTATTGTCCGAAACAATCACCACGTCAGGTATTTTTTCTAAGAGGCTATCGCAAAGATAATCTTTTGCGATATTTTTATCCAGCTCATCGCCTTGCTGTCGTCTTGTGTTAAGGGGTACGTTAATATACGTAATTTCGCCATGGTCTTTAAAAACATCATTTGCACCCTGAATTAGTTGATTTTCCCATGTCATGTCAGAATTGTAGGACGAGATATGCATCACAATTTTTTCCTTTTGTGCTTCAAGCGGCTGCTGGTTTTTAATTTTATCCAGCGTCCCGTCCAGTCTCATTTTGCTGTATTCGCTTGAAAGCTCGGGAACCAAGTGCGCATACTCACTATTTATGTAGGAATACGCATCCAGAGTATCAATTCCTTTTGTTTTTACAACTCCCTTTGGTGAAATATTGTCGGCATAATCGTATTCTAATAGAACTACTGCATCTGCTTCATTGTTCTTAAGTGCATCCAATGCTCTTTCGGGAGTATTAAATTTTACAGGATTGTCACAATGTTTTTGAAGCTTGTTTTCAATATAGATTTGGTTTGAGTTATACGCAATCCTTAGATTTCGGGTATCGCTCCAAGAATTAATAACCGCATCACTGTCTTTTTTAACATACACCATACATTGGCTCTTCGTAACAACCTCGGGCACACGGATTAAATTCGGACTATCCTCTTCCATGCCGGAAATTGCCCCAAGTATGTATTTGTCACCAACAATGACAGAGTTAATTGCCGTTTTTGTTTCCATACGCTCAATAACGGGGTCGTAGCCAAGTCGCTTTAATGCTGTATAAAGAACTCTGTCAATCACAATAACAGAGCTGTTAGAAACCGCCACAAGCATTGTCTTATTTTCCTGCTGTTGTGCAAAAGCCACATTCTGAGTAAACAACAAAGCTACGAATATAAACAATGCCACTTTGGAAAAACATCTACGCATAAAACAACCTCCTTCAGCGCATGTCATTACTTTAAACGCGTGTTGTAATACTTATCCATCTACAAACGCTTATTTATTTAGATATCTGATATTTTTCACGAAGTATTTTCTTAATCTTGTTCAAAGTTTCATACGCCATTTCAAAATTACAGCTCTCCATTTGCTCCACCAATTTAGAATATTCTTCGCCGATTGGATAAAGCGTTGAATTTACTTCGTCTAATAGCTCCAAGCTTTCAGCGTCAAAGGATTCTAACAAAGGGTCTAGCCTTTCGATTAACTGCGCCGCCTTATCAATATCCAATGTCGCCGCGGCATCAAAACTTCTCGCCTGCTCTTTCTCAATCGGAGGTAGTTCATCCATTACATTGCTCAGGCAATGCTCAAGGAATTCAATCTGGTCATCAGTATACATTACTTCCCTGCCTGCAAGCGAACGCTCAATAGCATACGCCGCATCAGCAAGCTCGGTTGCTCCAATTGTTCCTGCGCCGCTTTTAAGATTGTGAGTTAAAAAATGAGCTTTCTTTTTGTTCCCTGAACGAACTTCGTTTTTTATGTTTTCAATTGCGCCATCAAAGGATTTTCTAAAGCTTTGTAGTAACTGGTTGTATAATTTTTCATCATACGCAGCTCTTTCAAGACCGAGTGCTCTATTAATTGTGTAACGCTTGGGACTGAAATCATTAATAATTGAATCGTTTTGTTTGCTTGCGGTTAATGGTAAAAACTCTATAGGTTTCAAGTATTTCAACAAACATGCCCAAAGCTGAGGCGCGCTAAACGGTTTGCCAATATAATCGGACATGCCTTGGTTTAGATATTTTTCCTTATCCTTCGCCATAGTATTAGCGGTTAACGCTATTATAGGAGATAAGTTGCCAAGTTCCGAAAGCTTATTTGTCGCTTCCAGTCCGTCCATAATAGGCATATGTATATCCATGAAAATAATATCAAATGGATTGCCTGTCAATATTCGGTTGTAGACCATGTCTACCCCAATTTTCCCGTCTGATGCAATCGTTACAGACAGTCCGGCTCTGGTAAGATGCTCAAAAATAACCTGCTGATTGTATGTGTTATCTTCGCATACTAAAACATCGCCCTTGAATATGGGTTTTTTTGCCGGAGCTAATGAAACCTCGTCAACATGAGCGAGTACAGCAGGTTCGTCCGTTGTTTCAAAGGTTAAGGTAAAGCTGAATTTACTTCCTAACCCAACCATGCTCTCAACTTCTAAATTGCCACCCATAAGCGATATTAAGCTTTTAGTAATCGGAAGCCCTAGCCCTGTGCCACCAAAATTGCGGGTAGTGCTGTTATCAGCTTGGATGAACGGATCAAAAATACGGGAAATCTGCTCTTTTGAAATACCAATTCCGCTATCTTTTACTTCAAAACGTATTGTCGTGGTGTGTTCTGTCGTCGATTCAACAACAGCCATTAATTTAACTACGCCTGTATGTGTAAATTTAACTGCGTTTGTCAGCAGGTTTAGCAAGGTTTGACGAAGTTTGGTAGGGTCACCTAAAAGCCTTTTGCCAATCTCAGGCTCGGAATACAGATATAACATGATGCCTTTTTCAGAAGCCTTCGGCCCGCATATTGTTTCGCAATGATGCAGAATATCATGCAGCGTAAATGTGGTTTTTTCCAAATCCATTTTGCCTGCTTCAATTTTAGAAATATCCAGAATATCGTTAATAATTTCAAGCAAACCATTAGCACTCATTTTTATTTTATTCAAATAATCTCTGCTTCTGTCCGAAATAGTGCTATCGTCTAAGGCAAGCTCCGTAAAACCAATAACGCCATTCATAGGCGTCCGTATCTCATGGCTCATATTTGCAATAAAAGCTGACTTCAATTTTGATGCGTCTTCTGCTGCTAACGCCGCTTGTTGAAGCACCTTTTCTTGCATTTTTTGTTCCGTTAAGTCAACACAGTGAATTGCAATAGCATCTTGCTCTTTGTAGGTTATGGGGCGGGCAAACACTTCAACATCAATTACATCACCGTTTAATTTTATCAGTTTGTAAACATTTTTTTGCTTTGTAACCAAGTTATGAATGTTTGCAGCCATGCCGTCGTACGATTCTAACGACTGATAGAACGACGCTATCTTCGTATCCACGTTGCGCATATAGTTCTCAATTGAACATAAATTACAAAACGCGGCGTTTACACTTAAAACAACACTATCTTGTTTACTAATTACACAAATTGGTGCGTCAACCTCGGCTAATATCGATTCTGTATCTAAGTATGCTTTTTGTAATTCTGCTTCCGCCTTTATCCGTTCAGTTATATCGTTTTCTACGCAAATAAAGAAGTCTTTTTTAGGAGATGAACAAACAGCTTCCAATGTGATATTAAGGTCACGAATATACTTTTGGAACACTTTATTGCTTTGGTTTTTAACTATCTCGTCATATAACTCTAAAAAAGGATTATTGTTATCATGGCTGACTTCTGACAGCTTTTTACCCTGCAATGATGAGGGTGTATAGTTTTCCATTAATTCATATGCAGTGTTTACCATTTCAAAAAACACATCAATGGCTTCTCCATGCTCATTTCTGATTACCTTGCACAAACAAAAGCCAGAGGTAATAGATGAAAACACCATTTTTAAGTCATCTGCTTGCTCCATTAACGCCATTTCCGCCTCAACTAAGGCGGTTCTGTCTGTTTTAATTATCGCGACTTGCCCAAATGTAGGAGAGAATGACGCAACATGAAGATGTCTTTTAAACACGCTGTCATATCTTTCATAAGAATGAGATGCGCCTGTCCGTGCAATCGAGATATAATTAGGCAACAAGGCGTGGTTAAACGGCAGAATTTCTGAGTATGACTTACCGATAAGAGTGTCATACGGCATGTCAACGAATTCTGCAAATAATTTATTGCCAGTAACAAATTTCAAATCTTCATTGCCGTCCCCTTTACGGACAATTTCAAATATAGATACTGCACTAGCTATATTTTCAAAGAAATTTGAAAGAGTATTATAAAGCTCCCTGTTTCTTCTCTCGGTAGCTTTCTGATTAGTAATATTTTGAAAAATGGTTATTGACCCAGAAAAGTTTAAATCATCATCATAAGTTGGAGTATATGACGCCGCACAGTCAACTTGTCTGCCGTCTTTATGACGTCTGATGATTTCAATATGCGGAATATGTACTCCATTAGCTAACTTCTCTTGAATAGCGTCAATTTCGGCATATTGTTCGGGATACGCAGCGATATGAGTAGTTTTTCCAACAATTTCTGAAAAATCGTAACCTAAAATGTTTTTGCCAC
Organism: Oscillospiraceae bacterium; assembly: GCA_031546715.1. Lineage (GTDB taxonomy): Bacteria > Bacillota > Clostridia > Oscillospirales > UBA929 > JAVBKA01. The sequence goes on along the minus strand of JAVBKA010000016.1, from coordinate 2,059 downwards.
CAATATTCCAGTCCGTAATTAATCCGTTTTTATCTTTTACAAGGATGCCAACATCAGAGCTAGAAATAATAACAGATAAGTTTTGAATCTTTCTTTCTGCAATTTTTTTGTCAGTAATATCATGAAAAATCGAAACTGAGCCAACTAATTTTGACTCTTTATTAATAATCGGAGAGTAAGAAACCGAACAATCAACAAGGCTTCCATCCTTATGTAGCCGAACGACCTCTTGATGAGAAATATGCTCGCCTCTAAGCATCATTTGATTCAACGTTTCTATATTTACATAGTCTTTAGGCAGCGCAAAGGATGAATTTGGCTTACCAAGCATTTCTTCACGGCTGTATCCAAGAATGTTTTGTGCCCCAACATTCCAGTCTACAATAATATTGTCAGCATTTTTTATTATGATTCCTGCATCAGGTGTTGAGAAAATCGCAGCAAAGTTTTGTTCATTAACCTGCTTTTCTTCTGTAATGTCTGTGCAGTATAATATATATCCAACAAAAGTTACGTTAACCGAGCACTTTGGTATAGCAATACAGCTAACCCACTTGTATTTGTTATGAGCGTCTAGCACTCTAAATTCAAACAGACTTGGCTCGTTATGATATTTATCTGTAGTTAGGTTAGAAAAATAACCATCTAAATCCTCCGGATGAATAAAATCCTTGGGACTTCTTTTAACCTCTTCGCTGAAATTTGTACCTCTAAAAGAGAGCCATTTCTCATTAAAGCTGCAAAAATCAAAATTAGCGTCGAGCGAAAACACCATGTTTTCTGAATGGTTTGCATGCAACTTAAGACAGCATTCGATTCCAAGAACGCCATTCATAGGCTTTGCATTATGATGCATGATGGTCATAATGCCATCTTCAAATTTTGATATCTCAATATCGTAGAGCAGGCATTTATCACAGTTTTCTTCGGAATTAAAATGCATACGTACATTTGTGGTTTTTCCCGTATAGAGAACTTTCTTAAATATCTCAACGAAATCAGCAGCAGATTTACTATCAAATAAATCATAAAGTGTATTTACATTGCCTATCTCGCGAGTATTCCCGGTAATTCGGCAAGCCTCGTTATTCTTAAATAATGCAGCAAAATTTATGATTTTGCCGCATTCGTCTTTCATTGATTCGTATATAATTACTCCTGACTCCAGTACATCAAAAGCTTTGTTAAGAAATTCAAAAGGCAAATTCACACTCAGATCTCCTTATAACTAAAATTATGTCAGTAGTATCACACGTCAAAAAACATACTAAAATTGAATGCGATTTCGTCCGTTTTCTTTAGCAATGTATAGTTTTCTGTCCGCTTTTTCAATTAAGGTGTCAAAGGTGTCACCATATTCGTATTCTTGCACGCCGCAAGAAAGCGTAATAATTTGCGCCTTTTCCCATTCTATCAAAGATACATTTGAAAAAACTTTGTCAAGTAGGGTGCGTGTCTGTATTTGGTTGGTATTAGGCAAAATGATAAGAAACTCATCGCCGCCGTATCTTCCAAAAACTTGCTCATTAGTGAGGCTGTTTTTGATTACTGAGGATATCTGCTTTAAAACAGTGTTTCCATATTGATGTCCAAAGCAATTGTTTACTCTTTTAAAAAGGTCAATATCAATTAATGCCAGAAAAAATGATTGCGCAGAGCTTTGTGCAGTCTCAATTTGTTTTTCGGCATACTGAACCAAGCATCTCCTATTGTAAACTGCGGTCAAATCATCCATTGACGAAAGATGGGTCAGCTTTACATTTTGAGAAAGCAAAAAACCAATTTTCAAGTGAGTTTCAATACGCATTAATACTTCCTCGGTTTGGAACGGCTTCGCAACATAATCCACTCCGCCAACCTGAAAAGCCTTCACTTTATCTATCGTATCAGTAAGCGCACTAATAAAAATGACGGGAACATTGGCATACGATGGGTTACTTTTAAGGTCACGGCAAAGGGCATATCCGTCAACATCCGGCATTGTAATATCAAGCAGAATGAGATCCGGAATTTTATTAGCGATAGCGTTAAGAGCCTGCTTTGCGCTTGTTACAAGGCG
>JAVBKA010000205.1:0-6665 GCA_031546715.1 Oscillospiraceae bacterium | reverse complement strand
AAGAAAGCTCAAATGCGCCCGAAGCTAATAATAATTTGGATTGGACAGAATTTTTAAAGGCGTTACGTAAATTCCTACCGCTCTTTATTTTTATTGTAGTTATTGTGCTGTTTAGGCTTTGGATGCTTTACTTAAACAAACGTTATCAACGCTTTGTGTTCTACCTAAACACGCCAGTGTTCGATAAGAAAGATATTATAAAGCTTCAGCATTCATTGCTTAAGTTTTTAAAACACATCGGCGCAAAAAAGCTACCCTACGAAACCTTTGTTGAGTTTGGCAGACGCATTGACGAGCAGTATGCAGACCAGTTTGCCTCCTTAGAACGAGGAGAAGCAGTATATTATAAGGTGGTTTACGGCAACCAAGCTCCAACCAAGGAGGATTCAGACGAGTTTAGGCTCGCATTGCTGAATGCTGAACGCTTGGTGGAGTATGTTAAGGGCAAAAAGCTTACATACATTATGCGATATATCTTAGGAATTTTATAATAGAGGTGCATCATTGAATAGAGATTTAAGCAAATTAAACGAGCAGCAAAGAGAAGCGGTAATGCATACCGAAGGCCCATTACTGGTTCTTGCAGGTGCAGGTAGCGGAAAAACTACAGTACTTACGGAACGCATCGCGCAAATAATTGCACAGGGAACTCGCCCTTGGGCGATTCTTGCCATTACCTTTACAAATAAAGCGGCTGGGGAAATGAAAGAACGCTTACATAAACGACTAGGCAAGGACGGCTTAGACGTTTGGGCGTCAACCTTCCATTCCTGCTGTGTTCGCTTCCTTAGAATGGACATTGAAAAGCTGCCGAAAGCATCATATACAAAATCCTTTACAATTTACGACATGGACGACTGTAAGCGTGTTGTAAAAGAAATTTTGAAGGCTCGCAACCTTGACGATAAGCATTTTCCTCCGAAAATGATTCTTTCCGCAATAAGCAAGGCAAAGGACGCTCAGCTTTCTCCTCAAGAATTTGCGGTTAAGGTCGGCAGAGATTACATGCTTGAACGTGTGGCTGTCTGTTATGCCGACTATCAAAAAAAGCTGCAAGAATCCAATGCGGTGGACTTTGACGACATTATCATGCTCACAGTCAAGCTGTTTAAGGAATGTCCAGAGGTTCTTGAATTCTACCAGAAAAAGTTTTCATATGTCCTCGTTGACGAGTATCAGGACACCAATACCTTACAGTATGAGCTGGTTGCAATGCTGTCTGCGAAGCATCAAAACCTGTGCGTAGTGGGTGACGACGACCAGAGTATTTACAAATTCCGCGGGGCGACAATTGAGAATATCTTAAATTTTGAGAAACAGTTCAAAGGCGCGCATACAATTAGGCTTGAGCAGAATTATCGCAGTACTGGCAACATTTTAGCCGCTGCAAATCAGGTAATTTCTAACAATCGAGGCAGAAAAGGCAAAACACTATGGACAGGCAATTCCCAAGGGGAAAATGTCGCATTTTATGCGGGGTATTCTGAATCTGATGAGGCGCGTTACGTTGCAGACACCATTATGGAGGGTGTGCGGGCAGGCAGGAAGTTCAAGGATTTTTGTATGCTGTACCGTATGAACTCCCTGTCAAGAACCCTAGAACATGCTCTAAAACTATGCGGCGTCCCGTACCGTATTCTGGGAGGCGTTCGCTTTTTTGACCGTGCTGAGGTTAAGGACATGCTTGCATATTTACAGGTTATAAATAACCCGTCGGACGACCTTAGACTTATGCGAATAGTCAACAATCCAGCCAGAGACATCGGCGACAAAACTATCTCAGTGGTTCAAGCTCTCGCTACAAGAGACGGCACTTCAATGTTTGAAGTGATGAAGCACGCAAGAGAGTATCCTGAGCTTGGAAAAAAAGCCAAAGCTTTAGAAGGCTTTACATTTATGATTGAAACCTTTATCGCCGCGCTCCAAGACGAAGAAACCCCCATAAAACTTTCTGAGTTTTATGACATGGTTGTCAGAAACACCGGATACTTCGCCCAATACGCTGAAAGCAAGGATATTGACGCGCAAGGGCGAATTGAGAACATGATGGAGTTAAAGTCAAATATAGCTGAATTTGAGCAGAATATGGAAGTATCGCCCACACTTTCAGGCTTTTTAGACGAAGTTTCGTTATTTACAGACATTGATAGATTTGACGAAGAAGCCGACGCCTGTGTCATGATGACTATTCACAGCGCAAAGGGGCTTGAGTTTCCAGTGGTTTTCGTAGTAGGCGTTGAAGAAAACATTTTACCAGGGGCTCAAAGTATGGCAGAGGAGTCCGAGGTAGAGGAAGAACGCAGACTTTGTTATGTCGCCGTTACTCGTGCAAGAGAAAAGCTTCACATTACCTGCGCAAGAGAGAGGATGCTGTACGGCAAAACAAGCTCTTCTCAGGTTTCGCGGTTTGTGAAGGAAATGAAGCTTGCATATGAGCTTCCAAGCCAATCACCGCGAGAACGTATCTCAGACGTTACGGCAACTCAACGGTTTGCAGTTGGAAGTGCGCCGTCTCAGGGGTATCCCTCGGTTAAAGCTGCGCCGTCTCCCCAAAGTAAGCTCTTTAGCAGTACCCCTGTCAGCAGTGGCGGGGCTAAAAACGCAGATTTGCTATCTCTTAGCAAGGGAGAGATGGTTAGCCATAAATCCTTTGGCAGGGGAATGGTGGTTTCTCTGACACCTATGGGCGGCGACGCACTAGTGGAAATCGCATTTGACACTGTTGGAACAAAACGGCTTATGCTAAAATCTGCGCAAAGTTTTATTAAAAAAGAATCAGCTTTGTGATGTATAAGTAAAAAAGAGAAAATTGACGCAATCTGTAATAAAAGGAAACTCGACAAAATTTTGCTTGCATTATGTATTTATTAAATGTATAATTGCATGTAGTTTGTCCTAATTACAAAACGCTATATGTTTTGCTAATTAAGTATACCCCAATTAGGAGGTGAAAATAGTGAATGAGTTTATGTTTGCACTAGCAGAAGCTACTGCCGGAGCTGAAGTACCAGAAGGCGGCGGAATTATGGCTATCCTTAGCCAGCTTCTGTTTTTTGTTCCCGTCATTGTATTAATGTATTTTCTTATTATCAGACCAGAGAGCAAGCGCAAGAAACAAGCACAAAAATTGCGTGACGAGCTTGTTGTCGGTGATGAGGTTACAATGACCAGCGGTATTATCGGCAAGGTTGTTCAGATCAAGGATGATTGTGTCGTCGTCGAAACAGGCGAAAAAACACGCATTACCTTTGTTAAGGGTGCGATTTCTACTCGCAAGGAAAAGATTTCTAATTAGTAAGCTTGAAATGTACTAGCTCTACCAAAGCTTGCATATATTTTCTCTAGATTGCTCGCCGTAAGGCGTCCATGAATGGAGGATTTTTATGCGACATAAGGAAACCGAAAAGAGCTTTGGAAAGCAAACCATAATTAGCGTACTAATTGGCGTGGCTGTGGGTCTGGGTCTAACCATTGTTTTAGTGGCTATTGCCTCATCACTCATAGTTTCGGGCACTATTCCGGAAAAACTGCTACCTGCTGTTATTATTTCCAACTTTATCGGCATTTTTATTGGCAGTTTACTAACCGGTCGCAGCGTTGGAGCTAATTACTTAATTGTAGGGCTTGCTGTTGGATTAATATCCTTTATGGTTTTGTTTTTCGTCAGCCTTATTTTCTCGTTTCCACCGGCGGGACCTGTTCCAGCTTTAATGATTACTAATATTTTAGCAGGTGTATGCGGTGTGTTTCCGTTTCTGCTCAAAAAGAAACACCGCAGAAAGTAATCCAGTTCCCATTACAATTGCTTTTCTATTCAGGCTTTTCAACCTCAATCACGAAAGGGTGATTTTATGAAGCATATTAAAACTATTAATAAGGCAACTTTAAAGCAGAGTGCTGAAAACGGCGGCTGCGGCGAGTGCCAAACCTCTTGCCAATCTGCCTGCAAAACTTCTTGCACTGTTGCAAACCAAAAGTGCGAGAGCCGTCAGTCAAAAACTCGCAAGCCAGTACTTGCTCAGTAGTACCTATTACTATTTCGGCTTGATTCGCGCTTACCTATTTCATAACAACATAGCAAATAGTTAATTGCGGAGCAGAAGTGTTTGCAGATTTGCTACACCGACGCTTCGCATTTTTGTGTAAAAAAAGGTGGTCAAAATGATTCATAAATATACGATGCTAGGCAGATTCATAGTCCTTGACGTTGCAAGCGGAGCTGTCCACGAGGTTGACGAGCTTACATATGATTTGCTCGGTAAGGTAGTTCCTCCAATGACGGAAAAACCGCCATTTACTTGCAGTGACGCAGAGCTAGAGGCATGGTCTGAGATATACGAGCTGTACAGTAGTGGACTATTGTTTTCTGAGGACACTCCTGTGCCTACCGCTCCTGGGAAAACGGTGATAAAGGCGATATGCCTACACGTTGCCCATGACTGCAATCTGCGCTGCTCTTACTGCTTTGCGTCAACAGGTGATTTTGGTATGACCAGAGGAATTATGTCGCCTGAAGTAGGTAAAAAAGCAGTTGACTATCTTTTAGCACGGTGCGGCAGCAGAAACAATTTAGAGATAGATTTCTTTGGCGGAGAGCCACTTATGGCTTTTGAAACAGTAAAAGCCGTTGTTGACTACGCTCGTGAGACAGCCCCTAATAAACGATTCAGATTTACCATAACCACAAACGGCTTGCTTCTAAATGACGAAATTAATGCATACATTAATGAGAACATGGATAACGTGGTGCTGTCCCTTGACGGCAGAGAAGCGGTCAACGATTTTCACAGAAAAACCGTGTCAGGTCAAGGCTCGTACCGCCATATTGTGCCTAAGTACAAGGCACTTATTAAGGACAGAGACAAGGACTATTTTATCCGTGGAACATTTACCGCGAAAAACTTAGATTTTGTCAGCGATATCGAAGCAATGGACAAGGAAGGCTTTGAGAATTTGTCTCTTGAGCCTGTAGTGCTTGGAAATGACAATCCGCTGGCAATCAAGCCCGAGCATTTGCCGTTTTTATTCAATGAATACGAGCGTTTAACAGAAAAGGTTCTTAAAGGAACGGATTTCAGCTTCTTCCATTTTGCTGTAGATTTAGAGCAAGGTCCTTGTATATATAAGCGAGTGCGGGGCTGCGGTGCAGGTTATGAGTATGCCGCCATAACACCTCAAGGCGATGTGTACCCATGCCATCAGTTTGTGGGATTGGAAAACTACAAGCTTGGAAGTGTGCTTGACGGTAGCTTTGATGAAGAGAAATCTAAGTATTTCGGCTCGTTAAACATCGACACTAAGAGCGAATGCAAACTGTGCTGGGCGAGGTTTTATTGCAGTGGGGGCTGCCATGCGTCAAATTTAACGGCAGAAGGTCACATTGAGAAGGCATATTCCATCGGTTGTGAGTTGGAGAAAAAAAGGCTCGAATGTGCAATTTTACTAAAAGCTGTCGAAATTAATCCTAATTAGTTAAATAAAGAAAAAAAACGAAATCTACATATTGAAAATCAAAAAGTTTCCATACAAAATCTTGCGTTTTGTGTGGAATTTTTATCAACTTTGTTGACAGTTTACGCAGTTGACATAATTCTGTTGACATAATATTTAGTTGTTTTGCACGAAAATGTGCTAAACTGCAATTAAATATTGATTAATTTCACATAATGAGTTATAGTTATGGGGTGGAAGTTATGTATACTAATTCTTTGTTGTCGAAATGTGGTGTGGGTTTGTACAAGTGGGCTTCAATCGGTGCAGGTGTTATGGCAAACGCAATTGTAAAGTCAGCTCAAAAGTCGGGCTTTTTTTCGCCAGAAAAATGCAGAATTTATGATATTGATTCAGCACGGCTAGCAGCTTTTCCAAGTGACCAATTTGATCTAGCCTCCAGCAGTAAAGACGCAATACGTGATGCCGACTTTATTCTTCTTGCAGTTAAGCCGGATAAAATTGACAGTGTTCTCAGCGAGATTGCCGAAGAGTCCGAGGGCAAGTGTTTTGTTTCAATAGCCGCCGGAATCACAATAGATAATATACGCAGTTATCTTCCAATATCCTGCAATGTAATCCGCATTATGCCGAACTTACCGATTACCATCGGCTCAGGCGCAACAGTTATCTCATGCTCAAACGGAACACCTGACAACCTCGTATCCGAAACTAAACGCCTTTTCGAGTGCGCAGGTGAGGTTTGCTTTTTAGATGAATCTCTTATGAATCCCGTAATTGCTGTAAATGGCTCAAGCCCTGCTTTCTTTTTTAGGATGCTTGACGTTATGTCTGATGCCGCCGCTGAACAGGGGATTGACAAGGATATTGCACTGATTCTGGCTGCACTGGCTATGCAAGGCTCTGCTAAGCTGCTAATTGAATCTGGTAAGACGCCGAAAGAGCTTATTAAGCAAGTCGCAGTTCCCGGCGGCACTACTGCCGCGGCTCTCCACGACTTAGACGAGCTTTACTGGGATGACATTATTAAGTCCGCCATGAAGACCTGTACAAAAAGAGCTGACGAGCTAAACTTCTAGTACTTCTATTATTGGACAGCCTCTCATATGTTATATGGACAAGTTATTTTGTCTAATACATACTGGGAGGTATATAATGGAGAAGCAGTCCTATAATGCCTTAATTGCGATTGTTGCGTTGTTTTTTGTCGTTGG
>JAVBKA010000133.1:0-4132 GCA_031546715.1 Oscillospiraceae bacterium | reverse complement strand
CATATATGATGTACAACGGCATTGACATTACTGAGCCAGTTAAGCTGACTTGGATGTACATTGGTAACACAGTAACCAACGATACAGAAGTTATGACCGAAGTAAACAAATACCTCAAGGAAAAGCTGAATGCTGAACTTGAGATGATCTGGTGTGGCTGGGGCGATGACTTTGATAATAAAGTCACCATGGCTATTAACGGCAGCGATCCAATGGATATTTTCTTCACAAGCTACTGGAATGTAAACGAGTATGCTGCAACAGCTAAAAAAGGCGCATTCATTCGTTTGGACGATCCAAGCAATGACTTAATTGCTAAAGCTGCTCCTAACTTCTTCAGCTCAATGCCTTCAGCCCTTAAAGATGGTATCTTAGTTGATGGCGCTGCTGGTTTCGGTGTCTATGCAATGCCTGCATACAAAGAAGTTGCACAACAGTATGTTTGGGAATTGAACATGCCTATGCTTGAAAAGTACAGCATTACTGCTGACCAAATCACAAGCTACTATGACTTAGGACCTCTGCTTGAAAAAGCAAAAGCTGGCGAAGGCAAAGACTTCTATCCACTTAGCTGCGATACTGAAGTTCTTTCACGTATGGCAATGAACATTGACCTTATCGATCCTAAGGGTCTGCTCACAGTACTTATTGATAGAGAACATCCAGGCAAATCCCAAACAACAATCATCAATAGATACGCTTCTGAGGATTTTGCTAAGTATGCAACTCAACAACGTGAATATTTTACAAAGGGTTATATCAACCCAGTTTGTAACGTTGCTGTCCCAATGAATGACGCTTGGGTAAACGCTAGAACAACAGGCGCATACCTCATCAGCAACCGCGTTGCATCACCTGGTTATAACGTTGCTGAGAGCGCAGTAAACGGCTACCAAATGGACATCAAAAACTCCAACGTAGGCTGGGTAAACCTTGGCTCACGCGGAGCATTACACGCTGTTTCTTCTACCTCTGCAAACCCAGAGCGTGCAGTCGCTCTGCTTGACCTCGTAAACTCCGATCCATACCTGCACACATTACTTGCATACGGCGTTGAAGACTTGCACTACAACCTAGTTGACGGACGTGTAAAGTTCACAGAAAAGAAGACAGCTGAATTCAATGTATGGAAAGCTGGTCTTGGACAACTAGCAATGTACCCACTGACTGTAGATGATCCTGCTGGTATTGACATGGTTAAAGTTATGAACGAGTTTAACAATGTAGAAGCTGTTCCATATGCTGGTTTCACCTTTGATTCAGAGCCTGTTCAGACACAGTACGCAGCTCTTTCAAATGTAGTTGACGAGTATCAGTACGCTCTACTTGCCGGTTCAGTAGACCCAGCAACTGCTCTTCCTGCATTTCTTGCAAAATTAACAGCTAACGGCATTGACGAAGTCATTGCTGAAGCTAATCGCCAAATGGAAGCCCTTATGGCAACTAAAGGCTAATTCCTAACCTTTACAAGACACCTCAGAAGTTCGCTTCTGAGGTGTCTTCGTTTTATGCAAGATTTTATGCTAAGAGAAAATTTCAACTAATTATGAATAAACTGTTGACAAAACTTGCATTTGCTAGTATACTGTAAAAAATTTATAAACGAGGTGCGCTCTTGAAAAACAAGCTAAACACAATTAGTCACGAATTTACAGTGGAATTTATAGTTCCATTTATTTATAGTGCCTTTTTTAGTGAACAGCTTGCTTTAGATGATTTGTAATTGGCGAAGCCGAAACAATTCAAGGCATCTATTGCAGCAAATGTTGCAATAGATGCCTTTTTTATATACAAAACTTATTATTTAGGAGAATGAAAATGGAAAAACAAGAAGTTAAGACAGTCAAAGAATGGGCTAACCCCACACCGGCAGGTCTAGTAGCCTTAGCAGTTGCTTGTGCATGTTTTTTTGCGCTACTAACTGGACGAGTTGAGCATTCGGCGATGCCATTAGTCGGCTGCTGGTTAATCGGAGGCTTTGTTATCCAAATAATCGTTGGATTACTGGATTTAAAGGGCGGCAATTATGCAGGAGGCAACACCTTTTTATTCTTCAGCGCATTCTTCATGCTAACTAGCGGCATTGAAATGCTGCTAAAATATCAAGCAATTTCCGCTGGCACACCTCTGGACACCAGAATTGATGGTTATGCTTGGTGCATCTTAACTGTAGTTGTGTACTTATGGACTCCTGCATTTTTCAAAAAATTTAACCTGTTATCCGTTGTCGTTATATTCCTAGACATAGCACTGCCCTTTATTGCACTCACAGATTTGCAAGTACTTTCCAAGGGCTGGGCGCACATTCCAGCGTGGTCACTCTTATGCGCAGGTATTGTCGCTGTTTACTTAGGCGCAGGCATGGTGGTTAATACTACTTTTGGAAAAAAAGTTTACCCGCTGATATAGTCTTCTATATCAAGGGAGTACGAAAAACGCGGAACGCAAAATGTGCGTTCCGCGTATTTAACGGTTAGACTCAAGCTTTATTTGTCTTCACAGGGTACACGGGGAATAAACTTTCCCGCAAAGTGACCTTTGCCTTTTAAATACCGAATGCCTAGGAATGTAAAAACTAATGCGCCCAAAAAGTTGAGCAGCATATCCTGCATGGTATCAATTAAACCTACATCGATGTAGCCGCCGAAATTCCATGTGTCGCCATTGACGACAATATCGTTAATCGGCTTAGTGACGGCTTTGTTTACACCGTCAGGATTAAAGAAAACTGAGGAAATTTGCTGAACGACTGAGTCCATTTGCATATCTGTATGAAAAAATGTGTCCATAAAATATTCGCCAAACTCCCACACCACACCAGAGCCAACAGAGAACATAAAGGCTATAAGTCCGATGCAAATGGGCGACAGTACCATCGAATACTTATCCCATCGGTTCATGATGTCGATTAAAGCAAAGCCTATTGCAGCTATATAAAAACCGCTGATAGTATGAAGCATATCATCCCAGAACTTAAAGCGTGTGTAGAACGTGAAAACATCACCCAAAATCTCATGTGCAAAAAGAAAAAGTAAAATCAAAATTTCAAGACTGGCGGGCAAATCAATTTTAAGCTTATTTACTGCCAAAACAAATAACATATACTGAACAATTGCCCATATGCATGTAAGGGTATTATCGGAATTACACTTAAAAAGCTGAACTACGAGAATCATTACGGTTGCAGTTATCAGAAGGATGTACGTTGCTATTGCTTGGCGGCTTCTTTTAATACTGGTCATTAATGTCCTCCTATGTAAAATTTTCATTTTTATAGTATGCCCCAGAAAAAAATTCGGAGGCACAAATAAACACTTAATTTTCCTCCAGTTTTAGATTAAACCTGTTTCGCTCATATGAAAGAAGTCCTTCGTTTTGCATTTTTGAAAGCTCGTTGGACATGGCACTTCTATCAACAGCAAGGTAATCCGCAAGTTCCTGACGATTGAAGGGGATTTCAAATTTGCTGGTTCCTCGCTCCTGAGCTTCCGCTGATAAATATGACAGCAGCTTTTCTCTGGTGGATTTTCGCGTAATATGCTCCATCTTTTGCGTTAGAAAGACGTTTTTTTTTGCCATAATTCGCAACATGTTAAGAATCAAGCCTGTGTGAAAGCTGCAAGCAGAAGGGCAGGACGTAATAATGCGTTTGAAGTCAATTAGCAGGACAGTTGAATTTTCAACTGCGATAACGCTGATTGGCAATTTTTCTGTCCCGGCGCAGGAATGTGCCTCGCCAAACAAACCGCTTGGTCGTACATTAGCGAGAATCGTCCGATTACCCCAAAAATCCTCTTGTACAACATGGACACCCCCTGAAAGTACAATACCAACCGAGGTCACAGGCTCGCCTGTCATAAATACAATATCGCCCTTAACATACCTGCGCTCAGATGCAGAGAGGCATTTAAGAAGAGTGCTTAAATCAGAATCGGTGATGCCGCGAAATAGGGGACACTGGTTTATAATTTCAAAATGCTTTTCCATAAATTTCGTCCTAAAAAATAATTGTTGTTGTAAAAACAACTGACTTTTTAAAAATAGTATAGTATTATAATGACATAAAGTCAAGGAGGAACACAATGAAACGAAAAATTATAAAAATTGATAAGGAACTCTGCAACGGCTGCGG
>JAVBKA010000196.1:0-3116 GCA_031546715.1 Oscillospiraceae bacterium | reverse complement strand
CTGCCGATGGGGCTTTACTTATAATATTTTCGGGTATTTCTAAATGCTTTGCAACAAGGCGCACTTCGCTTTTGGCTAAAAACGCCAATGGGTTGAGGTCACAAGCACCATCGCCCCATTTTGTAAAATATCCCATCATACGTTCTGCGTAATTTCCTGTTCCGATAACTAGAGCATCGTTATTCTGAGCCTGAGCATAAAGATATGTCATGCGCACTCTTGGACGAATATTTATTGCAGCATTTTTTGATAAATTGCTAATCGATGCTTCAAACGCGTTACACATTGGGGAAATATCTACAGTTTTGTAATAAAAACCAAAGGTTTCACAAAAAAGCAATGCGTCACTCATACTGGTTGACTTATTCATAGCATCGCCGTCAGGTAAAATATATAAGGCAACCGGAACTTGGGCTTTTTGGCATATTCTTGCAACTGTGCAGCAATCAATACCGCCGCTCATGCCACAGACTACGCCTTTTTTCCCTGCGCCAAACACTACTCTTCTTACAAATGTGCCCATAGCCGATATAATTTCATCGACATTTGCTTCAGTTACAATAAACGGCTTTTTCAAATGCGTCAACTCCTTAAGGTTTAAAACTACTGTAAACGCTTGCTTTTACGTCTCTCTGCTAACACCATTATAACAGCCGCAAAAATAGTTGTCAACTGCCCGAGGGCTTCATTTGTTAATTGTGTACAAAAAGACCCATGAATATTTGGGACATATTTTTAGTTTGAGCCTTGTAAAAATGGGTAAAACAATATATAATAAATTAGTGTGATTGTCAACGTTTTCATGCAAAGTTATAAAATACTTATTTTTTTCAAGGAGGTGCACAGTATGTTTGATATTGGAGATAAGATCGTTCACCCAATGCATGGAGCAGGGGTCATCGAGAGTATTGTCAGCCAAAAAGTAGACGGGACAAGCCGGCAGTACTATGTGATGAAAATACCTATCGGCGGAATGCTGGTAATGATACCTGTTCTCACAAGCGGCGATATTGGTGTCAGAGCGATTATTGACAGCGAAAAGGCCGAAGAGATTATTCTATCACTTTCAGGCATTGAAATTGATATGACCGCTAACTGGAATCGCAGATATCGTGAAAACATGCTGCGCATTAAAAGCGGAGATTTAATTGAGGTTTGCAAGGTTGTTAAGGGATTGATGGCTCGCGAAAAAGAACGTGGACTGTCCACAGGCGAGCGAAAAATGCTCCATTCCGCAAAGCAAATTTTAATTTCGGAAATAGTTCTTGCTCAAAGCTCAAGCTATGAAGCAATTGAAGAGCGCATCAATTTAGGAATGCAATTAGCATAACCTTTCCTGTGGCGTTGGATCAAAAGTTTTAAAACGCGGCTGCATTTTCCACGTAAAGCTGAGACAAAGCGGTCGGACGTCAGATTTTTCTGATCTCCGACTTCTTTTTGTACAAGCCTGTTCATAGATTTAATTTAGGTAATTACATACTTCGAGGTGAGCTTATGGGTATATTTTCCAAAATACGAAAAACTGTTCCGAAACCCTTTGTTTCCGCAATAATTCCTGCGGCAGGTCAATCCAGCCGTATGGCGGGCATACCAAAAATTCTCTCAATGGTTGGACAGTACCCTGTTATCGCTCATACGCTGATTGCCTTTGAAGCCTGTGAGGACATAACCGAAATTATTATATCCGCTCGCGAAGAGGATATTTTGGATATTGGCGACCTATGCAAGGCACTTGATATTGCAAAGGTGAAGACTATCATACGCGGCGGGCAAACCAGAACGGAGTCCGTAATGGCAGCCTTGATGCAAATGGACGAACGAAGCCAGCTTGCGGCGATACATGACGGCGCAAGACCCTGTGTGACACCTGAGCTTATAACCTCCGTTGTAAAAGAAGCGTTGCGAAAAAACGCCGCCGCCCCAGGAGTTTCGGTCACTGATACTCTCAAAGAGCTAGGCAAGGACGGGCTTATATCAAAAACCGTGGACAGAAGCAAATATGTGCAAATTCAAACCCCTCAGTGCTTTGAGCCTTCGCTAATAAAAGGCGCGCTAACTAAGGCATCACAGGAAAATCTGCAATTAACTGATGATTGCTCAGCGGTAGAATTTTTAGGCGCAAAGGTCAGCGTTGTCCAAGGTGATTACTCAAATATAAAGATTACAACCCCCACTGACTTAATTATTGCAAGTGCAATTCTAGCCTCACGCAATAATGAATGGAGCGTAAAACCATGAGAATTGGTCACGGCTACGACGTTCACGCCCTCGCCGAGGAACGTCCGCTAATTATCGGCGGTGTAAACATACCCCACATTAAAGGCTTACTTGGTCATTCCGACGCGGATGTACTTGTTCACGCTGTAATTGACGCCCTCCTAGGCGCAGCAGGTCTTGGGGACATTGGCGGTCATTTTCCTGACAGCAATGCGAAATATAAAAACGCAGATAGCTTAAAGCTCCTTGCAGAAGTCAGAGAGCTGACTAAGGGCTATCAGATTTCAAACATCGATGCAACAGTAATTGCTCAAGAGCCTAAGTTATCACCTTACAGGGAACAAATGTCGAAAAACATTGCAGAAGTCTTAGAAATTGCCCCCGACTTAGTGAATATCAAGTTTAAAACAGAGGAAAATCTTGGCTTTACAGGTGCAAAACAAGGAATCGCGGCACATGCGGTTACATTGCTTATTCAACGTCTGCGCCCATTGCAATATTGAAACCAATTTACATTGCACATCCCATAAATTAATAGCACTTAGGCACATCCCTTCATACAATGATATGAAGGGATGTGCTTTTTGTGGTAGGCTGTATGATTGTATGCCGTTCGGTAACATATGCCCAGAAATATGCAAGAATACTGAAACGGGCGGGTTTTTCTGCATCTATTGTAAGAAAAACCGTTAAAGAAACTAACAATTCGTCGAGCTACTACGCTCGAACGAATAGCGTACCCATTGGGTGCGGTTATATGGTAATTTTGGCCGTTAATCAGATTGAAAAGGCTGTAGAATATTTATACGCGACAGGGGTCGAGCTTCAGGATAACAGGGTAATAATCGCATGCGAATATGAGGACGGTCATTTTGAACCGTATCAAGGGGTTGCATACA
>JAVBKA010000005.1:0-20630 GCA_031546715.1 Oscillospiraceae bacterium | reverse complement strand
AGTATGCAGCTAATGCAGGAAGTTCGGAAGTCTACGGACGAATGTGACGAGCTGCAAAACGACCTTAAAATTCAGATGCTGATTAATCAGATTGTGTATGAGTTTGATATCAGCTCCGTTGACGGCGGAAATATTATATATAGACTTCTTTCTTGCATCGGTCAGACATTTTCCCTTTCAAGAGCGTACTATTACGAGTTTTCAGACGGAAATGATTATAAGCTTGCGTTTGAATGGAAGCGTGATGAAATTAGATATATTCCTGATTCCCTGAAAATTCAGAGCAGAGATATTCTTCTTGGTGGCAGCTTAGTGGACAAATCCAGCATAATGGTAAGCGATGAGGGCTTTTTAAAATGTCTTGGCGCGAAAAAAGCATTGCATTTACCTGTTTATGAAGGCGATATTATCCGTGGTGTTGCCGGAGTAAGTGCTTTTACCAAGGACTTTTCGTGGAAACAAGCTGATGTTCAGCAGTTATCGGCTGTATTGCGTGTCGTTGGTGAGGCGGTGCAGTGGAAGAACACAAAAATGTATATAGACGCACATTTATCAGCATTAAAAACTTTGCTGAGCAGCATAAATTCCTTAGTTTGTGTTATTAATTCTGAAACTGAGGAGATTCTATTTTATAATCAAGTCCTTCTCGAAACTTTGAAAAAGCAGTATCAGTACAGCCCTCATTTTGCTGGTATCATGGAATCTATAACTAATGACCCTGAGTTCGTTAAAGAAGAAATGGAAGAGAAATTTGACCAATTTTTTAGAAATGAAGTTCTGGAGCAGCAAACCGCTGTTACTAAAACCGTTCTGGTAAATGGAAAATGGTTTAAGGCGACCGCAGTTATTAACACATGGGTAGACGGCAGCAAGGTTTATATTGTTACCATGAACGATGTTAATGATATAAAAGAAAAAGAATTACAAATTGAGTATAACGCATATCACGATGCCTTGCTTGGCATCTATAACCGCAGACGGTTTGAGCTGGATTTGCAGTATGCCATGGAAAATATGGATAAGCTCAGCGGCGCAGTTATGAATATTGATATTGATGACTTTAAGTATATCAACGATGCATATGGACATGATGTTGGAGATAAGGTTTTGCTCCGCTTTGTAAACCTGCTTGACCCTATTCTTAGCGGACGGCTCTACAGGTACGGCGGTGATGAGTTTGTTGCGCTGTTGCCCGGTGTCACTCCTCAAGAGCTGCTTAGACTGACTAATCAAATCGTGGATACTCTTCAAAAGGAGGTTGACGCTTCTCCTGAAAAGCAATTCTGTACCGCAAGCATCGGCATAGCCTGTTACCCAGGGGATGGGCAGGCGGTTCATGAGCTTCTTAGAAGCGCGGATTTGGCGATGTATATGGCGAAAAAGGAGCGCAAGGGCTCCTGTGTAATGTTTAGCTCGATTAAGGATGTTTCGGGCAAAAACATTAATGAAAGTGCGAAGCTAATTGAAGACGAAGTCGAAAATAATTGCCCAAATATGTTTTTGCTGTATCAGCCTGTGGTTGATGCAAAAACAGGGGAATTAGTTTCATTAGAAGCGTTTCTGCGCTGGCAACTTGAGGACGGTCGAATCTTTTTTCCAGAGGATTTCTTGCAACATGCCGTTACACTTGGTTTGTCGCAAAAGCTTGGACATTGGTCACTTGAAAGAGCAATTGTTGATTTTTCTGACTTTGTTCGCAAAGGAATCGGCGCGGATGTAAAGATTTCAATCAACTTATTCGATAGGCAGCTTCACAGCCACGATTTTACCGAGGAAGTAAAGCAATTGCTGGAGGAGTATGCATTTCCGGCGAAACGTCTGGTGCTAGAGGTTTCGGAGTCAATGAGTGTCAGCGAAAACCTGCGAAAAACCAGCCAACTAAAAAAGCTTCAATCAATGGGAGTAACTATCTGTACAGACGATTTTGGCACAGGAAGCTCATCGCCACTGTATCTGAGAAACAAAATTTGTGATTCCATAAAGCTAAACCGTGAGCTAATCTTGGCAATGGAGCATAGCAATTTTACCAGTAAATTTGTCACATCAAGGATTACCTTAGCCCACATCGCAGGTATTACAGTGGGTGCGGTAGGAGTTGAAAGCAAGGCTATTATGAACATTTTAAGCGATGTAGGCTGCGATTTTCTTCAAGGACATGAATTTGACAAACCAATTTCTAAAGCGCAAATAATTAAAAGGTGGATTCAAAATGAACGTAAGTGAGCTTATTAAGCACAAAGGTCAGTTAAGCGGCGCAGATTACGGCGAAATTAGAGTGCATGACAACATGCAAACAATGATTCGTCTGCTAAACGGCAATGTTGTCGGCAATGCGGCAAGCAAAACAGGCGGATTGTCTGCAAGAGTTTACAAAAACGGATGCTGGGGAATGTCGTCATCTCCTGATAAATCTAGCGGCGGTCTCTCCGATGTGGTCAAAGCAGCCGTTGACAATGCAAGTTTTTTAGGTGCAAGGCTTCAAAAAACTCGTCATATGCTTCCTGAACCCACAGGGATTTATAACTCTGACTACAGAACAAAAAAGCCTTTTGCTTCACCGCAGGACAAGCAGGACTTTTTAAAATCCTTAGACGATTATATAACCTCTCATTATAAGAACCTTATGAGCAGAATGGTTATGTTTTTCGGCTTCGATTCCGAAAAAACCTTAGTAACCTCAGATGGTTCAGAGAGCTACACGTACGTACCCAGAGCGCATTTGTATTTGTCAATGGCACTTGAAAAGGACGGCGCGCCTATTGACTTGATGGCCAATACTTATGGCGGTCTCGGTCAATTTGAGGACTTTTTTGGCGACCCGTCTAAGCTTTATCCAGTAATTGATAAACTTTATGAGGATGTCAGCAAAAAACGTGAAGGGGTATATCCAGAGGCTGGCTTAAAGGAGTGCATCCTTGCACCAGACTTAGCAGGTATTCTCGCCCACGAAGCTGTTGGTCATACAGTTGAAGCGGATTCACTGTCAATTGGGTCAATTGCCGCTGATTTATTGAATAAAAAAGTAGCTTCTGACTTAGTTTCTATTGTTGACTATGCAAACACAGCTTTCGGCGAAATCTGCCCAGTGCCGATATATGTTGACGATGAGGGCGTTAAGGCTGAGGACGCTAAGCTCATTGAAAACGGCGTGCTGGTTGGGTATATGCACAATCGTGAAAGTGCTGAAAGGCACGGAGTACGTCCTACAGGCAACGGCAGAGCCTTTGAATTTGGTGACGAACCTCTTATCCGTATGCGTAATACCTGTATTCTTCCAGGCACAAGCAAGCTAGAGGATATGATTGCCGATGTTGAGGACGGTTACCTTCTCTCGCACCCCAGTAACGGACAAGCTGATATGACCAGTGAGTTTATGTTTGGCATAACAATGGGCTACGAGATTAAAAATGGCAAGCTTGGTAAAGCGATTTTAGATTCAACGGTTTCAGGCGTTGCGTTTGATATGTTAAAAACTGTAACTGCTGTTTCTAATGATATTCAGTGGATATCCTCGGGCTTCTGCGGCAAGAAGCAGAGAGCCTCTGTGGGCATGGGCGGACCTGCAATCCGCTGCAAAATCAGCATTGGAGGTAAATAACATGAGAAAGCTTATTAATGTAGCTCTTTCAGCAATGAAGTCCGAAGGTGCTGATAAGGCTCAATGCTCGATATCAAGAAATGCTTCTGAAGAAATTAATATTGAAGGCAATCACATTTCACTTAAAAGAACTGTTTTTAATAACACAGCAAGTTTAACTGCAATTAAAGATAACAAAAAAGGCAGCATTTCTCTAAATCAACTAAACGAAGCTGAAATACTTGAAGCGGCAAAAAACGCTTACTCAATCGCCGTTTCCTCTCAAAGTGACGAAGCAAATGATATTGCCTTGAAGGAAGAAGGTCAGGAGTCTTTTGCTTCTGGCTTGGAGGCTGCTGACAATGAAAAGCTGTACCAACGCTTACAGGAATTTTTAGATACACTCAAATCTAAAGCTCCAACAGTTTTTGCCGAGGGCATGGTGTGCTTTAGCAAATCAGAGGTTTTTATCGGTAACACAAACGACGTTTATCTGACAGAACAAAAAGGGCAGTACGTTTTCCAATTCATGTTTTCGGCAAAAGAAGGCGAAAAAACGTCGTCTTTTAACTATTCGTACTCTATGTCTAAGGATTTTAACAAGCCACTTTGGGAGCTTGGCGGCTTGGGAATGCTGGTTATGCAAAGCGTTGACGAGCTAAAGGCAAAGAATTTAAAGGATAAGTTTGTCGGAGACATTATTATCTCGCCTCCATGCTTAGACGATTTTTTAAATATGTATAACTCTTCATTCTTAGGGGAGTATTCATTAGTCGCCGGAACTTCTGTGCTTAAGGATAAGTTAGGGCAAAAGGTGGCAGGGGACAATGTTACCATAAAATCTGAACCCCTTGATACATCGCTTTGTGGCTACAATATTACTGGCGAAGGCTATCGAGCAAAAAATATAACCATAATTGAAAAGGGTGTTCTCAAGTCCTTCCTGCTATCCCAGTACGGCGCAAAGAAAACAGGCAATGAACGCTCTGGAAATATGGGAGATATGTGTCATCTTGAGCCCGGCACGATTCCTCACGAGGAATTAATCGCTGGAGTAAAGCGCGGTCTGCTAGTGTGCCGCTTCTCAGGCGGTGCGCCATCTGATAACGGAGATTTCTCAGGCGTAGCTAAAAACAGCTTTTATATAGAGGATGGCAAAATTGCTTTCCCAGTAACTGAGACAATGATTAGCGGTAATTTACTGGATTTGCTTAATAATGTTGTAGATATCTCATCTGATGTTATAGATTTTGGCAATTGCCGTCATCCATGGGCAAGAATCATCGGCGTCGGTATTTCAGGAAGCTAGAATTTGTTTAATACGAAGGAACCATTCCATAACGGAGTGGTTCTTTTTGTTTGAGTCTTTTTCTTCGCCAAAAATCACCTATCTTTGCATGGCGCATATTATGGTATTGAAGGAAACAGAAAGCTCAGAGCGCATGCCGAGCGATATGAGCCGGAAATCCTAAATAATAATATTGGAGGTACTAGCCATGCCTGAGAAGGTACTAGCAAGCGGCCCAATCGTGGATACCAGAAACCACGACAAAGAGCCCGTTTGTATACACACAATGAAAATTTATGACGCTTGCCGTGATAAAGATTGCCTCGAGGACCTACGCGTATACCTAACCCGTTGCAGCCAGAACATTGTTGACAAGGCGATAAACGTAAAATGCCGCAAAGCTGAACTCATTTGGGTCTACATCGATGTAGAGAGTGTAAGCTTTAACCGTGGATTTTACACAGTAGACGTGAAATACTTCTACAGAATCACTTGTGACGCATTCTGTGGCGTCCGTCTCCCTGTTGAAGTAACAGGACTTTGCACATTTGATAAGAGAGTTATCCTTTTTGGTAGCGAAGGCAACGCGAAAATATTCAGCTCAAACACAAACCTTAACGGCGTTGACGAGCAACTCATGCGCAAAGCAAATATGCCAACAGCAGTTGTAGAAGCAGTAGACCCAATTTGTCTGAACGTCAGAATTGTTGAGCATTGTGACCACCACGGCAGGTCATGCGGCTGCAACGGAGACTTCTTAGACGTGCCAGAGTGCGTAGGACGTTGCTTTGACGATGAAATCGTCATGGGCGGCGAAGAAAAACGCTTACTCTGCACACTTGGTCAATTCTCAATTATCCGCCTAGAGCGCGACACTCAGCTAGTAGTACCATGTGTAGACTTCTGCCTACCAGTAAAAGAGTGCGTTGGCTCAACAGACGATAATCCTTGCGAGTTATTCCGCAAGATTAAGTTCCCGGTAGACGAATTCTTCCCACCTAATGTATGCGACGACCGTGAATTCCGTGATTTCAGGGATAACTGCTGCAAGTAGGGTAGGGAAGTCGGGGCTGTAAGCAGCTCTAAAGTGACCAGAAAACCCCTGAAATGTTTGACATTTCAGGGGTTTAACGTACACATTTTCAATGGTGAGATGATTGACCACTTTCAATAAATCTCCCTAGCGCTCCGCGGGTTGAAGATAGGAGTATCACAATATCTGTAAATAAAAAGATACGAAGTAAAATATTTATTGTATATTTTTCCAAGAAAATTCTTTATACTTAGGTTATAACGATAATTCACCGATTTTATGATTGGTAAATATTTATCGTATTATGAGGAGGCATTTATGATTAAAAAGTTAGCGTTGACACTTGCTGCTTGTATGATGATTTTTTCGATGACTGCATGCAGTGGCTCGGGGAATAACCAAAACGGTAATGAGACAACGTCACCCACAACGGAACAACCCACTGCTTCAACAGAAGCTACCGTGTCAGAACCTGTAACACCAACGTATGATCCGTTAGGAAAATACGACGAGGCAATTGAGGTAACAGCTGTTCTTCCCTATGCCGCTAAAACTGACCCTAAGATTCCAGAAGAAGTAACGCCAGAAACACAGGCATTCGTTAAGATGGCTAAAGAATATCTAAACATTGATATTAAATTTTTGTGGATAGCGCCTGCTAATCAATATGAACAAAAATTTGGTGTTTCGATGGCTTCTGGCGAGCTTCCGGATATTATCAAGGTAAATCCGACTAATTTTCATACTTTGAAAGAAAATGAGCAACTGGCAGATTTGACTGACACATATAACAACTACGCCAGCGGACTTTTTAAGGAATATGCAGAAAAGGACCCAACCACTCTTAAGTTTGGCAGTTTCGACGGAAAAATGTATGGCATTCCTCGTTATTCTGATGTTAGACGAAACATGAATCTAATGTTTATAAGACAAGATTGGCTTGATACATTGGGTTTGAGTATTCCTAAAACAGTAGATGAATTGAAAAATGTTGCTATCGCATTTGCAAAAAACGACCCTGACGGAAATTCTAAAGATGATACAGTAGCCTTTGGATTGAGCAAAGATGTTTTGTCGTGGGGATTTGATATTGGGGCTGTTATGAACAGCTTTGGTTCATATCCAATGAAATGGACAAAGGGAGCTGATGGTAAATTGGTTCCAGGCGAAATTCAACCTCAAACAAAAACTGCGCTTGAATATCTTAGTGTTTTATACAAAGAAGGCGCACTCGACAAAGAATTTGTTTTAAAAGACGCAGATAAAATCAGCGAGGAATTGATTGCAGGTAAAGCAGGCATTGCTTATGGGCCTTGGTGGTTGTATGAATGGCCACTTAACATGAACAAAGACAATCAAAAGGATGCAAATTGGGTATCTGTTCAAATACCTGGAATGACTGAGGGTACAGGTAAATCAATAGTAAATCGAGCAGATATTTATGAGTTTTATGCAGTAAATAGTGCTTGTAAAAATCCAGAGGCTGTAATAAAACTCTTTAATCTATATTGCGACTCTTCCGTAAATACAGAAAAATATGGGACTCTCGTACTTCCTGAAGGCGGAAATGTATGGAACTGGGTTCCGACTATATATGGTAATCCTTTTGACATCGAAGCCGCAAATGAAAGATTTAATAAAGCATTGAATGACGAAGAATTTGCAGCAAAAGAATTTACAGAAGAGGAATTAAAAAGCCTTGGATATTATAAGGATTACAATGCATTTATTGCTGGAAATGGTACATGGGACGGCGCTAATTTTGGCGGCATAATGGCCAGATTGACACCAGATGGCGGTTGGGGCGTAACTCAAAAGGTATTTGAATCAGGAAATATAGAGTATAACGAATTTGGTGGCACTGTAACGGCAACACAACAGGAAAAAGGCGCATCACTTGATAAAATGACCGCAGAAATATTTTTAAAAATTATTACTGGTGATTCTCCAATTAGTGATTTTGATACATATGTAGAAAACTGGAAGAAATTAGGCGGAGACCAAATTACAATAGAAGTCAATGAATGGTATGAGGTCAACAAAAAATAAACTTTGACGCACTGATAAAGATGGAGAGACTAAACACTCTTCATCTTTATCAATTGGTAAACCCATTCGATAAAACGACCAAAAATTTTCGAGAAATCAATGACCGATAAGATTACCATTTTTATGAGTGATTTATATCAAGTTTAAAGCCAGCAAAGTATCAAACTGTGAACGGAGATGCCATATTGGAAGCGAAATTGAAAAAGAAAAGTTTAAAGTATGAATTGCCTTTTCATCTTATGTTAGTGCCAGGCATAATTGTAGTATTGATTTATTCTTATGGGCCGATGTTTGGATTAGTAATGGCATTTCAAAAATTTAATCCTGTAAAGGGCTTTTTTGGCTCAAAATGGGTTGGTTTTGATAATTTTGAATACATATTTAGCATGCCTGATTTTCAACAGGCGTTATGGAACACACTAAATATCGCTATTTTAAAAATAATTTTTGGACTAATAACGCCGTTGCTTTTAGCATTGCTAATTAATGAAATCAGAAAAAAATGGTTTGTGAAAGTGGTTCAAACAAGTATTTTTCTTCCGTTTTTTCTCTCTTGGGCAATTTTGGGGGGAATCATTTTAGAGATTTTTTCTTTAGAAGGACCTATAAACATGATTATGTCGGCGTTTGGCGTTGACAAAATAATGTTTTTAGCAAATAATAGCTGGTTTCCGAAAATACTCGTGCTTACCGACGTCTGGAAAGGCATGGGATATAATATGATTATTTTCCTTGCCGCAATTACAAATATTGATCCGAGCTTATACGAAGCGGCTTCAATGGATGGTGCAGGACATTGGAAACAAGCTACAAAAATTACACTTCCTTCGATAGCGCCTATAGTAATTTTAATTGCAACGCTTAGTTTAGGCGGTATATTAAACGCAGGCTTTGAACAGGCTTTGATACTGTATAATCCTATCGTTTATGAAAGCGGAGATATTATTGACACGCTGGTATACAGAATGGGTATCTATAATGCTCAATATGCACCTGCTGCCGCTGTCGGACTTTTCAAATCATCTGTATCCCTTGTTTTAGTATCAATTTCATATTATTTGGCTTATAAATTTGGTGATTATAAAATATTTTAGGAGGCGGCAAATTTGGTTGTTAATTCATCCGTAGGAAGAAAGATTTTCCTTATTTTTAATGTTATTTTTTTATCAAGTGTTGCAATCATATGCATATTGCCGTTTATACACCTTTTTTCGATTTCCGTTAGCTCAAATATTTCCGCATCTGCTGGGCAAGTGGGCATATTGCCAAAGGGGTTTTCTCTTGAATCATATAAATTTCTAACAAAGAACTCTGACTTTTTAAAGTCAATCTTTATTACTATCCAACGAACTGCGTTGGGAACAGTTATTAATATGTTTTTAGTAATAATAACCGCCTATCCGCTATCAAAGGAAAACTCACGGTTTAGGTTTCGCACATTATACGTGTGGTTCTTTGCCTTTACAATGTTTTTTAGCGGTGGAATGATTCCAGGATATATGGTTGTTAAGGAAACTGGAATATTAGACTCAATGCTGGCGCTTGTATTGCCTGGGGCACTGAACGTTTGGAATCTTGTCATGCTATTAAACTTTTTCAGATCGGTGCCTAAAGACCTAGAGGAAGCCGCCATCATTGACGGCGCAGGTCAGTGGAAAATCTTGTGGAAGATATTTATACCTGTTTCGGTTTCTGCAATTGCAACAATTCTTTTATTCACAGTCGTGGGTCACTGGAATGCTTGGTTTGATGGAATCCTATATTTGAACACACCTGACAAATATCCGCTTCAAACATATCTTTCAACAGTAGTTATGGACTCAACAATGAACAGCTTTAAAACACTTACCCCTGAAGAACTTGAATTAATGAAAAATGTCAGTAACAAGACACTCAAATCTGCACAGATTTTTTTGGGTGCATTACCGATATTGCTTGTTTATCCATTTATGCAAAGGTTCTTTATTAAAGGCATAGTGGTGGGAAGTGTAAAAGGATAATAAATTTTCTAAAATAATTTAAGGAGCTTAAAAATGAAACAGGAAAAAGTAACTGTTTATAATTTTATGGAAGACACAGGCAAGTTTATTAGAAACCCCGCCATGGGATGGATGTTATATATAGATGGATTTGGTAGTGATGCTTTTCCAAAGGCTGAAGAATTTTGGAATAGCATGGATGATTATGTTAAATATGCAAGTATTTTTTATGTAAGGATTCCGTGGAGCCAAGTGGAACCTGAAGAGGGGATATATGCATGGAAACATGATGAAAACTTCAAAAACCTAATTGAAATGGCTTTGGAAAGAAACTTAAAGCTAGCTTTCAGAATTTATGTAGATGGACGACACGGGTATCAGCAGTCAACGCCCCAATATGTTAAAGCATTAGGTTGTGACGGTTACATAATAAATCCCGGCAATGGCGAAGACAATATGTTTTGGACGCCTTATGTTTATGATTCAATTTTCCAAGATAAATTTTCTGTTTTTGTAAAAGAATTTGCTCGAGAATTTGATAATCCTGATAAAGTTGCATTTATTGATGCCCAAGGTCTTGGTTGGTGGGGCGAGATGCACAATATTGACTATCTTACTGACGATCAAAAGGTATCCGTGTTCACTTGGATAACAAACCTCTATATGGACAATTTTAAGAAGGTTTTGCTTGGAGATCAATACGGCGCAAATTCATTTCCGTTTGAATTACATGATAGTTTGCTTAATAAGGGCTGGATTATAAGAAGGGACAGCTTTGGTAGCCCTGTATGGTTCCAACCAAAGGATAAGTCATTAATAACTGCAAATTGGCCTAAAACTCCAGTTTTTGCCGAAAACTGTTATCACCACTTTGTTACTAGCGATACATGGTGGAGAGGTGATGGATTTGAAACACTTCGTGATTGTATGCTCAGTGTTTTATCGGATGCTGTTGAATGTCATGCCAATACCCTTGACTTAAGAATTGAACAGGATGCGCAAAAATGGTGTGTCGAAAATACGGATTTAGTTCAAGAATATTCGTTAAAGCTCGGATACCGATTTGTTATAGAAAAGCTAAATTATTTGTATGAGACCAAAAAACTAATCAGCACTTGGAAAAATACTGGCATCGGTAAATTACCAAATTCGTCCATTAACTGGAACGGCAAGTACAGACTAGCGTATGCGTTATACTGCTCGTCAAAAAAAAGCATCGTCTTTACATTTTGCGACAAAAATATTGATCCTGGTACTTGGATTAATGGCGAAACATATCAATATGAAAGCAGTTTCACACCTGACCATATAGCACCGGGGGTATACACGCTTTTGTTTGCTATTGTTGACAAGTCAAAAGATAACCTTCCGTCAATTGAAATAGCAATTACCAGCGATACAATTGGTGACAACTGGTATATAGCAGGTGAAATTCAAATTGACTAATCTCTTTAAAACAAGGTGATATAATTGAACATAAGATACGGAATGCTAAATGAAAGTTTCAAATATCAATATGGCGTTAGCAGCACTTCTTCGATGGATTCGGGAAATGATGATATACTTTTTCAAGACAAAAATATATCTTTAATTGGCGCAAAAGGTGATTGGGCAGCATTTCAGGTCATTGTAAAATGTGATGATGCATATACCGTATCTGTCGGTAAAAGAGCTGTATTTTCACCTTATGGAAATCTTTGCAATATACGTGTGGAAGCGCATGTCATCGGCTTTGATGAATGCGAGATTTCAATGAACCTTGTTGGCTTAGTTGAAGATGATGATAGGATTCTTAAAGCTGAAATTTTGCTAAATGATGAAGCCGTTCATATTACCGACGCAAGAGCACAGTCTATTTGGGTGGAAATAAATGTTTCTCCTTCTCTAAGCGCTGGCATTTATAAGGGTTATGTGAACGTTATGTCAACTTATATGTTTGCCGATGAAGAAAAAATAGCAATTATGCCATTTGAAATAACTGTTATGGATGTTCAACTTCCTTTGGCTAAGGATTATAAGTTTCATTTGGATTTATGGCAGCATCCATCAAACATAGCTAGAACGCATGAAGTCATTCTTTGGAGTGATGAACATTTTATTGTCATGGAAAATTATATAAAAAGTCTATCGGCTCTGGGACAAAAGGCTGTATCTGCTATTGTTTCAGAGATTCCATGGTCTGGGCAGGGTTGTTTTAGAGTAAAAAATTATCCAAGCGATTTATTTGAGTATAACATTGTTAGCATTAGCCAAAAAACAGATGGAAAGCTATGTTTTGATTTTTCAGCTTTAGAAAAATATATATATTTGGCTGAAAAACATGGAATTACTGCTGAAATAGAGGTGTTGGGCTTAATCTCTATATGGCAATACGAAGCTGAAGGATATGGAAAACTTGCTGAAGATTACCCTGATGCCATAAGACTTCGATATTTAGACGAAATTGATGGATGCTATAAATATATTAAAAAGAGAGCCCAGATTGCGGAATATATCTCCGCTTTGCAATCGTTTTTTGTTCAAAAGGGATGGATTGACAGGGTAAAAGTAGTCGCAGATGAACCTCATGATAAGGCGTTATATCACGAAGCTCTTGATTTTATTAGTGAACATGCGCCATTATTCAAATATAAAACCGCAATCAATAATTCTAAATTTATCGAGGAAGCAAAGGGCAAAACTTTAGATTTTATTCCATATTTACCTGCCATTGCAGATGAATGGGATGCTCTTAAAAAAATGAAGCGAGAAAACGAGAATATCAAACTACACTGGTACGTTTGCTGTCAGCCTGATTATCCAAATACATTTATTTCTTCGCCGTTAATTGAAAGTCGGTTAATTGGATTTTTGACTGCATTTTTAAATCTTGAAGGTTTTCTAAGGTGGGGTTATACCGCTTGGCCAAATGCTCCAAGGGATAAAATTTGTTATAACTTCCCATGCTGGAAAGCGGGCGATGGATGTTTTGTTTATCCAGCAAGAGACGGCAGGGTTTTGCTGACATTGAGGTATAAGAACCTTAAAAGAGGAATTGGGGATTACGAGCTTATATACCGCTTAAAAGGAGCAACAGGCGGTGAAAAAATATTACAAGAGGTGTGGGCAATTATTTTTAAGGAGGCTGATATTAGAAAATACTACAATAAAGGATTAACGCCAAAGGAGCTCTACAGCTTGAATTATGAAGACTACCAAAATGCTCGCAAGATTATTATGAATGGATTACTAACCTAGTATAATTATAGGAGGTACTGCAATGAAAAAAGTAAAATGGATAAAGATATCAGCTTTTTTAGTTTTAATCTCGCTATTACTTAATTTTACTGGTATACTTAATCTAAACACAGCTTATGCAAGCCCTACGTCAACAAATATTGCTCCATTGGCAATTGCATCTACATCATTTCCAACTAATATGGATATAAAGAGAATAAACGACGGCATTGATACATCAGACTGGTCAACCACCACACAATATGCGTTTCCGCAATATGTTACACTGGATTTTGGTGAAAAGATAGCTACTATTGATAAAATTAGCATGATTGTGCACTATGCAAAAGACCAAGGATTCACCAAATTTGACGTAGAGTATTGGAACGGTTCTACATGGATAACAGCCAAAGCGAACATTATGATTGCATGGGCGACAACTGGGTGGACATACGAAGAACAAAGCGTTGACCTTGATACGCCGATTATCACAACTCGGGTGAGATTGAAAATGACAGGCGCAAACAGAGTATGGGGTAATAGTGTTATCGATGAATTGAAGCTATGGGGAACAGTTGCGAAGAATATTGCGCCAATGGCAACAGTATCTACGACGTTTACATCCTCATATCCTATATCACAAATCAACGATGGAGTTGACGGAACCCCTTGGGCTAGCGTCAATCCAGCCAGCTTACCCAAATACATCACCTTTGATTTCAATGGTCCGATAGCAACAATTTCAAAGCTCAGTCTGGTTACAAACTATTCAACCCAGCAAGGCGTTACAAAGTTTGACGTTGAGTATTTTGAAGGCGGCGTTTGGAAAATTGCTAAAAAAGACGCTACCATAACGTGGACGCTCGCTGGTGCAGCAATTGAAGAAAAAAGCGTTGTTCTTGATAATCCGATAAAAGCAACTATGGTAAGACTTAAAGTAACAGGGGCAAACTTAGCTTGGGGAAATTGTACGATATTGGAACTAAAGCTATGGGGTTCTGTACCGTCAATTGTTTCTGTTGAGACTATATACAGTACAGTCAATAAGGGTACTACATTTACTTTCCCCAAAACCACAACTGCTGTATTAGAAGATGGAAGTGTAATGAATGCCAATGTTAAATGGACACAACCAACAGTTATGAAAAATGAAACTGGAAGTTATGAGTATTTGGGAACTGTCAACGGTTGGTCAGTACAGGCAAAACTTATCTTAAATGTAGTTGATTTGCCAGATGGCTATGAAACAAAAGTATTTGAAGAAGATACAACTAGCATAATTAAAAATCCAGCAATGGGCTGGGCTATTTATTTCGACCAGTTCGGTGGAACTTACTTTCCGTCTAAGGCGGAAGATTGGTGGAAATTAGTTGACCCATATATAGGAAGTGCAAGCATAGTTTATATTCGAGTTCCTTGGGGACAATTGGAACCTGAGGAAGGAAAATATGCTTGGATTTATGACCAGAGCTTCAAAGACTTTATACAAGCTGCAAAAGACAGAGGTCTCAAACTAGGTATTCGTGTTTTTGTACACTCAGGGGACACTAACAGAGATGCAGCACCTTTATATGTTAAGGATGCAGGTGCAGCAGGATATTATTCTGATGGTTATCCAAGTGCTAAATATTGGACGCCATATGTATACGATCCAATTTTTCAAGCAAAATTTACAAAGTTTACAGAAGAATTTGCCAAGGAATTTAATGACCCAGGCATGGTAGATTTTGTAGACGCGCAAGGACTTGGGCTTTGGGGCGAAATGCATAACATTTCTTTAAGTGCAGCTCAACAGACACAGGTTTTTAAATGGATAACGGATTTGTATATGCGAACATTTGATAAAGTATTATTGGGTGACCAATATGGACCAAATTCATTCTCATATGCATTGCATGATTCGATTTTAGCCGACAGTGGATGGATTATACGAAGAGACAGCTATGGAAGAAATGATTGGCTGCCTCAGGGCGATATTGCAAAAATATTGAGCCATTGGCCGGTAACGCCAGTATTTGCAGAAAGTGCACACCAGTTAAACTGGAAGGATTCTTGGAGCAATGTATTCCCAGACGTTCGCTCTCTTGCTGAAAATACATTGAAACATGCGTATGAAACACATTCAAATACATTGGATTTAAGAAATCCGGGTGATGCAAAGATTTGGGTAGAGCAGTTACCTGACTTGGTGCAAGAATTTGCTATCAAATGCGGTTATCGCTTCTCACCGACAACCATAAGCTATCCAACAACGATGACTTCTGGCGAACCAGTCACGATTTATCATGAATGGAAAAATGAAGGGGTAGGTAAACTTCCGAATAACTGCAATGGGTGGGATTATAAATA
This sequence comes from Oscillospiraceae bacterium, assembly GCA_031546715.1. Lineage (GTDB taxonomy): Bacteria > Bacillota > Clostridia > Oscillospirales > UBA929 > JAVBKA01. Next base: position 5,139 of record JAVBKA010000005.1, on the reverse strand, counting down.
CAAACTGGCCTTTGCATTGTTAGATAAAACGACAGGCGCAGTAGTAAAATCTATTATAGCCGATGCCGAAGTATCCGAATGGCTGAAAGGTTCAATATTTGCCTATACAACAAATTTCGATTTAACTGATGTGTCAGAAGGTGCATATGACTTTGCGGTTTCGATTATAGATACACAAAAGGAAAACCTTCCAGCTATAAACCTAGCGGTGCAGGATGATAAAATATCGACAGGATGGTACAAAGTTGGGGACGTTTCTGTTAACATTAATTCGCATATAAAATAATAAAATGTGTTGCTTGTTGTCAGAAGATATAGTATTTTATTAATATCGAATAATCACAAACTGTTTGTGCGGGGGGAGTATCACTCTTCGCACTAACAGTTTGCAATTATTTTGTGAATTAGGGCAAGGGCAGATTATCCCAGTGAAATAAGCTTGTGAATTAATCGGCGGTCACTTTAGATTTTACAAAGACGAGGAAGTAGTATGAAAAAGATAGTTTCTTTTCAAAAAATGCGAATATATCAAAAAGTAATTTTAATTTACATCATACTTATGCTGCCTGTCTGCACTGTTGCCGCACTCATTAATTTTGAAGCTACTAATTATGTAAGAGCTAAAATAATGGAATCTGCCTTGTCAAACACTGCCTCTTATGCAGAACAGTTCGAAAATGACATTTCACGTATCCAGCTCCAGCAATATGAAATTATAAATAACGTGGACGTCAATAAACTGAGCTTCAGCTCTTTCTTGATGAATGAATATGAAAAATCAAAAGCGGCGGAGAGGATTTTGGAAAGACTTGGTGTAATCGGTTATTCAAGCAATTACATAGAAAATGTCGGCGTCTATATCAACAACTTTAATAAAACTGTTTCTTTCAAAAATGGTGTAAATAACATCGAAAATAATGAATTTAAAGAGTTGAAACAGTGCCTAGATATAGAAGATGAGCATGTTTTTATTAAGAGCGGCGAGAAATTATTTTTGATTGAGACTGATTATCACAATCAGGCGGCACAGGTAGATGAATTGCGCCTTGCTTGCTATATCCAATTATCCATCGAAGAAATTCATCAGGATTTAGAGCGAATAAAAATCAACAATAATTCAGGGGCAGTGCTTACTGATAAGTATTTTAATTTGATTGCCCAAACAGACCATTTCAACTTGGAATTTCAAGAAATAAAAAATCAATATTTAAGCGAGAACAAAAGCCCAAACGGAGTTTTTTCAATGCTGAGTGAAGGCAAAAAATATTGGATAACGTTTAATAAATCTAGTTTTCGAGATGTAATCGTTTTTACATATTTTTTAGACAGCAGCGTTACCGAGCATTTGAGAATTTTTAATTTACTATTAGTCCTTTTGGCTATTATTTCAGCAATTACAGTGGCAATATTTGCATATTTGTTTGATAGAATGGTGCATAAACCAATGCGTAAGGTACTGGATAGTTTTGCATTGATTGAAAAAGGCAACCTCAGTTTTAATATTGAACATTACAGAGACGATGAGTTTGGTTATTTATATAAAGGCGTTAATAAAATGGTTCTGGAATTAAAAACTTATATTAATGAAAATTATGAACAAAAACTAGCTCTGCAAAAATCAGAGTTTAAGCAATTGCAATCACAAATAAACCCGCATTTTTTATACAACTGTTTTCTAAATATTCGAAAAATGTGTCAAAATGAAGATTATGAAAATGCTGAACTTTTAACTCAAAAACTAAGCAGTTATTATCAATATATAACTAGAAGCGGCATGGATATTGTACCTTTTAGTATCGAATATAAACATGCGCTTGACTATATAAACATACAAAAGATTCGATTTGGGGACAGGGTTTGTGTAGAAATTGAAGAAATTCCTGCGGGTTGTAACGAAGTTGAGGTGCCAAAAATTATTTTGCAGCCTGTGCTTGAAAATGCATTTGAATATGCTTTTAGCAAAAACAACGTTAAATCATGTATTTATATGTCTATTAGCTATACAGATAGCATACTAAAAATTACAATCGAAGACAACGGCGTTATGCTGTCTGACGAAAATTTAAAAGATCTCCAAGCAAAATTGAACAGCGCAGAAGATGTGACAGAAAAAACGGGGCTGATTAATGTTTGCAGAAGAATTCAGTTAAGGTACGGCGCACAAAGCGGACTATTTGCCGCCCGAAGTATTTATGGAGGGTTAAGCTTAGAAATAATAATCAGATTATAGCGGTCGTTTATCAATTAAGGAGTTTCTGTATTCCTGGGGTTTTTGACCTGTCATCTTTTTGAAAAATAGCGAGAAATACGAAACAGAGTCAAATCCTAATGAAGCAGACACTTCGTGAACTTTTATTTTAGGGTTGCAAAGCAGCTCTTTCGCTTTATCTAACTTGACAGAGTTAATATAATCATGAATATTTCGTCCTGTCGTTTGTTTATAAAATCTCGAAAGATACGAGGGGTTTAGATAAACAAGTTCGCCTAGCTTAACTAGAGATAGGTTCCCTCCAAAATTTTCCCTAACATAATTTTCTATTTTATCAATTACTAAAAACTCTTCTTTTTTACTATCTTCTTTGTTAAGAAGACATATGTATTTGCCCAAAGCAATGAAAAATTTTTGCGCCTTTTCAAGCTCCTCTGGCATACCTAAAAAAATTAGTTTTTGCATGTCAATATCTCGCGTAAGCTTGTCTGTTAATCCATAATTATTTATATAAAATACAAAATTGGTTAAAAGTCTGTAATAAAGTTCGGCACATTTGAAGTATGACGAGGATATATTATTATTAATTTCTTGAAATATAGTCCCGCATATTTGCTCAATTTTTTCTATATCTCCATTTGATAAGGTTCGCTCAATTTCGTTTAATATGTTTCGATTCGAACTTAGTGTACTAAACAAGTGTTTTTCATTGTTTTCATAAAACGAGTTTCCTGATGCAAGGTCGATTATCATTGGGGCGTGGTTTCTAAAATGCTTACTGATAACATTTTTTAACATCGAATACTCTATGTATACATCCTGCCATGCAACCATGCCGCCTGAGAGTAAAAAAGAAATAGACATAGCAAAAACGTCTTGAGCAGAATTTTGTACTGATTCAATTGAGTTTTTTGTAAAAACAACCATTTTTTCAAAACTGAACTTTCCGTCATTATCAAGAAATCTTTCTGCAGAAGGCTCGGGCTGCAAAAACCAAACTATTTTAGAATTTTCAAGAATAATACCTTCAAACGTTATAAATGACTCAATTGTTCTTTCGAACATATCTTTCACGGCATATATTCGGCTTTGCATCAAGCTATAGTCATTGCAGTCAATAGTTTCATCAATTTTGCAAACGGTAATATAAACCGGCAAGTTTGCATCAAGATCTATTTCTATATCTTCAAATTGTTTCTCTAAGTCACCATTTTCAATATATTTGAAAAAAATGATATACTCTAAAAATTCTTTTTTTAATATCTGAGAAATTTTCTTAAAATGCTCATTTGCTCGAATTAAAATAAGCTGTTGTGCATTCTCTTGGTTAAGTTCATCAATTATGTCCTTAACCGCATTGATGATAACCACATCTTCTTCAGATTTTAAGATATATCGCACTTTATGAGTGCGTGTTGCGTTATATATATAATCAAATTCACTATGAGCAGTTAAAAAAATGATTTTGCAATTTTTCCAAAAGAAAAGTATGTTTTGCGTCATTTTAATTCCATTCATACCTGGCATGTTTATATCTGAAATAAGTATATCTATTCGATTATCCTTTGCGATTTCAATTGCTTGTTCAGCAGAAATGGCAGTGTAAATATCCAACTGCATATCTGTATTTTTATTGAATGAACTACTTAACCCATTGACGATAGCCGGCTCATCATCCACAATTAGCATTCTAAACATAGTTTGCACCATAATGAGTATTGAAATCTCATTATCCTTTTAATTACTTGTATAATGGGTGTTGCGTCGGTAATTATATATATAATAAGACGTAAAATCAATACTAAATCCTAAACTTATTTATAATAGTTGAAAAATTCATCTGCTTATGAAAAGTTAATTGGGGATTACACATGTAATGCCTCCATAATAACAGCATGGGTGAGTGTTGTAGAAAACGCAAGTGCATTGATGACGAAATAAATGTGCCATAAGATGGCATCATAAATATTTTTTGCAAATTAGCACGGATACAGATAAGTTCTTTACAGTTATGTAGTGAATTACATGAGAGGTACCTGCTTGGTGATTTTATGGTACAATAATGTATTTTATAACCTTATGCCTCGAACACACTACTAATAAAGATTGCCACGAGGACCTACGCGTATACCTAACCCGTTGCAGCCAGAACATTGTTGAAAAGGGCGATATCTTTGGCTTGATTGGGCAAAATGGTGCTGGTAAGACCACGTTAATGCGCCTTGTGACTTCCTTTTGGTATGCAATGTGCACTTATGTTAGCAATTAACAGTGTAGGAATATTTCTATGTTTTGTAACAAGACATACAGTTGCCATGATTGGTGCATTCGTCGCATTCCTTTATGTACCACCTATAGTTTTCGCAATGCTCGACCAAGGTGATGCAAAAAGGCCTCCGCACAGCCAAATTTCCGTAGCATTGGTGGTCAAAAAAACAAGTATGCAACAGAAATCTAAGTAATTAGACTTATTGTTGCATACTTGTTTATTTTGGTATTGCTTGTTATTGACGCTTATGATATACTTAGGCGAATATTCTAAGTATAAATTGTTTGTAATATTTTGGTATAATGTTTGACGTTATTTTGAATTATAATTATAGGTAATAACGCTCAAAGAAGAGTGAATACATATTAATTTTAGCATTTTATAAGGGGAGTGGTTTTGTGTCAGAAAATGCAATGGATATTTTAGTTGTTGACGATGTTCAAGAGAATTTGCAGGTTCTTAATCAAATTCTAAAAGACAGAGGTTATAAAGTACGGCTAATTAATAGCGGTAAGGCGGCATTAAGTATTGTCATGAAAAATGCTCCGGATTTAATACTGCTTGATATAACAATGCCTGATATGAATGGCTATGAAGTATGTCAAAAATTAAAAGAAGATGCACGTTACAAAGAAATTCCAATCATTTTTATTAGTGCGCT
>JAVBKA010000237.1:0-35725 GCA_031546715.1 Oscillospiraceae bacterium | reverse complement strand
AGGACAGTTTTGTTGACCTGTGCGCAGGTCCTCATGTTGACCATACAGGCAGACTAAAGGCGTTTAAGCTGCTCTCCGCCACTGGTGCATACTGGCGCGGGGATTCAAAGCGGAAAATGCTGTGCCGAATTTACGGAACAGCATTTGAAACCAAGGAAGAGCTTGAAGCTCACCTATTACAGCTTGAGGAGTCAAAACGCCGAGACCATAATAAGCTTGGCAGAGAGCTTGAGTTTTTCACCACTGTTGACTATATCGGGCAAGGCTTGCCGATTCTAATGCCCAAGGGCGCAAGAGTTATTCAGCTTATGCAGCGTTTTGTTGAGGACGAGGAGGAGCGCAGAGGTTATCATCTGACCAAAACTCCGCTGATGGCTAAGCGCGACCTATACAAAATCTCAGGGCACTGGGACCACTACCGTGACGGTATGTTTATTATGGGCGATGCTCAGGATGAAGAAGCTGAGGTTTTCGCCATGCGCCCCATGACCTGTCCTTTCCAGTTTCAGGTTTATCTGGCCAAAATGCGCTCATATCGTGACCTCCCACTGCGGTATAACGAAACCTCGACCCTGTTCCGCAACGAAGAGTCTGGGGAAATGCACGGGCTAATTCGTGTCCGCCAGTTTACAATTTCCGAAGGGCATATCGCTTGCCGTCCTGACCAACTTGAAGCCGAATTTGCCGACTGTCTTGACCTTGCAAAGTTTATGCTTGAGGCTGTTGGACTGTCTGACGATGTAAGTTACCGCTTCTCCCTGTGGGACCCAGACAACCGCGGAAAATATATCGGCAACCCGGAAGAGTGGGAAGCTGTACAGTCTCGCATGAGAAATATTTTAGACGATTTAAAGCTTAATTACGTTGAAGCCCCGGGCGAGGCGGCGTTCTACGGCCCTAAGTTGGACGTTCAAATCCGCAATGTTCACGGCAAAGAGGATTCACTAATTACAATTCAGGTTGACTTTCAACTTGCTCAACGCTTCGGCATGGAATATGTTGACTCAGACGGGCAAAAGAAGTTCCCATATGTTATCCACCGTACGTCCATCGGCTGTTACGAGCGCACACTGGCTTTGCTGATTGAAAAGTACGCAGGTGCACTGCCCCTATGGCTTGCCCCGATTCAGGTCGCCGTGCTGCCAATCTCCGAGAAGCATCATGATTACGCCAAAACCGTGGAGAAAAAGCTTCGCATGGCAGGTTTTAGAGTGGAACTTGACGACCGCAACGAGAAAATCGGTTACAAAATCCGTGAAGCTCAGGTCAACAAAACACCGTATATGCTTGTTATGGGCGACAAAGAGGCGGAACAGGGCGCAGTGGCAGTCCGTCACCGCAGTCAGGGCGACTTAGGCGTTATGAGTGTGGAGGATGTAATCGCAAGGCTTTCCGAACAAGTATCAAATCGGGTTAAGGATTAATGAGCGAATATATTCAACAGGTACTTTCAATTAACATGCGGGCGGAAATTTCTCCGCTCGCATTTGTCGAAGTTTTTGGCTGTCAGCAAAATGAAGCGGACGGCGAAATTTTGCGTGGCTTACTGTCCTCCATGGGCTACGGCTTTACGGACAGGCAAAGCGACGCTGACTTAGTGCTGCTCAACACCTGCGCCATTCGTGAACATGCTGAACAGCGTGCACTTGGTCATCTAGGAAAATTAGTGCATCAAAGAAAACCAAACCAGAAAATTGTTGTTTGCGGCTGTATGGCACAACAGGAGAGCGTGCGGGAAAAGCTTAGAAAGTCTTACCGTCATGTCAGCCTGACCTTCGGTCCATCAGCCCTTCCCCAGTTTCCCCAGTTTTTATATGAACTGCTAACAGAGGGAAAACGCATTTTCGTCGCCGCAGACGCAACCGCTGGCTTTACCGAGGGGCTGCCTGTACTGCGTACAGAAGGCACTAGGGCGTATATTCCCATAATGCACGGCTGCAACAATTTTTGTACATACTGCGTAGTTCCCTATGTTCGTGGTAGAGAGCAGAGCCGCGGTGCGGACGCCGTTATTGCAGAAGCTCGCGCTGTTATCGCTGAGGGCTACAGCGAAATATGGCTTCTCGGGCAAAACGTAAACTCTTACTCTGACGGCGATGTTACGTTTCCAAAACTGCTGGAAGCATTGTCTAACCTTGAGGGCGATTTTCACCTACGGTTTATGACCAGTCACCCAAAGGACGCAGGCGCGGAGCTTTTTGACGTGATTACTAGGTGCGATAGGGTTGCGAAGTTTTTGCATTTGCCTGTACAGTCAGGCTCAAGCCGCATTTTAAAGGCGATGAATCGAGGGTATACCCATGAGCGTTATCTTGAGCTTATAAAGGAGCTTCGGAGGGCGGTTCCGAATATTAATATTACCAGTGATATTATTGTAGGCTTCCCCGGGGAAACTGACGAGGATTTTGAGCAAACCCTTGAGCTTCTGAAGGAAGTCAGGTTTAACTGCCTGTTTACATTTATATACTCCCCCCGTGACGGCACCCCCGCCGCCCTGCTTGCGGATAAAGTCCCCCCAGAGGTGACAAAGGAACGTTTTGCACGGCTACAGGAAACCCAGCGGGTTATTGAAAACAGATGAAAGCTACATTTTGAAAGGAGAATTGCCATGGCTGAGCTGACACCGATGATGCAGCAATACTTGACCATTAAAGAAGAAAACCCCGGCACGATTTTGCTGTTCAGACTTGGCGACTTCTACGAAATGTTTGACGCTGACGCTATTGTAGCGTCCTCAATTCTTGATATTACCCTCACCACACGGGACAGAGGTAAGGACGAAAGCGAACGGACGCCCATGTGCGGCGTACCTTATCACAGCGTTGAAGCATATATTGCGCGGCTTATTGCGAAGGGGCTCAAGGTTGCAATCTGCGAACAAACCGAAGACCCCGCCCTTGCAAAAGGTATTGTAAAGCGTGAGGTTGTGCGGATTATCACCCCCGGCACGGTGCTTGAAAGCTCACTGATGGACGAGGGGCGCAACAACTACCTTGCATGTCTTATGCTCGATGGCGAAACCGCCGCCCTTGCCTACACTGACGTTTCCTCTGGTGAGTTTTACGCAACCTCGATTGCCGACCCTGTTACTGACAACCTAGTACACTCCGTCTGCTCCGAGTTAGGTCGGTTCTTACCCCGTGAGGTGCTGCTCTGCGGCGACAGTATACATAACAAACACTTACGGTCGTTTATTCAAGACAAGCTCTGTTGTACCGTGACGGAGCTTCCAGACCCTGTCCAGAACGGCGAAGCAAGGGTTACGGGATACTTTGACTGCACTCTTAAGGACAAAGGGTTGGAGGAAAAACCTCTGCTAGTGTCCTCTCTAGCGGCTCTGATTGCTTACTTGGGAACACTTAAGCTATTTAGCACGGAGCTAGGCGTGCCGTCAGTGCTGACGGTGTACGACCAGCATCGTTTTATGGAGCTTGACTTAACTGCAAGGCGAAACATGGAACTGACGGAATCATTGCAATCAGGGGAGCGCAAGGGTACGCTTTTGTGGGTACTGGACTACACAGGCTCGTCAATAGGCGCACGACTACTGCGGTCGTGGATTGAAAAGCCCCTCACTTCCGCAGGGGATATTGTCCGCCGTCAACATGCCGTTGGGGAGCTGTTTGACCAAGGCATTGTCCGCAGTGAGCTGACTTCTGCCCTTAACAAGCTGCCAGATATCGAGCGGTTAGTCGCCCGCATTGTGTACGGCACAGGCTCGGCCCGAGAAATGCGAGCGTTGTCTGGTGCTTGCGGACGTGTGCCGTCAATAATTGAAATACTAAAGCCTATGAAAACCGCCATGCTGTGCGAATGGCGCAACCTCTGCGACCCTATGGAGGATATTTTCACCCGCCTTGAAGCCGCCATCTGTGACGAACCTCCTTTTTCAATTCGTGAGGGAGGCTTTATCCGCGAGGGTTACAATGAGGAGGTTGACAGGCTAAGAGCCTTGATGACTGACTCAAAGGGCGTTATTGCCGCCATGGAACAGTCCGAAAAAGAAAAAACAGGCATTAAAAGCCTTAAAATAGGCTACAACAAAGTTTTCGGGTACTACATTGAGGTGTCAAAATCCTATATTCCGCAAGTGCCCGACAGCTACATCCGCAAGCAAACCCTAGCTAACTGCGAACGCTACATAACAGGCGAGCTTAAGGAGCTTGAAGGCTCGGTTCTCAGTGCGTCGGACAAGCTGGTGGCTCTTGAGGGGGAGCTTTTTCAGGAGCTGAGACTATGGATTACCGAAAACGCCCACCGCATAAAGCGCACCGCCGTCGCCCTTGCCCATGTGGACGTACTGTCCTCCCTAGCGGAGGCAGCTGTTAAAAACCGTTACATCTGCCCAGTGGTTGACCATTCCGACGTTTTGCAGATTGAGGACGGTCGCCACCCAGTTGTAGAAAAAATGCTCAGTGACGGTCTGTTCGTGGCAAACGACACACATCTGTCATATCAAGACCGTAGTGCGATTATCACAGGACCAAACATGGCGGGTAAGTCAACATATATGCGTCAGGTTGCTTTAATAACCCTTATGGCGCAAATCGGAAGCTTTATTCCTGCAAAAGCCGCTCGAATTGGCGTTGTTGACCGCATTTTTACAAGAATCGGCGCATCTGACGACCTTGCAGGAGGACGCTCCACCTTTATGGTGGAAATGACAGAGGTTGCGGATATTCTCCACCATGCCACCAAGCAGAGCCTTATAATTCTTGACGAGGTAGGCAGAGGAACGTCCACCTTTGACGGTATGAGCGTGGCGAGAGCTGTGCTAGAATACATATCCTCTAAAATCGGAGCGAAAACCCTGTTTGCAACACATTACCATGAGCTGACAGACCTTGAGGAGCAGCTTAGCGGCGTTAAAAACTATAATATCGCCGTCAAAAAGCGCGGCGACGAGATAGTTTTCCTTCGGCGAATTGTCTCAGGCGGGGCTGACGACAGCTTCGGTGTAGAGGTTGCAAAAATGGCGGGGCTTCCCGATGCGGTAATAAGCCGTGCCAAAACAATTCTTCGGGAGCTTGAGGAGCAAGGACATGTCAGCGACCGCCCAAGCAAACGCAAGCCAGTGGCAGACACGCCGCAAATATCCCTCGAAAGCCTTGCGGCAGAGGAACTGCGTCAGTCTCTGCTGAAAATTGACGTAAACACACTGACCCCCATTGAAGCCTTAAATCTTCTGCACTCACTGCGAAAGAAGGCCGAGAGTAGCGTATGAGTAAAAATATTAACGTCCTAGACCCCCATGTGGCAAATCTGATTGCCGCTGGGGAAGTGGTGGAACGTCCCGCCTCCGCCGTCAAGGAGCTGATTGAAAACAGCGTTGACGCAGGAGCGACCACAATAACCATCGAGATTCAGCGAGGCGGCATGAGCCTTATCCGCGTCACCGATAACGGCGGGGGAATGAGTGCCGAAAACGCCAAAAAGGCGTTCCTTCGCCATGCCACATCAAAAATCTCAACAGAAAAAGACCTATCCCACTTGACCACACTGGGATTCCGTGGCGAAGCCCTTGCCGCCATTACCGCAGTTTCAAAAACCGAGCTGCTCACCAGAGAAAAAGAGAGCGTTTCAGGCACAGCCTTGACACTGCACGGTGGAAGCTTGATATCCGAAACAGAAACAGGCTGTCCCACAGGCACAACCATAATAATACGTGAACTGTTTTTCAACACTCCCGCCCGACTAAAATTCGTAAAGCGGGACATTACCGAGGCGGGACATGTGCAGGACGCTGTCGTCCGAGCGGCAATGAGCCACCCGGAAATCAGCTTTAGACTAATAAAGGACGGCACATCGGCACTTCATACTCCCGGAGATAGTCAGCTAAAAAGCTGTTTGTACAGCGCACTTGGGCGTGAAGTCGCCTTTTCCATGCTGGAAGTGAGCCATAAGACCTTAAATGTGACGGTTTCGGGCTTTATATCCAGACCAGAGGAGGCAAGAACCACCAGAGCACTGCAATACTTTTTTGTAAACGGTCGCCCTGTGCGCTGCCGAACCTTAACCGCCGCACTTGAAGAGCCGTATAAAAACATGATACCCTCAGGCAAGTACCCAATATGCTCGCTGCACATAGATTTGCCATCTCATGAGTGTGATGTCAACGTTCACCCCGCAAAAACGGAGGTGAAATTTGCAAATGAAAAGGCTGTGTTTGACGCAGTCTATTTTGCCATAAAATCAGCTTTTTCTCAGCACAGGGAACGTCCTGAGCTAGTGCTGTCCGCTCAGCCTGTGTCGCCACAGGAAAAGCCTCCCACAGCGTCGGCGCAGTATGAAAATACCCATGAAAACGCACAGCCCCAGAGCCGCACCCAGTATGCGCCGTATCTGTCAGGCTTTGATACAAGTTCAAGCTATCCCACCTTTACCCCTAATGAAAAGCCAGCAGTCAGCGCGCTGAGCTTTACACTTCCTCAGCCAGAGGTGAGGGCAGAGCAAATCGTGCTCCCTGTCCGTGAAGCGGCGAGGGAGTTTAGGATATCGGATTATTCCATGGGTAAAAAAGTTCAGGAGTTTTCGCAAGAAGTGTCAACTGCATCCAAAGTCTTTGCAACAGCTCCACAAGTAACTTCTCAAACCGTTCCCGAAACAGCTACTCAAACAACGCCCGCAACAACGCTCACAGCCCCTGTAACTGTTACCGACACCCCAAATTGGCGGTATATCGGCTCTGCCTTAGGCGGGTTTTTACTCTGCGAAACTCACGACACCCTCTGGTTAATAGACAAACACGCCGCCCACGAGCGGATTATTTTTGACAGACTGCAAGCCTCCGTCGCCAGTCCCATGTCTCAGATGCTGATGGTGCCTATGAACGTGGTACTTCCTGCGTCAAAAGCGTCTGTGCTGATGACCCATGACCGCCTATTGGGGGATATGGGCTTTGTCATTGAGGACTTCGGCGGCTCACTGTTAGTCCGCGCCACCCCTGACTTTCTCGATGCCTCCGACATATCCTCGCTGTTAATGGAACTGGCTGAAAAACTTGAGCAACCTCATAAGGGCACGTTGTCACTTAGAGACGACACCCTCCACACCGTTGCATGTAAGGCGGCGGTGAAGCTCAGCCAAAAAACCTCCTTGGAGGACTCGCTATCCCTGATAGACGCAGTTATGAGTAACCACGAGCTTCGGCACTGCCCCCATGGTCGCCCTGTCGCCATTCGTCTGACACGTTCCCAACTTGAAAGGCAGTTTTTGCGATGAGAAAGCTGCTTTGTGTCGTGGGACCCACCGCCTCTGGGAAGACTGCCTTGGCGGTTGACCTTGCCTTGCGCCTAGGCGGCGAAATTGTGGGCTGTGACTCTCAGCAGGTGTATAGGGGGCTTGACATCGGTACGGCTAAGCCTACTTTGGAGGAACTGAAGGGCGTTAAGCACCACATGCTTGACGTAGCCGCCCCTCACGAAAGTTATACCGCAGGGCGGTACGCCAAGGAGGCGGGGGCTTGTATTGACGACCTTTTTGCGGCAAATAAACTGCCAATTATGTGCGGCGGCACAGGGCTGTACCTTCGCGCCCTTTCCAAGGGTCTTGCGGAGATACCCGAATGTCCGCGGCTGAACCACGGCGAAAACGCATACGAAATACTGATGGAATGTGACCCTGAATACGCCAACCGGCTGTCTCCCAACGACAGGCAGCGCATTTTCCGCGGGCTGGACGTATTTGTGCATACAGGCAAAAGCATCTCGTCTTTTTATGCTGACATCCCACCGCAGAAATATGAGGCTGTTTGCGTTGGCATACGCCGCCCACGTGAAGAGCTGTACGTCAGAATTAACCAGCGGGTTGACGACATGCTGACAGCAGGGCTTGTTGAGGAAACCTTAAGCCTTCTAAACGCAGGAGTGCCGCCGAACAGTGCCGCCCTGTCTGCAATCGGGTATCGTGAAACGGTTTCGCATATCTTAGAGGGAGTTTCCTTGGCTGACACAGCCGAGCTTATTAAGCAAAATTCCCGCAGATATGCAAAGCGGCAAATGACATGGTTTACAAATCAGGAAAGCGTTCATTGGCTTGAAGGCGATTCTGAAATTATTTTCGATAGTTTTACAAAATTCGTGGATATTTGCGGAGTTTTATGTTAATGTGTAGTTATGCACCAAATCGCGCCATTGCAGCCGAATGAAACATCGGAGTTTCATTTTTAGCTCGGCTGCGTATCTGTCACCATCTGTGCGAGGCTTTTCTGTATCGGGCAGCCCAACTGAGGGGACTACATTTTTACTAAAGAGAGGGAAATTATTATGAAAAACACCAACCTGCAAGATTTATTTCTCAATGCTTCAAGACGTGACCGCATACCTGTTACACTGTTCTTGGTAAACGGCTTCCAAATTAAAGGGATGGTAAAGGGGTTTGACAACTTCACTGTGGTCGTTGATTCAGAGGGTAAGCAGCAGCTAATTTATAAGTCTGCCATTTCCACAATTTGTCCCGCAAAAGCAATAAAACTTGCTGACGAAGCAGATGTTGACGCAGAGTAGTACCAGCATCCAAAAGATATACATATCGGAGACTGACGCAATTGAAAAATCAAGGCGTATGGATTAATCGCATAATTGCCCTTGCACTCACTGTTTTTATCGTTTCATTTATGGGCTATCACCTGCTTCACGCGCTATATAACCCCATCAGAACCGTTACAGCAGTGCTTATAAGCCCTGAGGACACCATACCCTTTAACGGCATATTTATTCGCAGCGAAGAGCTCCTCCCGCTACCGGAGGGCTCTTTGCATATGCTGGTAGCTGACGGCGAGCGTGTCCATGCCGGACAATCTGTTGCTGTGGTATATGACACTACGACGGCACTTGAAAACGGAAACGAGCTTCGCGAGCTTGAAAAGCTTGTGGAGCGTATTAACTATGTAAAAACCCATGATTCAATTTCCTCAGGAACAGGACTTGACTCACAAATCAGAGCGGCAATGCTGTCAATAATGTCGTCAACAGACAGCAGCAAGCTTTCCCATGTCGACGGCGACGCACAATATCTAAAAAGCTTGCTTATGCGGCGGGAGTTTACCGTTGGTCAGACACTTAACCTTGACAGCCTTTTAGCAGACACTGAACGGCAAATTGAGGAGTTGACGGCGGAACTTAAGGTCACCTCAGAAACCGTAAAGGTGTCAAAAGCTGGAATTTACTGCTCAACATCAGACGGGCTTGAAACAAAAGTTGACTATAATGATATAATCAGTCTAACAGTTGAGAAATTTAAGGATTTCTACGCTCAGAAGCCGTCTTTTGACACGTCCAATGGCAAAATATCAACAAATCATATGTATTATTACGCGGCAGTGCTTCCCCAAAATGCCGCAAGTATGCTCAAAACTACAGTAGAAATGCGCTTTGAGGATGAAATATCCTCATTTACCTTGAAAATGAACCTTGAAAGTATATCTCTCCCAGTAGACGGTCAATGTGTGGTGTTGCTTTCCAGTCAGGAAGCGCAGTCCAGATTTATAGGCAAGCGCAAAATGTATTCCGATGCGATTATGTCAAAAAATCAGGGCATCCGTATCCCGAAGGACGCCATAAGGGTTGACAATGAAACAGGCAAGCAATACGTCTATTGCGTTGTGCTGACACAGGTTGTTAGAAAAGATGTCAGCATAATTCTCAGCGTTGAGCGCGAAAACTATTTGCTGGTTGAATACGACCCGTCTGACACCGACAACGTTCTCCCCGGAGACGAGGTTATTATCGCAGGTAAAGATTTGTACGACGGTAAGGTTGTGGAGTAACGGTCAGTAAGAGTGCCCAGCGGCGTAATTCGAGGGTGTATCAAAAGTTTTGGACGCTGCAATGAGCGTTCGCGATTTTTGATACACTTTTATTTTCTTTTAATAATCTTAATAGTAGTTTAATTGCTTTTTTAGTTTTATGCTGTATAATCATGTAAGAATTGATTAAATTATCTATTGTACACAAGAAACCGCAAAGGAGAGCTGACTTGGACTTTTTTACACCTGAGGCGATTCAAGAATTTGTCGCCAAATTCGGAATGTGGGCACCCCTGATTTTTGCAGTACTTCAATTTTTACAGGTAATAGTCACGCCCATTCCGGGTAACGTTTTTGCAGTTGCAGGCGGCGTACTTTTCGGCTTTTGGAAGGGCTTTCTATTGTCGTGGGGTGCGATAGTTCTGGGTTCGCTCTTTTGCTTTTATCTTGGTAAAAAGCTCGGCACAAAGGGAATAAAAAAACTGGTAAAGCCTGCCACGTTTGATAAATACATGGGCTTTATCAGCGGAGAAACTACAAAAAACAGAATTTATGTCTTTTTTATATTTGCCTGCCTTCTGCCGTTTTTTCCAGACGACTTGCTGTGTCTGCTGGCAGGTCTTACAACAATGAATTTTAAGGCTTTTTCAGCAATTATTCTGCTGACCAGACCCTGGGGGCTTTTATTTGCATCCTTTATCGGCTCAGGCACAATCGACATACCAATGTGGGTTTTGGGAATATTATTTGCGGCAATGCTTATAATAGGCGTAATTTGTATAAAAAACGCCGACAAATTAGAACATTTCTCAATGAATCTGGTTAATAAAGTTGCAAAACGTTTTGCGAGGGATGACAAAGAAAAAAGACCGTGACAAAGTCATCAGTCCTAGTTCAACCACAAGCTGCAAAACCTAACAAGTTTCACAACTAGGTCTTTTTCTTAAACACATTTCCACATTTCGGGCATGTAATTTTCAAAACGGAATTTCGTCTCGGAACGCGCACCTCTTGCCGACAAGCAGGACACGCAAAGTATTTGTGAGTTTTTCTGTCCCGTACTCTAAGGGTCATTTTTTTGAAAAAACCTGCGATGGGTGCAGTCAGCTTCAGAAACTTAAAATTTTCTTCACGACGCCTGTAAACGTTTTTTGAAAGCATTCTGTAGATTGCATATATGAGAATGGCATATGACACCCATAGCAAAAAAAACAGGGCTTTAAAACGAGATGTGAATGATAAAAATAGCGCAAAAAACGACAATGTAACCCCAAAAGCATCCATTCCGTATCGCCCGTACATGAATTTTTGTAGAAAACGCATATAGCTCCTCCATCTGCGATGTTGTTAGATGGAATTGTAGCACGCTAATGGCATTAAAGTGTGAATTATTTGAAAAGAATAGGTGAATTTAATGAGAAAAATGTACCATATTGCTCTTGATGAATCAGAAATCGCTCCTTATGTAATTCTACCGGGAGACCCAGGCAGATGCGAATCTATTGCCTCCTATTTTGACAAACCCGAATTTGTCGCCCAAAACCGTGAATACACAACGTTTACAGGCTATATTGATGGTCAAAAGGTACAGGTCACCTCAACGGGCATCGGAGGTCCTTCGGCAGCCATCGCCCTCGAGGAGTTAGCGCAATTGGGCGCGCACACATTTATCAGAGTCGGAACATGCGGCGGCATCGACACAAAGGTTTGTGGCGGTGATTTAGTCATAGCCTCTGGCGCAGTGCGCCACGAAGGTACCAGCCGCGAATATGCGCCGATTGAATACCCCGCCGTGTCGGACTTTGAAGTTTTACAAGCACTGCATTCAGCGGCGGCTGAAATGGGGCATACAGCGCATGTAGGTGTCGTCCAGTGTAAGGACAGCTTTTACGGTCAGCACAGCCCTGCCAGAATGCCAGTGGCTCAAGAACTGCTGTATAAATGGGAGGCGTGGAAACGTCTGCATGTGCTGGCTTCCGAGATGGAATCTGCGCTTCTGTTTGTAGCGGGTGCTGCGTTGGATGTACGTGTCGGCGCGTGCTTCTCAGTGGTGTGGAATCAAGACCGCCGTGCAGCAGGACTTCCCGACAACGACTGCCACGACCCCGACATGGCAATCCGCTTAGGCATCGCCGGACTTAAGCGATTAATTGCCGCAGACAGGGTAAAAAAGTAAGCCTTTTCAGGCGAAGAGATTGAAATTAAAAGCGCGTTTTGAGTTCGATTTAAGTACATTTACACCACATTCAGAGCATGTGTCAAATAATGTCAAAAACTATGTCAAAATATTGCTTGACATATATTAAAAAGTGTGGTATTCTTTTGAAGCCGTAATTGAGCCGGAGTGGCGGAATCGGCAGACGCCCAGGACTTAAAATCCTGTGACTCGAAAGAGTCGTACCGGTTCGACCCCGGTCTCCGGCACCATTACAGTTTTGTCTGTACGCGTGCATTTTAAGTACCTGTTTTAGTTCTTCGCCAGACGGCATAATATCGCGGGGTGGAGCAGTCCGGTAGCTCGTTGGGCTCATAACCCAAAGGTCAGAGGTTCAAATCCTCTCCCCGCAACCATGAAAACCCACCAAAATGGTGGGTTTTGTCTTGTTTTTGCAACTATTTTGATATGTCAAATTGTCTCGAAGTCGCTTTGACCCTTTAGGTTACCCTTTACAGGTTTATTTCGCTTTAATTTCTTGTAAAAAAGCTTCCCTTCGTTTTGCGCTTGATTTTGCGACTTTCTCTGTAGCGTGTGCGTATGTGTCCAACGTAAAGCCTGCCGAAGCGTGACCGAGTGCAACTTGTACAGTTTTGATGTCATCACCATTCTGAAGCATTAGGGTTGCCGTGGTATGCCCAAATAGTATAATAAAGACAAATCGGAAAACCCAGTAAAATCAAGGGTTTTAAGGTTTGTCTTATTCCTTTTCCACTCTTTTTCCGAAGAAAAAACAGGGCAAAAATCCAAGTCAGAAAATTAGATGTTTCGTAAAAGACAAAAAACATTTGCCCACAAGAAATCCGTAATCGAAAGGGAGCTGATAATTATGAGTACCGTCTATGCCCTTGCCAACCAAAAGGGGGGGGCGAAGGCTAAACAAATGTGTGTACCAACGTCGGAATAGGACTTGCTCGGCATGGGCGAAAAGTCCTATTATTGACTGTGATAGTCAGGAATCACTGCTGCCAGTTTGGGGTATCAACAGCTCGACAAGTTATTAAATACTCTATATACTTTTACGGAAAAGGTTTTAACGGATATAGCTATATCCCCAAATGAGGGTGTCTTGCATCATAATGAGGGAGTTGACCTTCTTCCCGCAAATATCGAGCTTTCTGGCATAGATATTTCATTGTAAACGCAATGAGCCGTGAAACAATTCTACGGCAGTATGTTGAGCTAGTAAAACCTAACTATAATTTTGTGATTTTAGATTGTTATGCCTAGCTTGGGTATGATGACAATAAACGCTTTGGCAGCCGCTGACAGCTTGATTATTCCTGTGCAAGCACAATGGTAATAACAATATCAACAGGCGGTAGCTCAGAGATCAGCTTGGAACGCTGCGTCACGCTTATATCAACGCCATAAACCTTCTTTATTACAGCGACTGCACCCTAATTGATTTGCGGCTTTGTTTCGGTGCCGCCCGAATAAGCCTCAAGTTCGTCGGCGAATAGTTTTTTAGCAATCGCTTCAGCCATCTGACTTCTGCAGGAATTATGAATGCAGACAAAAGCAACATTAATCATTCGTGACCCCCGCAGTCAACAGCAATCGTCTGAGCTACTGGAACAATCACAGGAAGGCTCAGTACCAGTTAAAAGACCTTTGATAATTGCCGAAAAGCAACCCACGCCTTTTTCGACCGTTATTGCATTAAACGGGCAGTTCATCACACAAGCTCCACACTCCATACACAAATCCTTGTCGGAGGCTTGGCATGTTCCTTTTTCAACAGACAATATCTGATGGGGACAAACCGTAGTGCAAAGACCACAGCCGGTACATTTGATATCGTCTATGGAGAGTGTTGACACGTTTTTGAGATAGACTTGAGTCATCGTTTACCCCTCCCTTTGTGTGCGCCAATGACTGCGAGCACTGCTCCGACCAGCAAAGATGCGCCAATAAGCGGCACCGCCGTTTTCATTTCTTTACGAACTCCTGACATGGATGTATACGTCGAACTTCCTGTGAAGTTCATTGCGTGTATCGCGGACACTGACGGCAAAACCAGCAGATTCTGCGATGCCTTCAATAAGTTTTTGTTCTTGCCGTAGAACAATCCGTTTTTGAGATTTACACCCATCGCCCAACTAAGCCCCAACAGCCAGCCTTTGGCGGAAAACGCTCTGGCGGGTATGACAGGAAGCAAAAGCGGTGTGGCAGCTGAGCCAATCAAAACTGCTCCAGTATATGCCTTTACATCGTTTGAATCGAACTTAGTTAAGCCAACGGCATTCGCCATAGCCAACGCTCCCAGTGCTGTTACAGTAGGCTTGACAGCACTGACGACCTCCATCGGGACGAGAACAGCGCGGTCGGTGGTGTTGAATCTAACCTTTCGCATGGCTTTGTCTGCTTGTTGTCCATTAATCAGATATTTCGTTAAATCTTCCGCACGTACTGGACCGTATGTGACATTAAACCCAGTTTCACCTCTGATTTCATGTGCTGCGATGCCAACAGCCCCTAACTGGGGAAGAATCAGTCTACGATGACTAACGACCGCAGAGAGATCGACCATTTTGATTCTACTGACAAGCTCTTTTGTACCAAAAGTTCCTTTCCCTGCCGCACACCACACGTTCACACCTTTGGTGTCTAGGATTAGAATCCATGCACTAATATAATGGTCTAGCAAAACTGGACACAAAAAACGCAAAAGATAATGTGAACCTGATATAATAAGAACAAAAGGAAGGGACGGTTCATTATGAAGAGACGGACATACACGGCAGAGGAAAAAGCGCGGATTGTACTGGAGGTAATACGTGGTGAGCGGGAACTAAACGAAATGGCTGCTGCATACGAGATAGCACCGAACCAAATCCGCAACTGGAAGAACGAGGCACTAGAGAAGTTACCTCGATTATTTGACGCAAAGCGTGATTCAAAACTAAAAGAGAAAATCAGCGAACAGGAACAGGAGCTAGGCGTAAGCTCCCAAATTTTTAACAGAGATAACCAAAATATCATCGGCAAGGCGTCAATTCATCCTTGTTCAGTGCCAATAACCTTCGCCTTACGGCTACTCATCATACAACGTGGTCGACAGATATCTCTCGCCCGTATCGGGAAGTATGACAAGAATTTTTTTGCCTTTGTTTTCTTCTCGTTTTGCAATAACAGTTGCAGCAAAGAGAGCTGCGCCGGACGAAATACCAACAAGTAAGCCCTCGTTTTTTGCAACTTTTCTTGCAGATTCAAATGCCTGTTCATTTTTTACCGTAACAATCTCATCAATAATTTCTCTGTTTAATATATCGGGTACAAAGCCTGCACCTATGCCTTGAATTTTATGCGGTCCGGCAACACCTTTGGATAAAATAGGACTGTCTTCCGGCTCAACTGCGATAATTTTGATGCTCGGATTTCTACTTTTCAAAACCTCACCGACACCAGTTATTGTTCCGCCTGTGCCAACACCTGAAACAATGATATCAACATCACCATCTGTATCGTTCCAGATTTCCTCTGCGGTAGTTTCTCTGTGAATTTGCGGATTTGCAGGATTGCAAAACTGACCTAAGATAATTGAATTTGGTGTGTTTTGGTGCATCTCATCGGCTTTTGCTATTGCACCTTTCATGCCCTTTGCGCCTTCTGTAAGAACAAGCTCTGCTCCCAATGCTTTAAGCAAATTTCTTCGTTCAACACTCATAGTTTCGGGCATGGCCAGAATCAAGCGATATCCTTTTGCAGCACAGACAAACGCAAGGGATATGCCTGTATTGCCGCTTGTCGGCTCAATAATAATTGTTTCGTTATTGAGCAAGCCTTTATTTTCCGCATCTTGAATTAAAGCATATCCTATTCTGTCCTTAACAGAAGAAAGGGGATTAAAGCTCTCAAGTTTTGCGATAATGGTAATATCAAGGGTCTCACTTTTGCTGTAATTTCCAAGTTCTAAAAGCGGGGTGTTTCCTATTAAATCCGTAAGTGATTTTGCTATCTTTGACAAAATCGATTCCTCCTAATACTATTCTCAGATAAAAAGTGAGACAAGATTTTCGAGGATTTAAGATTTCCTGCAAGGCGGAGGATTGAGCCATGCTTATTGCATGGCGATTGACGACAACGCAGTAGGAAGCCTTAAAGACCGAAAAGATGTCCAGTTTTTATTTGAGATTAGTGTAAAATGTTTTTGAGAAAGCACTCTTTAAATCATCTAAAAGATCGTCTATATGCTCTGTTCCAATTGACAATCTAATTGTATTCGGTTTGATTCCTACATTTAATTGTTCCTCTGATGACATCTGCGAGTGGGTAGTTGATGCAGGATGTATAACCAGCGATTTTACATCGGCAACATTGGCAAGAAGCGAAAATATTTCAAGGTTGTCAATAAATCTTTTAGCATCGTCAGCACTGCCTTTTATTTCAAATGAAAAAATCGAGCCTGCACCATTTGGGAAATATCGGCAATACAGATTATAATTGGAATGCTCTTTGATAGATGGGTGATTTACTTTTTCGACTTGTGGATGATTTGCCAAAAACTCCACTACTTTAAGAGCGTTCTCAACGTGGCGTTCCACGCGCAGAGATAAGGTTTCCAGTCCTTGCAGGAATAAAAATGAATTAAAAGGACTGATTGTCGCTCCTGTATCCCTCATCAAGGTAACACGTATTTTAATGATATATGCGAGATTACCCACAGCATCAGCAAAAACCACACCATGGTAACTTGGGTTTGGTGCAGTAAGTCCTGGAAACTTGTCGTTTTGCTTCCAGTCAAAGTTACCGCTGTCAATAATTACGCCGCCAATGCTCGTTCCGTGGCCTCCGATGAATTTGCTCGCTGAATGTACAACAATATCTGCACCGTGTTCGATAGGGCGGAGCAAATATGGAGTTGCAAAAGTATTATCCACAATAAGGGGAATGCCATGTTTGTGGGCAATATTCGACACCGCTTCAATGTCAATGATGCTTGAATTCGGATTGCCCAAGCTCTCTATGAAAATAGCTTTTGTGCTTTCTTTGATTGCTTTATCAAAGTTTGATACATCATCGCCGTCCACAAAGGATGTTTCAATCCCAAATTCAGACAAAGTATGGGCGAAAAGGTTATATGTCCCGCCGTAAATGGTATTTGCAGAAATGATGTGGTCGCCTGAATGTGCGATGTTTTGGATGGCATATGTGATTGCCGAAGAACCAGACGATGTTGCAAGCGCAGCAACGCCGCCTTCCAAAGCCGCAATACGCTGTTCAAATACATCAGATGTGGGGTTCATCAGTCTTGTATAAATGTTTCCGCCTTCGGCAAGTCCAAATCTGCGTTCAGCCTGAGCGGAATCATCGAATACATAAGATGTAGTTTGATATATAGGTACGCACCTTGCGCCTGTTGCGGAGTCTGCTTGTTCCTGCCCTGCGTGCACCTGTAAAGTTTCAAATCTTAATTTTTTTGACATTTCTGTTTCCTCCAAAATTTATATTTATATACTTCAAATCTCATTAAGCTAACATTTTAATTTTAACTTCGACTTGTTAATGGTTTTTTAATTTTCAATGCAATCGATATGTAAAATCTCATTCCCTCCTATTCCTATATGTTTAGTATGATTATACGCTATTTTACTTTATTGTCAATAGAATCTACAAAAATTCTAAGATTTCTTTCTCGTTTATGGTCTGCCCTATAAAAGTCAAAGTTTGCTCTGATATGCCGTTAAACCTATCTATCACAACGTCTTGCATTGCAATATTAAGCAAAACGGGATATGTTTCAGTCATTATAATACCTTTTACCCTGCAAAGATCGCCGAAAACATCGGACTGACAAAAGGTAACGAACCTATCAATTTTATCTTTTGTAAAAAGGTTTTCAAGCTTGACAGTAAACGAGCGTAATTTTATATGACTATGGATGTGACTGCTGTTATGCAAGTATTTTTGTTGACCGAGCACGTTTTCAAAATCCGCAGCAGTCCACTCCACCCATGTTTTTGACATGATAAATGCGTAAGGGTTAATATTTTTGATATCACAAATAAGTTCTTCGACACTGTTTTTTGTTTTTTCCAGTTTGCTAAGAATAATAACCGGGGCGTTTTTGATTTGATTATAGATAAAACTGCCGTATGCGGCCTTTGACGTTTTGAAATTTACGCTATCCACGATGGTGAAAACATTACCTATTTCACATTCATTCTTCAACATATCCGACTTGATAATTTCAACGAAGTTTTCAAAAACAAAGATGCCAGATGGCTCAAATACTATATTTGTTGGCGAAAATGTTTTAATAACCTTTTTTATAGTTAATGGAATATCATTCTTTAATGAGCAGCATACACAACCGTTTGGCATTTCAACAGCTCTAAATCCGCTTGCTTCAATAATTCGCGCGTCAAGCCCCGTTTGCCCAAACTCATTTACGATATAGACTGGTTTAAGTCCTAGGTTAATATAATAATCAAGCAGCATATTGCCAAATGTTGTTTTTCCAGATCCCAAATACCCTGAAATAATATCTATTTTTACCATGCTGTACCTCCTCGAATAATAGCAACAGGAGAAGTAGCAAAACAAACGGCTTTGCTACTTCTCCAGCAGAGGCGGCGTCTAGTGTATTAGCGTCCGCTCCAATCTAATCAGCGTAGCTTTGCGTTACGGGCGCACCGCCAAGCATTGCCTTGACATTTTGATACCATTCTACATGTCATATTTTTTAGGGTCTAATTTTTCGCACTCACCGATAATGTTTTCAGTAAACTCACCCACATCACTGGGCAATCCCTCTACTGTTTCGGCAAGATTATCAAGCCACATCAGCTCTTTATCATTCAGTGCAAGCTCACCCTTGTCGTGGGCTTTTTGAATATGGGAAAACGCAAGCGCAGCGGCTTTTTTGGCCCGCGGGTAATAACCGTCTACCTTTACGAGCTCTTTTGAAATATCAAGAACAACGTCGGGGCGCAGCACATAAGCCTGCGGGTCGAGCCTGCTGTCGCTGTCCGCGTGTAAATCACGAAGCAGAAGAGCCGTTTCCTGTCCTCTCGCTGTCGCCTCATTCATCAGGCGGCAATCATACACAAGTTGTTCAAAGGATACAGTGGGAGCCATACCGCCCAGCAGTTTGACATTTTGTATGGATTCATTGCTCCAAATATCAGCCACACAGGCTGCAATGTTGCCGACAGAGGAAAGGTGTGCGCAAGCGGCTGTTCTTCCCTCTGTGGAGATGGGCGTACCCGTTATCGCTTTTACATAAACACCTTCGTAGCCGCAATCCTTGTGGGGACCCTTTGCGCCGCACTCAACAGCTACAAGGCTTCTTACAGCAGAAATAACTCTTATAGCAGCCGAAAAAACACGAGGAATGTATTTTTTCTCAGCCAGCACCATTGCGGTATTGGCAAAACCACAAGCGGTGTCTCCAGCGGCGATTGTTCCTGTTTTGTCCGCAATATTCACAATTTCCGTCCATAGTTTACCCATGTCAGTACAACCTAGAACGGACAAAGCGAATATGGATTTTGAAATATCACAGTACATTACTGCTTCATCATGGGTTTCTTTGCCGCCCACCGATTCAATTGAGAGCAAGTCGGCACCTGCATTGGCGCAACCCTCAAAGGTTTTCATCATAGTGTCCCATTGCCTGCCGTGCCACATATGTTCAAGGTTGTTGCCTTCGCGTATATCGTTGGGCGTTATTCTAACTGCGCCCTTTATACCGTGTTTTACTTCATACTCTTTTATGATGTCCACAACGGTCTTGCATACCTCAATACCCCATTCTGGATTTTCTGTCATAGGCGGCAGAGTTTCGATTTCCGCCACAAATCCTGGAACATACAATTCTTTTGCCCGCTCACATATACCTGTGATGATTTCTTTGTAGTTGCGGATTACATCAGGCATGGTATCTTTTTCAATCATCATAGTGGGAAGTGTGAAGTTTATTTCTGGGTACATTGTTCCGCCGCCGATAGACATTCCGTTTTTAAGGTTTACAGGATACAGCGATTTGCCGTATACGAAATCGGAAAGGTTTACATATGCGGTTTTAGTATAATTTTTAATTGCCATAATAAAAAGCCTCCTATATTTTTGTAGGTTGATTTTATTATAAGTCTTTATTTAGTTTGGTTCTTCCCCAATCTTATTATTTTTTGTAATATATTCTACTATTCATATGTAATTTATATGATTAAAAACTGTGCTTAATATATACTGCTTGCAGTTTTTGAAGAAATTTAGCCGTTATATCGCTGCTCCAAGTTTTCTCGTCGGTATTGTCCTGGCGTAAAGCCGGTTTCTTTTTTAAATATCTTTGTAAAATAGCTTTGGCTCTCAACGCCTACAAGCTCTGGAATATCAATAATATTGATGGATGAATCACGCAACAGCTTTTTGCTTTTTTCGATACGTACAAACGTAATATAAGCACCCGGCGTCTGTCCTGTTTCCTCTTTGAAAATACGGCAGAAATATTGTTGGCTGATAAAGAGATAATCCGCTATTATTTTGAGATTTATTTTATCGGCATAGTTGCGCTTAATAAAATCCACCGCTTTATAGATTATATCCATGTGTTTTGCGTCGGAAAAATCGAATACATACTGTGTGAACCGCCGTGTGACTGTATGCAGCCACAGAACAATGTCCTCCACCGATGAAAAACTGTCAATTTCCCGCAGGTAATCGTAATTCAGCCCTAAAATGGCATTTATATCCGCTCCACCCTTTAACGCCGCTCTGGACAGCAACACCGTCAATTCCGCTACACGGGAACGAAGCACCTCAATATTGCCGCTGTAATGAAACATAATTTGCTTAATAATATCTGCCAGAGCCTCATTGGCTGTGTGTATATCACCTTTGCTGATTGCCGACAGTAATTTGTCCTCTTTTTCAATGGGATAAGCCGAAGAAAACATATCAGTCTGTATGGGTACGGATTCAGTTATAACGGTCTGTGAAGAATAAGCCGCTGTAACATAGTAGAGGTGTTCATTTACCGCATGTGCCTGTTTCGGTGTTATGCACGGAACCGAACGGACGCCGTTTAGTAATATTTCAACATCATTTGTTGAGAGAGAAACATGCTCCTGTATGTCATAATTTATATACTCGTCGTAATCGGTCATCAAAAAAGGTCCGGCAAAAACCCCCGATAAAATTTTCCCTTTTCCATCCAGTAACGGGGCGGCACAATAAACCAACCCAGACGGCGCAAAGAAAACATATCGTCCTCCAAACCTACGGGCCTGATAGCATCCGTAAAGAAAAGCGATACGGCAGCTTTCTTCACAATCCAGTTTCTTATACAGTATTTCAAGAAATTCCGATACGGCAGTATGGACGGAGGATTCAAATAATGTTCGGCCTGATGTGTCCAATATCCTTATACCAAGACCAGCGGTTACGGATAAATTCTCAAAATGAATAAAATCATTCATAGTTCATTTCTCCCGATTATATCGAGAAATCCCCATTGTCCATAGTGGTTTCAGATTTAATAAAATCTTGCAAAGTAACAGAGTCAACATATTCATCTATGACCTTATAAAGCCCTTTCCAAAACCCCAGTGTTCGACAAAGGCTGCTCCGTTCGCACTGATTTATTTCATCTTCAAGACACGCAACAGGAGCTAGCTTGCCTTCAATCGCGCGCAGTATTTCGCCAACTGTATACTTTTCAGGAGCTTTCGTCAAGCTATATCCTCCGCCTGAACCCCGTCCGCTACGTAAAAAACCTGCCCGTGTCAGATTCGTCACGATTTGTTCCAAATATTTTACCGATATGCCCTGCCGCTCCGATATTTCTTTAATGGAAACCCGCTCGTTACCGCTGTGCTCGGCAACATCAATCATCATTCGTAACGCATATCTGCCTTTTGTTGATATTTTCATAATCTGTACCTCCCAATTGTAATCCCTATTGTACTATATGATTAGTATGATTTCAAGGGAGAGAGAGAAATATCATGAAAAATTCGGCGTTAGTGTGCAAGCAATTATCTAGTTCTACTGCGAGGTGCCACTCAATTCGTGGTTTGTAAGCAACTCTTTCCGCAGATTCTGACGCAAGGTTTTTTGCTTATTTTTATCCTTCTTGCACAGCGTGTTTATCCATTCGCCTTATAAATTCACCTGGCGGTCCGCCGTAAGTTTGCTGAAAGGCTCGGTAAAAAGTACTTGCACTTTCAAAACCCGCTTCAAAACACATTGGACGAAACGACGAAGTATATGTGTATGGCTGTAATGGCGACGGTGCCCTAGTGAGATTTACTGATATACTAGATAATCCTCGTTATGTCGTATCATGGAGAGGCGGACAATTCACCGGAAACGCCCGTCAGACCTGTCCAAACCCCATTTAATTGATTCGTAGCTCTGCATGAGGGCGGTTTTCCATTGATATTCATCAATGCTTTACCCGAAGAAGTGTGCGGTGGAGGAAAGGGAAAACCACAGCAGGTGAGGCTCTCCATCGATGCTCAAGATTAAATTCTACACTCGTCAGAAAGAATAGGAATGAATTTTATACTTATCCACAAAGCTACTCTAATTTGAGTGGCTTTTTTTTGCCTAAGCAACCCCAGAATAACGGCTCTGTTCTATCGCCACCTCTTAACCATGTCGCTCCGACAATCAGTAATGCTTTGGCTCAGCAAGTTTCTTTGTGGTTGATTTATTCAACGATTATCAACTACTGCCCCATTGAAGTTGACTTTGTAAACTGATATACTAGCGTCAGGAGGTGGCGCAATGAAGGAAATTAATATTGCAAAAACACTTGTAAATAAACGGCATGAAAAAGAGATTACACAGGATGAGCTTGCCGAGTATATTGGCGTTTCCAAGGCATCCGTTTCCAAGTGGGAAACGGGACAAAGTTATCCGGACATCACGTTTCTGCCTCAGCTTGCGTCGTATTTTAATATCAGCATTGACGAGTTGATGGACTATTCGCCGCAAATGACAAAGGAAGATATACGCAAGCTGTATCACCGATTAGCAACTGATTTTGCGACTAAGCCATTTGATGTGACAATGGATGAATGTAAGGCAATCATCAAAAAGTACTATGCCTGTTTTCCCCTGTTGATTCAAATGGTGACATTGCTTTTTAACCACCATATGCTTGCGGGCACACAGGAGCGTTCTAATGAAATCGTACGAGAAATCTCCAAGCTGTGTGAACGAATAGAAATTGAAAGTGATGATGTATGGATTTCTAAGAACGCGACAAATTTTCGGGCACTTTGCCTGCTGGTGTTACATGAGCCACAATCGGCACTGAATTTACTTGGCGAGACCATTCGTCAGGATGTGTCTGAAAGACCGTTGATTGCACAGGCATATCAGCAATTGGGTAACACCGACAAAGCAAAAGAGGTCGTGCAGATTGACATGTACTTAAACCTTTTGGCACTGTTTAACGCAGGACTAAATTACCTGACCTTGTGTATTGGCGAGTTTACAAAAGCTGAAGAGACATATAATCGCTTGATGGGGATGTCGGAAATCTATCGAATTGAAGGGATTTTCCCGAACAGCACTGTCCTTCTTTACGCATTTGGTGCGAATATGTACTGCATTGCAGGCAATAAAGAAAAGGCTGTTGAAATGTTGAACAAGTATGCCGATTTCTGTGTGAATCGTTTCTTCCCTATTACTCTGCATGGCGACTCTTATTTTGACAAAATGGGTGCTTGGCTTGAGGAGCTTGCTTTGGGAACTGCCGCCCCTCGGGATGAAAAAGTAATCAAAGAGAGTATGTTAAACGATGTTTTGATGAATCCCTCATTTGAGTCTCTCGCAGATGAAGCCGGATATAAGAGCGCGGTTCAAAAATTGAAAAACTTTATTGGAGGAAATTGACATGGATAAGCTTATAGAATATTTACCCTTTATAATACCGCTGGTGGTAATTGAGTTCGGTTTGGCAATCGTAACACTAATTCACATTTTCAAGCACAAAACTTATAAGCTAGGCAATCGTACTCTTTGGGTTATTCTCAGCTTTGTCAATATCATCGGTCCTGTGCTGTATTTTACCATTGGCAAGGGAGACGAGTAATGGACATTCTGAATATTCAGAATTTATCGAAGAGTTTTGGCGGGCAAAAGGTGATTGATAAGCTTTCCTTCTCGGTTCCCGAAGGTTCAATATTCGGCTTCATAGGGCAAAACGGCGCAGGTAAAACTACGACCATGAAGATGGTTTTGGGATTACTTACATGTGACAGCGGTGAAATATCCGTCTGCGGTGAACGGGTTACTTTCGGACAAACTAAGACTAATGAGCACATCGGTTATCTACCAGATGTCCCCGAATTTTACGGCTATATGCGTCCAAGTGAATACCTGAGACTTTGCGGCGAGATTACGGGAATGCAGAGCACAAAGATTAAAGGTCGTACCGAGGAGCTACTTTCTCTTGTGGGGCTTGCTGGCGCAAACAAGAAAATCGGAGGCTTTTCACGAGGTATGAAGCAACGTCTTGGTATTGCACAAGCTCTCTTAAATGAGCCGAAATTGTTGATTTGCGACGAACCGACCAGCGCACTAGACCCCATTGGTCGCAAAGAAATTCTTGAGATTCTCATGCAAGTCAAAGGTAAAACTACTGTAATTTTTTCCACGCACATTCTCTCCGATGTAGAGCGAATTTGCGACCAAATTGCGGTGATGAACAAAGGAAAACTGGCGTTTTCAGGAACGTTATCCCAACTCAAGGCGCGTCATAAGGCGGATAGTCTGATAGTTGAGCTAGATAATCTAAAGGATATGGCACAGTTTACCGCACTGACCCATGTCAAAGGATTATTGGCAGGTGCTACGCAGACTGAAAAAACCATCACATTTCATACGGACAATATGCCACAGACCCAAACTATTATTTTGCAAGCTCTTTTAGAAAACAAGCTTTTGCCATTAAGGATTGAAGTTGCAGAGCCATCTATTGAAAACCTGTTTTTGGAGGTAGTTAAATGAGAGCCTTTTTTGCCTTTACAAAGAAGGAATTTACTGAGAGCGTCCGCACTTACAGGCTTATCATCATGCTTGCTGTATTTTTGATATTCGGAGTGATGAGCCCGCTTTTTGCAAAACTTATGCCTGTGCTACTCAAAAACCTCGGAGACGGCTTTTCTATCTCAGTTCCAGAACCTACGGCAATGGATTCATGGGCTCAGTTTTTCAAAAATGTCGGACAAATGGGAGCTATTGTGTTGGTGATTATATTCGCGGGTATTGTAGCAAATGAATTTAGCCGCGGAACATTAGTCAACATTCTGACAAAGGGCATGAAACGTCAAACAGTTATACTCTCTAAATTTACGACAGTAGTCGCAATTTGGACACTTTCATATATGCTGTCTATTGCGGTCACCTTCGCCTACACAGTATATTTTTGGGGATTATCTAAAATGCACAATGCATTTCTTGCATTTCTGAGTCTTTGGTTATTCGGAATTTTGCTAATCACGCTGTTAATTTTAGGCGGGACACTGTTCAAAACATTTTCTGGCAGTCTACTTCTGTGCGGCGGCGGGGTTGTTGTGATGACCTTGCTGAATATTATTCCAAAACTGCAAAAATACAATCCCGTTAGCTTATCCAGCAACGGCATGGCTCTGCTGACAAAGCAAAATGTGGCGGCAGATTTTATTCCAGCAGTCGTTATTTGTGCAGTGTGCATTTTTATATTGATGTTTGTGAGTATAACGGTGTTTAATAAGAAGGAAGTATAGTAATTAGGGTAAGAATTTTCCAAATAAGTTATCAGGTTATTGTAAGATTGTATCGTAGCAATCATCTTAACAATCATGTTGATTAAGTTTCTTGGCTAAAGTATGATATTAGTAAGAGATTATTCAAAATGATTATACTTTGCGAACTTGATGTCATTACGGACTTGACCCGCAATCTAAATTTGGGAAGTGTTATGTTATGACGCTTAATAAACCGCCCAAATGACCCTGTAACATTATCAGGTGCAAGAGGCTTACCATTAGCCCGTCGGCATATGTAGTCAGAGTTAGTTAATCTAACACGACAAGTTGTCAACAACTGCCAAATCATCCCTAAGGATAGTTTGACATCTTTCGCGCTGTAGTGGTATGATGCAGATAGCGAATAACTTGTGAACGCGATCTAAGTAAGAAGGTATAACATGAAAATTCTTGTATTGGGTGCAAGCGGCACTATTGGCAATGCTGTATATCAACGCCTGTCAGGGAAACATGATGTTTGTGGGACATATAATAAACGCCGTCCTGCAAATATTGAGGAAAAACATTTGTATAAATATGATTGTGCAGATTGCGTAGCTTTGGATAATATACTTAACAATGTTAATCCTGATTTAGTTATTTCCTCGCTCACCGGCAATTTTGAACATCAATTAGTTGCCCACAAACATATTGCGGAATATTTAAAGAAATCTTCGGGACGATGCATTTTTCTTTCTTCAGCAAACGTTTTTGATGGAACGCCTGATACCGCGCATGTAGAATCAGATATCCCATATCCAATTAGCCAATATGGTAAATTCAAGTATTCCTGCGAACAATTAATACAAAGTCATTTAGAAAATCAGAGCCTTATAATTCGCTTGCCCAGAACCTTGTCATCAGAAGATGCGCTTAACGAAGTTCAGCAAATAGAAAATGGTCAGCCTATTTTTGCAAATCTTTACATGAGCTATAACACTGTCAGTAATGTTGCAAAAGCAATTCTTCCCTGTATTGAGACAAATATATACGGTATTCTACATTTGACAAGCGATGATTTTATATCTGTTGATGAATATATGAAAATGTTGTTCTTGAAGTATAATAAAAATCCTTCATATACTGCAAGTTTATTGACTGCGGAAAGTTATTGTAGTTTGTTAGGTTGCAACGATCCTGCCTTGTTGCGATATAACAAAGATGGTAATTTCTATTTAACCCTTAAAAGTATAAACACTGATTTGTTCTCAAATTTTAGCTTATCATGTGAAAACGTTGTGGTCTCGTTATAACTCAGTGTATTTGAAAAAACTTTCTCAAAAGAAGCTGAACGTAGTACTGCGGTCAGCTTCTTTCGTTGTATCTATAGCACATCACCCGTACTTGAGTTTCACAATAAATCAAGCAATCGGTTATTGCATTACACAAACCAAATATGAGATAATAATGGCGAGGCAAACCATACCTGATGTATCGCTACTTCCTTCGCTCGCTCGGTTGTTTAACACAGCTCACCTTATCGCCTTTGCCGACAAAGATTTGCCATCAAGGTTGGGCATTTTCAAATTGCCTATTGACTTTAACGTCGCGTCAACCTGTACACTATAAATTGCCGACATTCTAAAGAGTGAGGACACCGCTATTGCAATTAACGCGTTTCAGCAAAATCTTTCTGATATTGAAGATGAAATCTCCGCGCTCTCTACGATAAAAACGGTTATTCAGGCGTTGATTGAACGATTAAACTTGAAAAGCAAAGCTATGAGAAAACAAGCCCAAGACATTACAGACTACATCGAAGCCGACACACAAGCTAAGTTCTATGACCGTTACTGGAACGCAGGACTTTACAACGACCGTGTATACGCTCTTCCTTTCAATACAGATACCCGCATGATTTTCTATAACAAGACAATGTTTGCTGATGCCGGCGTAGACGCTGCTGCAATCAAAACATGGGATGACCTGCTAGGCGCAGCAGATAAGTTAGACGCTAAGTTCAACGGACAAGGTACCTTTAGAGGGGACACTGGAGTGCAATGGCAGCTATTTATGGCGGCGTCTCTCTTGGTGCTGCTGCCCTCAATATTAATCTTCTTCTTCATGCAAAAGTACATTATCCAAAGTGTCGCCGTGGGCGGCATCAAGGGGTAGGACGCTTAAATGTTTACTGACGTTTCACAAATTCAGTTTTCACTTCACCGCGCCGACGGCAGGGTACATAGCCAAGGCGCTGAGGACGCAGTCCTCAGCCTTGTGCCCTGCGAGGAGGGTTGCGTTAAGGCGTTGCACATTGACGCCGTTCTCAAGCCCAACCAACCACTGTTTAAGGTTCAGAGCGGATTTGACCCTCAAAGGGCGGTTACGCTAACCCTTCCCCTCGAGAATACATCGTTTTTGTCCGTCTATCAGCATAAGGACTGGTGGATTCGTCCGTCTTTCCCAAAAAGCACCGCTGAAATCCCCGACCGTACCCAACTGCTATTGTGGAAAGCGGATGGTCAGTATCACGCGCTTCTGGCAGTTACAGACAAGGTTTACCGTTCGGACATCTCTGGCAGTTCTGACGGTATATGTATAACACTAAGCTCCAACCGTAGCCGTGAAATGAGCTGTAATAGTCTGGCGGCAGTATATGCCGTCGGAAACAGCCCATATACCTGCTGTGAAGCG
Source organism: Oscillospiraceae bacterium (assembly GCA_031546715.1). GTDB lineage: Bacteria > Bacillota > Clostridia > Oscillospirales > UBA929 > JAVBKA01. Next base: position 7,383 of record JAVBKA010000237.1, on the reverse strand, counting down.
GTGGTGTCCTACGCTATGACAGCCATGAAGGGCGAAGGGTATCTCCGTAAAAACAAGACATTTCCGCAGCAACTTGAGTACTTAGGCTGGTGTACATGGGATGCGTTTTATCAGCAGGTCAACGAGGACGGTATTTCGCAAAAGCTCGAAGAGTTTAAGGCGTCAAACCTGCCTGTGGGCTGGATTTTAATTGACGACGGTTGGTCGGATGCGGACTATAAGGCCCAAGAGCTGCGCAGTTTTGGCACAGATATCGCAAAATTCCCCAACGGGCTTGCCCCAATTGTCAATAAAGCCAAAACCCAGTACGGCATTCGCCATGTAGGCGTTTGGCAAGCGATGATGGGATACTGGAACGGCATTCAAGCCCAAAGCAAGGCTCATTTAGACAACATTCAGGCCCTTACACAACTAGCAGACGGACGAATTGTGCCAAGCCCCGACAACGCCTTTGGCTTCTGTAACGCATGGCATACACAGGTTAAGTCTGAGGGTATCGACTTTGTGAAGGTTGACGAGCAGAGCGCGCCGTCACTGTTTTTTACAGGAAATCACTCATACGGTCAAGCGTCCAAAGGGGCGCAGGACGCAATGGGAGCGTCGGTGGGTCTGCATTTCGGCGGCGGCAGTATTAACTGCATGGGCATGGCTCCTCAGGAGCTTTGGCATCGCAGTGCGGCGGCGTTGGTTCGCTCCAGTGACGACTATATCCCCAGCGCACCCAACGGCTTTTTTGAACACTGCCTACAAAACACCCACACGGCACTCTTGTACTCCCCGATTTACTGGGGGGACTGGGATATGTTCTGGTCAGACGAGCAAAACTGTCAGCGTCACGCAATGCTGCGAGCTGTCAGCGGCGGACCTGTATACACCAGCGACCCAGTGGGAAAAACCGCTCCTGACGTACTGCTACCTATAATAAACAAGCACGGCAAGGTACTGCGCTGTGACGATGTGGGATTACCCACTGTGGACTGCTTACTTACCTATGACGAGGGAATGCCTCTTAAAATTTTCAACCGCATAGGCAATACGATAGTTCTGGCAGTTTTTGGCGGCAACGCCCAAGCAACCACAAAAATCGGAGCGGAAAACGTAGGAGAAGCTTGCGAAATTTCATATTTGTGGTATAGTCATAATGGCAAAGTGGGAGTGCTTGCTCCTCACGAAGCCTTGGATGTTAAAGTCCAGCCAGAGGTTGCAGAACTGTACCTACTGATACCCAAAACCCACCACTGCACACCAATTGGACTAACAAATAAATACATTTCATGCGCGCTAATCGAAAGCGTGCGGTATTTTGAAAACCGCACGGTTGTCACCTTATCCGAGGGCGGCATATTCGCCTTCCATGCCGACGCGACACCTAAGCAAGTTTGCGTAAACGGCGAGGATTTTGCGGTTACATCTGGTGACGCGGGGCTGTTTACAGTGGACTGCAGTCCTGCGGAAACGCCGCTTATTGAGATATATTTTGATTGATATTAAAGGATGGTATAATTGAAAGTAATAAGTATGCAGGAAATGCTTGCACATGCAATCCAAAACCACTACGCTGTCGGCGCATACTCCCCGAGGAACACGTTTCTCATTGAAGCGGTGCTTAAGGCGGCAAAGGCGCAGAATTCACCTGTGATTGTTCAGATTTCAGCCAATGAATTTAACTGGTTTAAGCTAACTCCGAAGGAATTTGCTGACCGTTTTTATACCCTCAGTGACCAATATGACGTAACGGCGGTACTGCATTTAGACCATACAAAGGAGCTTTCAATCATACAAAACGCCATTGAGGCGGGCTTTAACTCCGTTATGATTGATGCATCTCACCAGACATTTGAGGAAAATGTACGCATTACCAAGGAAGTCGTTGACTATGCTCATACTAAAAATGTATGCGTAGAGGCTGAACTTGGTAAAATTGGCGCAACAGATAAAATCGAAACCGAAAACGATGAAACTTTTTACACTGACCCCGCCGAAGCAGTAGAATTTGTAAGGCTCACAGGAGTAGACACCTTGGCGATTTCCATCGGCTCAGCTCATGGGGTATACCCTGTTAAGAACCCTAAAATTGACTATGACCGCCTAAAGGATATCCGTTCTAAGCTGTCGATTCCATTAGTTCTTCACGGCGGCTCAGGCTTACCGGACGCAACTATTCACAAAGCAACAGAATTAGGCATCAGCAAGGTCAACATCGCAACAGACCTAGAGCAGGTCTTTTTACCCGCCATCGGAAAAACAGAACGCTTAACAAATGCAGAGATTTGGCAGTTAGAGCCGAAGGTTCTCAGCGCAGGATTAGACGCAGTACAGCAGTTGGTTGAAGAAAAAATGAAGAACTTTGTCAGGAGCAGTAACCGCTAGCAGGAGGGTATGTATGTCACACTATATTATGGGCTTTGATATCGGAGGTACTAAGTGCGCCGTTTTATTGGCGCGGGTAGATTCTGGTATCGAGCTGCTGGATCGAATTCATTTCAGCACAGAAGCCGCAATGGGCTTTGAAAGTGTGAAACAGAAGCTATTCGAGAGCGGTCATGCTATTTTATCAAGAAATAAGATTACATCTCAGCATGGAAATGCCGATCTTTTGGGCATCGGCGTTAGCTGCGGCGGTCCGTTGGACTGCCGCAAAGGGCTGATTTTATCTCCCCCCCATTTGCCCGGATGGGACAATATTCCCCTTGGCGAGCTGCTTACCGAGGAGTTCGGCGTCCCCGCCTTTGTCCAAAACGACGCTAACGCTTGCGCCTTGGTGGAGTGGAAGCTCGGTGCGGGACAGGGCACGCAAAACATGATTTTCCTGACTATGGGAACAGGCTTCGGAGCGGGAATAATTTCAGAAAACATATTAATCGAAGGCGTTCGTGGCTTTGCCGGTGAGGTTGGTCATGTTCGCCTTGAAAAAGAAGGCCCTGTCCAGTTTGGAAAAACTGGTACAGTGGAAGCCTATTGTAGCGGTGCAGGCTTAGCCGAAACCGCCCGCGCTCTTACCCGCAAACGTCAGTCAGAAGGACGCGAACCTGCATGGATACGTGACGGCTTGACACTTGAGGAGCTTTCTGCGAAGAACATTTCAGAGTACGCCGACAGAGGCGACCAAGACGCCCTTGAGGTATACGCCCAAACAGGGGAAAAGCTAGGGCAAACTCTTGCTGTGCTAATTGATTTGCTAAACCCTGAATGCATTGTAATCGGTAGCATTTTTGTCCGCTCAGAGAATTTGCTAAGGGCGTCAATGGAGCGTGTGCTGGCAGAGGAAACGCTGTCAGGCTCACTTAATGATTGCCGTATCGTTCCTGCCCAAACTGGTGAAAAGCTTGGGGACTATGCCGCTATTTTAGCCGCCTGTTACCCCCTTCACCTAGACATAACCCCAACCAAGGAAATTTCACCCAAGGCGATGGAACATCTCACCCGCGTTTGCCAGAAATATCCGTCATTATTAGATATAAAAACCGCTGTTTCTGACGCATTCTGCACCTTAAGACGTGCCTATATGTCAGGCAACAAGCTTTTAGTATGCGGAAACGGTGGCTCAGCCGCTGACGCTGAGCATATTGTAGGCGAGTTGATGAAGGGCTTTTTGCTTAAACGACCTCACGGAAGAGCCGATATACACAGTGGCTTACAGCGCGCCCTCCCCGCAATCGCCCTAACCCAGCATTCCGCCCTATCAACCGCCTTTTCTAATGACGTTGACCCAAGCTTAGTCTTTGCTCAACAGGTATTCGGCTACGGTCGCCGCGGTGATGTGCTTTTATGTATCAGCACGTCAGGCAACGCTAAAAACTGCGTCGAAGCCGCCAAAACCGCCCGTGCGCTGGGAATGCAGGCTATCGCCATGACGGGTTCCAAGGGCGGACAGTTGGCAAGCCTCTGCGATGTACTGCTAAATGTCAGCTCCGACTGCACCCCTGATGTTCAGGAGCTGCATCTTCCTCTTTACCATATGCTATGCGCCATGCTTGAAGCTGAGTTTTTTGAAGAATAACCGATTTGTATGGGCGCAATTTTTATTGCGCCCATAGCAGAAGGAGTGCGTTATGAAAATTGCAGTAATTCACACATCACCAGTTACGGTGACCTCGCTTAAGCCCCTATTTCAGACACATCTGCCCGACTATCAGGTGTGCAATTTTTTAGACGACAGTATCTTACCTGAAATCAACGCGGCGGGAGTTATTACTCATGCAGTCAGGGCGAGATTTTATCAGTTGGTTAGCTGCGCTGCGGCAACAAAACCGGCTTTAATATTGGGCGCATGCTCCTCCGTGGGCGCGCTTTTAGAGGAATGTAGGGATTTTACCGACATTCCTCTATATCGTATTGATGAGCCTATGACTACACAAGCAGTGGCTATGGCGGAGGAAATTACCGTCGCCGCAACGCTAAAGTCCACCCTTGAGCCAACATGTAATCTTCTCCTTCGCAAAGCGGAGGAAATCGGCAAAAAAGTCACGCTACACAGACTGCTGATAGAGGGCGCGGGCGCACTGCTGACCGCAGGAAAAACCGAAGAATATCAAGAGCTGATTGTGTCCTCCCTTAAAAAAGAGGCAACTCAGGTTATCGTACTTGCACAGGCGTCCATGGCGGGCGCGGCGGCTCAAATCACGACAGTACCGGTGTTATCAAGCCCCGAAGCCGGAATACTTTATATAAAAGGTGTGCTAAACGGCTGTGAATAAGTTTTTTGCAGCACTGGACTTAGGCACTACCCATATAAAGGCTGTTATTACTGACGATTCACTAAAATGCATCAGTAGTGCAGCCTTGCCCAATTCGCAGGATATCCAAGGCGATGCAGGCTCGGGTTATGACGCAAACACCGTCTGGTCACGAGCCGCCTCGGTACTGAAAACCGCACTTAAGGACATTGCCCAAGACAAGTTATGCGCCTTAAGCGTTACAGGCATGGCGGACAGCGGTCTGTTAGTTGACGGTGACGGCAACCCCCTGACGGAGGTCATCCCTTGGAGCAATACAACAGGCAGTCAGTACCGTCAGGAGATTCTTGCAAAATACCCCTTGACCGAGCTATACCGCATCACTGGACAGACACTTCACCCGAAGTTTGCTCTGTCGCGTCTACTTTGGTATCGCGAGCATCGCAGTGATGTTTTTGCAAAGGCGGCGTATTGGCTGAGCCTACAGGATTATATTGTATACCGCCTCACGGGGCGGTTTGTGACGGACGAAAGTCTGGCGTGTCGAACCATGCTGTTTGACGTTGGGCGCAGAAGCTGGCAGCTTGAGCTGTGCGACTTTGCCCATATAACAGGCAGATTGCCGGAGGTTTTGCCTGTGGGTGCACAGGCGGGTACGGTAACGGCTGAGGCGGCGGTAGAGGTGGGCTGTTCAGTGGGTGTACGGGTGCATTGTGCGGGGCATGACCACCCCTGCGCCCTGTTTGCACTGCATCACGGCGGTTACGCCGACGTTATCGACTCCATGGGAACAAGCGAGGTTTTTACAGGAGTGCTGACAGAGCCGCTTCCGCCCAACGCCGCCCTCATGGGTATCAATCATGGTTGCTTTGCTGACGGAATGCTGTACTGGATGGCTAATCTGCCCTCCTCGGGAGCGTCTCTTGAGTGGTTGAGGGCGATTGCATCAGTGAAAGAGCCAATACCCTACAGCTATTTTGATGAAAATACCGCCCAGAACAGTGGCGGTGTGATGTATCTGCCCTTTATAAACGGCGGCGGCGTACCAGACCCCGACCCCTCGCGCAGAGGAGCATTTCTTGGGCTTTCCTCGGGAACAACTCTCAGTCAGCTTGCTTGCGCCGTTAATGAGGGGATAGGCTTTGAAACACGGCGTATTATGGAGGCTCTTTTTGAGCTGACAGGCAAACGGATTACCTCAATTACTGCGGCGGGAGGCGGAGCGCGCAACAAGCCTCTCCTTCAAGCCAAGGCAAATATTACAGGAATAGATATGCAAGTACCCTCAGTATCGGAGCTGACAGCCGTGGGCGCGGTGCTTTTTGCGGTAAGGTCAGAGTCGGCGAGGCTACAATTAGAGTGTACGGAGGTATCGCCGGAGCAACATTGTCCGCAGAGATATCAAGAACAATTTGATAGCTATGTCACCATTTGCAACACTCTTTACCAACGGAGGCAGCCATGACATCAAGAATGTCCCAAGGGATGCAGTTAAAAAACGGCAACCGTATATCGGTGCTAAACTTTATTCGTCACAACCGCTCAATTTCCAAGGCGCATTTGGCGCAGGTCAGCGGTTTGACGTTTATGGCGATTCAAAAAATTATTGAGGACTTAGTAACCTTGGGGCTTGTGCGGGAGGATAATGTCCGCAGTGGTCTGTCAGGTCGTAAGTCCGTGCATTATACTGTAGACGAAAACTACGGCTACTCGGTGGGGCTTCACATCAACATGTTTAAGACCACAACCGCCGTTATGGACTTGCACGGCACGATTTTATCCTTTAAAGAGATGGATATGCAAGGACTGAGCGACCGTGCCGACGATTTTATCGATGGCTTAGCTGATGGAGTCCATGAGGTCATAACCACCAGCGGAATCAACCATGCCAAGCTCTTAGGTCTAGGCATAGCCGCGCCAGGACCTGTAAACCCTGTTGACGGTATGATATTGTCGCCGCCGAACCTGCCATTTTTGAGATATTTGCCCATCGGGCAGATTATGCAGGAGCGGCTAAGCCTTCCCGTAGGACTGTGCAAGGACACCAACGCTATGGCAATGGGTGAGTATTGGCGCGGCGCGGGGGAAGGGCATGAAGGACTGATATATCTGGATGCGGACATGGGTATCGGCAGCGGTCTGATTATGATGAACAAGCTGCAGGACGGCGCAAACCATGTCGCAGGTGAGTTCGGGCATATAACCGTTGACCCCAACGGACCAATGTGCAACTGCGGCAATCGAGGCTGCCTAGAGGCGGTGTCCTCAGGAATTGCCATACTGAGAGACGCTAAGAGCATGATTTTAGAGAAGCCCAAGCACCCACTGTACGATAAGCTGGACAACTTAACAATTCACGAGCTACTGCAAATCGGCACAAGGGGCGATACAACGGCAATTTCGATTCTAAACCGCGCGGCGTATAAACTAGGCGAAGCGGTGGCGAACCTTATTAATATCCTAGACCCCGAGGTAATTATAATCGGCGGCATTCTCGTTAGGGCACATCTAAAAACCAGCACTATAGAATTCATAAATCAAAAACATTGCTAATTTGCCCAGAAAGTTCCATTTAGAACGGAATACACCTATATTTCAGATAAAGAGTGCGCTCATTTATCTGAAATGGGCACACTCATCCCTCCGATGGCATGGCAAGTTTTTGGGCGCGGCACAAATATACGTACCGGCTCAAATTGTATGCAAG
>JAVBKA010000190.1:0-29059 GCA_031546715.1 Oscillospiraceae bacterium | reverse complement strand
CCGTTGGTTTTAATGCCAACATACCTAATAGACCTACTGAGCAGCCGCAAACATCGTCCATAACCATAAAGTTCCGTCAGTCGTAACAACAAACACCGAATCAGGAAATGAGCTGACGCTTATGGAATCAACATTTTCCATTATTGAGGTTGCGCCATTAACATAAGCGGCAGTTTCTTTTGCATATGCAGTACATTGGCTTAGGACGGCAACCAGCACAAACAAGGTAATCGGCAAGGTTTGTTTTTTCAAATTGACGCTCATATTTCAATTTCAGAGCTTAGAATCACGGCAGTACGCGACCATCCTCCATATGAATTGTTCTGGTTGCGTAGCTTGCTACATCAGGGTCATGGCTTACTAAGATTATTGTCACACCGCTCTGGTGCAGTTCTTTCAGCAGCTCCATAATTTCCTGACCGTTCTTCTTGTCTAGATTACCCGTAGGTTCGTCTGCGAGAATAAGCTTTGGACTATTTACAAGTGCTCTGGCAATGGCTACTCGTTGCTGCTGCCCGCCAGACAGTTGAGAGGGACGATTTTTTGCCTTATCAGCCAAACCTACCAACGACAGGACTTCGGTTACACGGCGTTTTCGGTCTGCTGTGCTGATTCCTGCGTAACCGAGAGGCATTTCCACATTTTCAAAGGCTGTATTGCTGGAAACAAGGTTAAACGACTGAAAAACAAACCCTAATTCACGGTTTCGCAGTTCACTAGCGGTCTTGATTGACAGTGTTCGGACATCTGTGCCGTCAAAGGAAAAGATACCTGTGTCAAACCTATCCATTAGCCCTAAAATATTCATCAGGGTGGTTTTTCCGCAGCCTGAACGCCCCATAATGCACACCCATTCGCCTTTATCAATTGAAAGGGTAACATCATGCAAAGCATGAAATGACGTGCCTTTGCCGATATAGGTTTTATTAATATCAGATAATTCAATCATGTCGCATCCTCCGCAGATAATATTTCAACCGGTGAGAGTTTTCGAATTGTGAAAATTGAAGGACTACATGCCAAAATGCCCAACAGCCACCCATAGCCTAGAATTACCAAGACTGAACTAAGATTGGGAGCTACAGCAACCTCATTCAGCGTCAGCTTCATTTGCATAACGACTATAGACCCTGCCAAGACAGCTAAAGCGGCGGCGGCTGTAACCGTAACCAGTGAGGACAGCAGTATTCCTCCAGTTAGCTGAGAAAGTCTTGCACCGCAGGCTATTTGAACTGCCAAGTTGCGTTGGCTGCGTTTTGTGTTAAGATATTGCATTCCCATGAAGCTGATTGCAACGATTAGCGTCATGATAATTAACAATGGAGTAAGTATTGAAAATTGCAGAACATGCTCGGAAATTTGTCTAAGTAACATGTCCACAGTGGGGTCATAGGAGTAATTTACTGCGCCCTTATGGGCAGTGTTTAGGTATAACAACAGTGCGCCAAGGTCTTCTGGGTTTTTAGCCGATACACGCATTCGCAGATCATTGAAGCGTCCCTCTAGCAGCACATCAAAGTAGTCCTCCAGTGCAATAAAAACGTATTCATCAAAGTCTTTTTGACTGTACCCACCAACATAATCTTTATGTGAAAATATGCCGTCAAAGTCGCTCATGTCAAGCTCGTCAGAGGCAAAAGCCCGCACCTCACGCTGTCCGTCAAGAGTGAAAAATTTATCGGCGACAGGGTCATACACATAAGGAAACTCATTAAAGGTAATCTCACAATCTTTTTGAGCACCCTGCTTAATGACTTCAATTCGTTCTGATGATGCCACAAATAAATCGCCGTCGTAGTGGAGCTTTTCTCGAAAATAGTCCATAAATACCCGAGATACCGCCACCTGATTGAACATTAACTTACTTACGCCATAGCCTAAGCTAATGGAAGCCTTGAACTCTAGCTCGTCCCCAAATAGTTCCTCAATTTTCCGCAAGTCCGTGCGAGTTAAAGGGTCTCGCTCCTTTTCTGTGTAACTATTTGCTGAACGTCTGTTGTTTAATATCTTTGAGCCCATATCAGCGCCGACTTCTGAGCCGTATTTCAAGCCCCAGTTACTGGTTATGGTTACTTCCTTTAATGTGCTGTTTCGCAAGGTGTTTTGCATGTTTAAGTAATAGCTGAAAAAGCCTGTGACGAAGATATATAATAGCGTTAATCCGGCAGTCATTAAGCAAAATGTGGGCAAATACACCAGGCGGTTTCTGAATACATTCCGCAGATTTGTTCGCAAAAAATAGAGAAGTCTGTTCATTAGCCAAACCTCCTGACTGCTTTAAATGCTGCGTACAATGACGCAAGCATACTTGTTAAAACGCTTACCGCCAATAAAAGCAGTAGCGTACTCATGGACAGCATAAGGGGAATCGGTCTAATGCTGATATTTGCGTAGTAATCGCTTACCGCTGTACATAGAAGCGTTGACAAGCCTGACGCTGTGATGGAAATAATCAAAAAGTAAATGAAAAATTCCCATGCAATCGTTAAGGCGTTTGCGCCGATAGACAGCTTAGTTCCGATTACTTTGCGGTTATCATATAATACGGAATGTATAATGCTAAAGGTGCTGATAACGCAAAATAAATAGCCTAATAATGATAATAAAAGATAAAAATTCGTGGTGCTTCTGGTTTGCTCTTCAAACACTTCACTTTGTGCTTGGGAATACGAAATGCTGCCAACCTCAAAATGTTTTTCAAGTTCGTCTGCTAATTTATTAGCTGCTTTTCGCATATCAGATACAGCGTTGATTTGAAAAGTGCCGTCATATGCGTATTCTCTTGTTTTGACATTGGTATACATGCCTCGATAGTTACGCAATACACCGACAATTATATGGGTGTTGCCGTTAATCACTATTTCATTTCCAACAATCTTACTATAATCTACAGCCTCGAGAGCATGGTCGCCCACTAAAACCTCGTAAGGATTATTCGGCGACAACTGTCTGCCATAAATAATACTCGATGTATTAACGCTGGTGCGAATATCATCACCGCCATCACTGACTGTCGTGGACAACACATAACAGTTAGACGGCTTATCATTATAGAGCACAAAGCTATTATCGCCCCACAACATGAAGGAGGCGGTAACGCTTCCCGTTAAGCCTGCATCAGCAATAATTTTTCTGATAAATTCACAATCCCCAAGAAGTTCAAGCTGTTCAGGTTTTAAATTGGAAATATCAATAGAAAAATCTGGGGCAAAACCAGATAATCGAGGCTTATCAGAATATGAATCCATCTGAGTAGTCTTATAAGCCTGCATAACCACAGGCAACAAAAATGCAGCAGTGTAGCACACAAGCAAAATCAGCGTATGCACCTTGCTCACAGTAAAAATACGTAAGCTTTGCTTAAAGGTATAAACAAGCTTTGTCATTATTTATCCTGCTTTCTTTGTTGCTCGTACTCCTATGTAATCTGACTTCCCGTCTTGAGTGTGCAGCGTACATATAATAAACAGATTACCTTCTTCATCTGAGTCAAGGTATTTAGGTAAAACTTTTGTTACTTTGCCGTCTTTCAGCATCTGTGTAAATACTGGGGTATTCCACTCATCGTTAACTAATAACTTTATGCTCCGACTATACTGCATATCTTCATCAAATACGAAAATAGCAGGCTGTGCAGATGTAATCACAAAGTATTCGTTGCCAACAAGTGCTAAATCATTAAGTCCGTTATACGTGAAAATTGTATGACGATATGAGTCTATTGTTTCTTTTGTATATAAGTCTCCATCGAGATTAGTCATAGTTTCCATGGTTTTCTTTTCTTCGCTTGAAAGACTAGACTTAGTAACTGGAGGTAGCTTCGTTAGTCCGGTGATTTTACCGGAGTTAAATCGAAATAGTGCTGGTAACCCTTTGATTCCATGATTGTCGGAGTCAAGTCCAAAAGAATCGTTTACAAACATTAGCTCATCCCTGGCAACTGACGGACACAACCAACCAAACAATCTCATTCCCACACCGTCAACCGAGTCGTCTGAAAGGACTTTGTAAATTTTTGCAACTACATGAGAGTTACTCAAAACCGTAAAATAAATATCACCATTATCAAGCACAGCTACATCATTAGTCATAAGGTAATCGCCCTTTGGTTTCAGCGTAAAAGCAACATCTTTTGTGACCTCATATTGATTATTATAATTCAAAATATGTCCAATGTTTGTCAAGCTGTTAACATCAGTTATTGCAACAAGGTTTCCGTCTTTATCTTCGCAAAGACCTCGTGGTGCAAACCAAGTTTCCGCATCTGACCCATCGCGAATTGTATCAATTATTTCAAACTGTTTATCTAAAACATGAATGCGCTCGCGTAGCAAGTCGGATAAGTACAACTGTTCCCCTATGACGCAAAACCCCTCTGCACCCTCAATTTTTTTGTCAAGAGTAAACATCTCAAAGACATATTCATCAGTAAAATTCGTAAAGTCAAAGGCTTGAGATAACTCTTCAAGCTCCTCTAGTGTATAATCAATTTGGTTGAAAAAGGAGAATTCTGATTGAGATGAAGGCGAGGATGAAGTCGGCTCAGGGTCTGGCGAACCAACCTCTGCTAGCGTTGCGTTGTTACTGGATAAGTCTTGGGTTACAGATGGAGAGCAGGAAACTGAGATAAGACTTAAAATCAAAAACAGTAAAAAGAATTTTTTCACAAGGAAACCACCTTTCTAAAGCGATTTTATATACAAGTCAATTGTCAATGGTAACCATAAGGAACTAAGCTAAATCAACATGGGACACTGAACTAATTTATCTGGCTGGGCATTCTACTATTCCAGTTACAAACGTGCTGCTATGGTCTGTTTTAAGAGTCCCATTCTGGCCAATGCAAGCCTCATCATAGAACTGCACATAGTCTAGTCTTCTACAACCGTTTGGAAAATAGACAGTTCTATCTTCTCGACTTCCGGTTGTTAAATGGAATATACAACCTGCGGCGTGATTATTGTACGCTAGACTGGGCATCACGAACATGCTGGCTACTAAAACCAATGCCAATGTCGCGGAAATAACCCTTTTAACCCTTTCATCTGTTTGCTCCTTTCAATATATGCCCCATGTTGATTAACTCATCTATAGTGCGCGAAACGTGGACTTTCCCTTCAGAAACAACCGCAAACGCAGGAAACGAATCTATTCCCAACGCATGAGCGTAAATTAGATTTGAATCATGATAATCAAAAACAGAATTTTCCTTTTTCTCTCCGCATAATACGGTATATAGCGTCAGCGATGATACAATGCTGTTTTCTGACAGCTCATTTTTCGCTGTTGCACAGCCACTGCACCCCTCAAGGGTAAAGAAAATAAGCCTTGAATCTAGAAACGCGAGGAGTGCTTCGTTTTTGGGGGTATATACACCTGATAAGTACTCTTCAAGGTCTTGAATATCTGTAAGCGATTTAGTAATCTTATTATTCTTGTCAACTACAAAGTATGTAGGCACCCAGTCAGTGAATTTAACCTTACCGTTTGCGGAATAGTGTTTTTCTAACGGAATTTGAGCATTGTTCATATCTGATACAGGAATTTTATCGTCCCATATGAATATTATATCAAGGTTTTGATTATCGTATAATTTAATTAGATTGGAGTAGTTTTCATACTGTGAACGGCAGTCGCCGCATTTGTCCCATGCAAAGATAATAACCTTGCGTTCACCTTGTAGTTGTCCAATATCAATAGCTGTTCCAGCGTCATTATATATGGTATAGCCCGAAAAAGTGTCGCCTACGTTAAAGACGTGAAGAGGCACACCATTTCCCTTTCGACCGTGAGTTTTAGGCATGAGCGCAATCGCAAGCAGTGCAATTGCTAATAAACCAATGACTAGAATAACGGTTTTTTTCATGTGTCCACATCCTTTGTATGCAAAAAGTAACACATTAAAATTTCATCTCTTAGTCTATAATACACAAATATATTGTAAAACGCAAGGAAAATATTGCCAAAATGACGGTTATTTTTTAATATACTCATAAAATTTTAAAAAATTACAATTTCAAATTCATCTTATAAGCCTGCATAACCACAGGTAGCAAAAATGCAGCAGTGTAACACACAAGCAAAATCAGCGTATGCACTTTGCTCACAGTAAAAATACGTAAGCTTTGCTTAAAGGTATAAACAAGCTTTGTCATTATTTATCCTGCTTTCTTCGTAGCTCGCACTCCTATGTAATAGTTGCCAGATTCCCCGTAAATCCTGCATACAATGTAAAGAATGCCATTTTCGTCTGAGTCCAAATATAATGAACCCGCCATTGGCCCATGATTCCAAATATTTTGTAGGTATTTAGCCATATTCCATTCATCGTTAACAGGAATTTTTATAGTTTTAACATATTCCATCTTTTCGTCGAAAACAAATATCGCAGGTTTGTTTTCCGCCAACACAAAGTACTCATTCCCAACTTTCTCTAAGTCTGCATACCCCCGAAGTGCATAAATTTGATGACGAAAACTTTTAGCGTCGGATTCAGATATTGCATTTCCATCTTTATCTTTCATGCCAACGACTTCTGCTATTTCATCGTCTGATGGCAGTAAAAACACTTCCGAAGGGATTTTTGTTATGCCTTTCACTAGTCCGTCGCCAATACGAAATAACGCAGACTGTCCGTTTCTTGTTACTCGTTTATTATCAATTCCGAAAAAGCTATTTAGAAACATGACCTCATCGCCTGCAATCGACGGGCACAAAGTGCCAAATATGCTTTCTCCTACACCGTCTACAGAGCCATCTGAATTAACCTTATAAATTTTTCCATCAGAATTAATTTCGCTCTTAACAGTGAAAAATACATCGCCATAATCGAGCACTGCGACATCATTTGACATAAAGTGTATATCTGCCGATTTTAGAGTAAATGTAGTATCTTTTATAACCTCAAAGCTTTTATTATAACTCAAAATATGACCATTATCAGTCAAGTTATTTACATCAGTTATGACAACAAGGTTTCCATCTTTGTCCTTGCAAAGCCCGCGAGGTAAAAACCAAGGCTCGGCATCTGAACCATCACGAATGGTGTCGGTAACTACAAACTTGTTATCTAAAACATGTATGCGCTCGCTTTGGTAGTCGGTTATGTATAACTGTTCGCCTATAGCGCAAAAACCTTGAACGCCCTTAATTTTTGGGTCTAGCTTGAACATTTCAAAGTCGTATTCATCGGATATGTTTGTATAGTCCCAGTTTTTGGACATTTCTTTGAGCTGTTCGTCTGTATATGCGGTTTGGTCAAAAAACGACAGCTCGGACTGACCGCTGCCGTCCGTAGGCTCACTACCGATACTGACCACGCTACCATCAGCAGAAGTTCTAAATTCGGGTTGCTGGGAGGTTGATACATCAGATGAAGGTGTACATGAGGACAAAGCTAACATGACGGCGAAAAGGAGTACGGCGTATTTTTTCATATGTTCATCACCCTTCAAATGTAAAAGCAGTACATTTAAACACGGTCTTTAGTACATAATACACAATAAAACGACAAATATCAAGGTAAATGTTACCAATGTTGCCAGTATGGCTAAATATATTAAAAAAATATTGCTGAGATGTTAAAATGCTGTTACATGGACATATTTAACAAATACATACTTGAAAATGCTGTGGTTTTTTGTTATAGTATGTAAATAGCCGTAGAAATGTAGGTGCTTATGAAAAGAAGAGTTATTGCAATTGTTGCATTTATGGTAGTGTTTGTCATGTTTCCAACGAAGCAAGCCGCCGCAAGTGCTGCTTCCAGTGATTTTCGTGCCGTTTGGGTTGCGACCTTAATCAATCTTGACTATCCTTCAAGCCAAGGACTAAGCATTGCAAAATTAAAAAGTGAAGCAGATACTGTCATCAGTACAGCCAAGGATATTGGACTTAACGCAATTATTTTACAGGTGCGCCCTTGTTCGGATGCCTTATACAAATCCGAGCTTTTTCCATGGTCTAAATACTTATCAGGTCAGCAGGGGAAAGCTCCAGAGGACGGCTTTGACCCCCTTGAATACTGGATTCAAAAGGCTCACGAAAATGGGCTTGAGCTTCATGCGTGGATTAATCCGTTCAGAGCGGATAGATTAAACACTGACGTCAGCCTTTTAGCTGAAAACCACCCAGCACGGCTTCATCCAGACTGGACTGTTGCGCATTCGGACAAAAATTTGTACTATAACCCAGGTCTTGCAAGCGTGCGAAAGCTGGTTATAGACGGCGTAACGGAAATTGTAAAGAATTATGACGTTGACGGCATACAGTTCGACGACTATTTTTATCCCGACGGAGATTTTAACGACGGAAACACCTTCGAAAAGTACGGAAAGGGATATACAGACATAAATAACTGGCGCAGAGATAATATTAATACATTAATTAAGGATACCTATGATGCAATCAAGGCTATCCGTTCGGAATGCGTTTTTGGCGTCAGCCCCGCGGGAATTTGGGCGAATAAATCCAGTTCCCCCTTTGGAAGTGACACTGGAGGACATGAATCCTACAGCCAATCCTTTGCAGACACCCGCAAATGGGTTAAAAACGAGTGGCTAGACTATATCGCACCTCAAATTTACTGGGAAATCGGACATAACAAGGCGGACTATTCAAAGGTGCTGCAATGGTGGGTAGACCAAGTAAACGGGACTAATGTAAAACTGTACGTCGGTCACGCCACATACAGGCTCAACGACGATTCTTCCTCCAGTCCGTGGTATGGCACTAAGGAAATCAAGAATCAAATTGAGCTGAGCAACACATATTCTGCCGTGACGGGCAGCATTCACTTCCGATACAAATTCTTAGAAAACGCCGCAACAAAGGAAACGCTGAAAAAGCTATACTCTGTTGCTGTGAACACTGCGGCGTCTAATGTGCTAATGCCTGAGCCGACTATCGGCGCGCTAAACATCGGCAGACCGTCAAGCAGTACAATCAGCTACAGCGGAGACAGGTACTATATCATGGGCGCAAGCGACCCAGCCAAGCCCATTACCGTTAACGGAAAAGCCATTGAAGGACGAACCTCTCTGGGTTATTTCGGTTACTATGCCACCATTGCCAAGGGTGCTAATACCTTCGTTTTTGCCCAAGGAACAAGCTCCGTAACAATAACCATAAACCGCGACATTAGCACGACGCAAGTAAGTCCGCCCACAATGGAGGCTGCCGAAATCCTTACAGGAACGGCGTTTCCGTCAGGGGCTGACGAAATATATCAAGGCGGAGATACAGTTAAGCTTAGCTGTGTTGCGCCCGTCGGGGCGACTGTATACGCGTTTTTTGCAGGGCAGAGAATACCCCTTGAGCCTGCCGCAACCAGTAAGCCCGATGATGGAAAATTTTATAAAACAACCTTTGCAGGTACTTTCGACCTTAATGGCTATACTATTAAAGGCAGAATTGTCAATCTTGGGTCGCCTGTGTATGTAATGGAGTATAACGGAAAAAATAATGCCAGAGCTGCCACTGCCTCCATTCGTTGCAGTACTCCGCATTCTGACCTTGCGGCGGTGGTTATTAGCGACTTTGCCTTTGTTTACCCGAAGTCAACTACCAGCGGCGGGTCTGCAGGTGAGCTTGGCAAGGGGCAGACAGGGCGCGTTATCGGACTTACCTCCAACGCCTCATGGGTTCAGGTTTCAGTTGCGGGAAACGAAGGAGTATGGCTTCAAGCGGCTGATGTGGAGCTGAAAACTATTGACCTGGGTACAGCCTATCCACCTTCTAGCAGTAGATACACCGTGGGCGAAAAGTGGGACAGTTTTACCCTTTCAACAAAGCTTTTCAGCATAACAAAGGTTGATTACGCAGGAGAAAATACCATAACTGTTACTATAAACGATGTCGATGCCTGTCCTCTGCCAACCTTGCCTAAAAACTCCGTAATGGGTACAGTGACGGCAGAAATGGTGGGCAATGCCGCTGTGTATACCTTTACGCTAAGAGGCGGCATGAGGATTGACGGTTACCTCACCGCTAAAACAGACGAGGGCATAGAACTACTAATTAAGCGTCCCATAAAAGCTGGAACAGGCGCAAAACCGCTGTCAGACCTAACAATTGTTGTTGACGCAGGACACGGAGGCGACGACCCCGGCGCGCAAGGTGCGTGGGGAACTGATTTTTCCGAAAAATATGTGGCTTTTTATGCCCAACATAAGCTTCAAAAGGAGCTTGAAAGCCTTGGAGCGGAAGTGTTTATCACTCGAACAGGGGACTATACCACGGAGCTTAAAGACCGTGTGGCGATTAATCGTGAACACATGGCGGACTTATTTGTCTCACTGCACTGCAACAGCGTGTCGGAAAATGCAGACTCCTCAAGCATAAGAGGGCTGTCAACCCACTACCGAAACGTTCTGTCTGCGCCGATTTCGCAGTATGTTGCCGATGCGGTAACCGCTGACCTCGGTGTTAGAAACAGGAAGCATAATCAAATGAATCTTTATGTGGGCAGACCCTCGTGGTCGCCATCGTTTTTGGTTGAAATGGGATTTATCTGTAACCCGCAGGATTTCCAGTGGCTTACGTCTAATCAGCAGCTTAATGAGCTGACACATAGTATCGCAAAAGCTATCACTGGTTATTTTTCATAGTTTGTTTACAAATCTAGGTTGCAATCAAAGTATAATGCAGATATAATATCCTAATCTAAGGAATTTTAATGTCTAATGTTTCGTGAGTGCCTCGGTTACTCATGAGTTAATGAGGTGTATTAATGAATTATAAAATCATAACAGACTCTGCTTGCGATTTACCATGGGACTATTATAAAGAAAACGCTTTGCCGTTTCAGCCCTTTGAAATTACAATGGACGGACAGACACTACTGGACGACGGCAAAATGACTGGCGAAGAATTCTTCCAAAAACTGGCGACAGGCTCAACGTCCTCCACCTCAATGCTGAATTTTGGCACAATTCAGAACTTTTTTGAACCGTTTTTACAGGATGGTCTCGATATTGTATATGTCGGACTGTCCACAGGCTTATCGGGCACGTATGATACTGCCTTACTTGTTAAAGCAGAGCTTGAAGCTCGTTATCCAGAGCGGAAAATTTACGTTGCAGACACACGCATGACATCACTGGGAGAAGGAATCCTTGTTCATCTCACACGGCTAAAGGCGGCTCAGGGAGCAAGCTTTGAAGAGTTGTGCGCATTTGTAGACGCTACTGCGCCATGTGTTCGCTCAAGTGTTACCGTCAATGACCTGATGTTCCTCCATAAAGGCGGACGAGTGTCAAAGTCCTCGGCAATTGTCGGTTCAGTGCTGGGAATTAAGCCATTGCTTAATGTAAACGCCGAAGGCAAGCTAGTAAACCACGGCAAAATCAGAGGGCGCAAGCAAAGTCTGCTTGCCCTTGTTAATGAAGCCGTTGAACAGGTTGGCGGCAAGAATATACCCATAGTCGGCATAAGTCACGGCGATTGCCTTGACGATGCAAAATTTGTTATAGAGGAAATGCATAAGCATTTTGAAATAGGCGAGGTTATTTATAACCATCTTGGGGTCGCTGTCGGTTCTCATGCAGGACCGGGGACGGTTGCACTTTTCTTTATCGGAAAGCCAAGGTATTAATATATCCTCCGGTTCTTAAATGTACTGCAATAGAGCATAATGATTGATATATCTGTACAGGATGTTCATAAATTTTATGGTGATAACCATGTTCTCAAAGGCGTAACCTTTGACGTTCAGTCAGGGGAGCACATTGGGCTGATTGGTGCCAATGGTGCGGGCAAAACCACTCTTTTTCGAGTTCTATCTGGCGAGGAATTGCCCGATAAGGGCTCGTTTGCCTTGTTTTCTGGAAAATCCATGGGGCTTCTTTCACAAATCCCCATTGTTGAAGAGGGCGCAACGGTTGCGATGGTACTGGATTCCGCATTTTCCAAGCTGTACGAAATGCAAGCGGAGATTGACGCACTACTGGCGCGCTGTGACGACCCAAAGGTTCTGACTCGGTACGGAGAGTTAGCTCACCTCTTTGAAACCAGAGGGGGATTTGAAATTGACCTCCGCTTGTCCAGAGTAAGAAACGGGCTGATGATTCCTGATTCTTTGTATTACAGCCCCTTCGCCGCACTTTCGGGGGGCGAAAAAACACGGGTAAACCTTGCAAGACTTATTCTTCTCGATACCGATATACTATTGCTCGACGAGCCAACAAATCACCTTGACATGCGAGCCACAGAATGGCTTGAGGACTATTTGTCGCGGTTTAAAGGCACAGTTGTGTGCATATCCCATGACAGATATTTTCTTGATAACTGCATCAACCGAGTTATCGAGGTCGAAAACGGAGTTGCAGTGCCCTATAGCGGTAATTACAGCTTTTATGTAATTGAGAAAAAGCGCAGATATGACGAGCAAATGGATCAATTCATCAAGGAAAACCGAAAAATAACCCAACTACAGGACACCGCCCGCAGAATGCACGACTATGCTGGAAAGAGCGCGAAGCTACATAAACGTGCATTTGCCATTGAAAAACGTGCCGAGCGGATGAAAACCGTTGATAAGCCAAGAACCACCAAGTCCATGACGGCGCACTTTAAGCAAACTAAGTTTTTAGCCGACGACGTCCTTCGTATTCAAGAGCTTTCCTTTGCGTACTTTGGCGGTAAAGTCTTGGTAAACGACCTAACCGCAACGGTTCGCCCAGGAGACAGGATTGCGCTGTTAGGTGAAAACGGAGCAGGCAAAACAACTCTTTTCAAGCTGATTACCGAGGAACTAACGCCCACCAAGGGGCGAATTTTACCAGGACCAAGCGTAAAAAAAGCATATTTGCCTCAGGTTATAGAATTTTCTCACCCAGAGCGCACACTTTATGATACAATGCTGTATGAAGACGATTGCCTGCCGCAGGAAAGCCGCGACAGACTGGGTATGTTCCATTTCAGAGGGGAAGAGGTCTTTAAGCAGGTCGAAAACCTGTCAGGCGGGGAGCGCAGCAGACTAAAACTGTGCCTTCTTATGGGCGACAAGGTTAATCTTTTACTGCTAGACGAACCGACTAACCATTTAGACATAGCCTCAAGAGAGTGGATTGAGGAAGCCGTTGAGAGCTATGACGAAACCCTGATTTTCATTTCCCATGACAGATACTTTATTGACCGCTTTGCAAACAGAATATGGGAACTGTCAGGCGGTAAAATTTGCGACTTCACAGGAACTTTTGAGGAATTTAAGCAGTACAAATCGGCTTTAGCCTTTGAGCTTGAGCAGGAAAAGCTAAAAGCAGCTTCCAGCGAAACCAACAGCGAAAAATCATTGAAGCCCCATCAAGCACAGATGAAATCAAAGGAAACCGAGAAGCGCATTCGCCAGCTTGAGCGTGAAATGGAGCAGCTAGACGAAGCTGACGCTGAGTTATCGGTTCAGCTAGAGTTATCTTCTTCTGACAGTGAGGCACTAACCCGTCTTTTGTCTCTTAGAGAAGAAAACAGAAATAAATATCAAAATATATTTACGCAATGGGAGGAATTAATAGAATGAAGGTTTTGTATGTGTACTATTCCCGCACAGGTCGAACGGAGGCGGCAATTCTCAAGCTAAAGCAGTTTCTTGAAGGTGACGCACTAAAAGGGCATAAGGCGAGTAATATTAATCCAGTAGTTAAGCTGCACCCCAAGAGAAATTTTAGCGGAGGATTTGGCTTCATTTTTGCTTTAATCGCAACCTTGGGTAAGAAAAATATTCCCCTTGTTCCCCAAACACCGCCAATAAACTTTGCGGATTACGAGCTTGTGGTTATTGCGGCACCACTTTGGGCAAGCAGCCTGAATCCCGTTGTGAGAAGCTTTTTGACTGGAGCTAAGGGCATTAAGAAAACGGCATATATTATCTCCTCAGGCGGAGTAAAAGCTGAGTACAGCGCCGTTGCCGAGGCGCTTGACGCGCTCACAGGTACAAAATGCGTCGGATATAAGACTATTCATGCGGCAAGTACTGACGTTGAAACAAAAATGCAAGAGCTTGCAGATTTAATAGCTACGCCAAATGAGAAGGCGTAAAATATATTCTTACGGCTATAGGGGTAAGCAAAGGTCACTTGATACATGGCTTACCCTTGTTTTTCTGACCATCGGCGTGGGGCTTGATATTTTTATTGTTTTCAATAAAAGGCTACCCTTCGGACTTTGGCTCTCCTTCGGAGTAATCGGAACCGCACTTCTTTATCTTTCGCTTATCAGCCTAAATAACAAGCGTTTTGATGGAATTTTGGGTAAAATAATTTTCATAGCCAAGCTGGTTTTTGAAATATTCGCTTTGGCAATGATTATTGCATTCATTGTAATTGAAATTCAGATTTCTGCTGGCGCAAAAACTACGGCTGAGCCAAATGCGGAGTATGTAATTATTCTCGGCGCAGGGCTTGACGGCGAAAAGCCACTTCCGCCACTGGTTAGCCGCATGGACAAAGCTTTGGAATATCTCAGAGCAAACCCTAATGCAAAAGTCATTGCAACAGGCGGACAGGGTGCGGGAGAAGGCATCACGGAGGCAGAAGCCGCAAGGCGGTATCTCGTTGCCAACGGAATTGAGGAAGCCAGAATTTTTCTTGAGGATAAGTCCGTTGATACTCTTGAAAATATTCAATTTGCCTCAAGCTTATTTGAAAAAGAC
This sequence comes from Oscillospiraceae bacterium, assembly GCA_031546715.1. Classification (GTDB taxonomy): domain Bacteria; phylum Bacillota; class Clostridia; order Oscillospirales; family UBA929; genus JAVBKA01. The sequence continues at coordinate 14,412 of JAVBKA010000190.1, read as the reverse complement.
ACTCGTGTTGTAATTGTAACAAACGAATTTCATATTTACAGGTCTATGTATATCGCCCGCAAAAACGGATTGAACGCAGCGTCCTTAGTTGCGCCGTCGCCTAGCTTTATGCATAAGGTATCATACTTTTTAAGGGAGTTTTTCTCCGTGGTTTTAATGTACTTCGGGAAGTTTTAATCAAGACATAATCGAGCATTGACAATATCGGACAAATGTAAGATAATAGACTACCATATAGAATCTATTGCTATCCATGAGGTGAACCATGTTAGAAAAACTAGAAGCACTGCACGATAAAGCCCTTGCCATCGAAGCCGCACTTTCCGACCCGGAAATTTTTCAAGACCAGCCCCGTATGACCAAGCTCCTTAAGGAACAAAAGGAGCTTAGTTCCATTGTCGAGGCTTACCGCGCCTTTGTCGCGACACGTAAGGATGCAGACGACGCCAGAGAAATGCTGAACGGTACTCTTGAGCCAGACATGCGCGATATGGTGCAGGAAGAGTACGACATCGCCAAGGAGAAAATGCAGCAATTGCAGGACGAAATCCGAATTCTGCTACTCCCTCGCGACCCTAACGATGATAAAAACGTCATCGTTGAAATCCGCGGAGGTGCAGGAGGCGACGAAGCTGCACTTTTTGCGTCGGCACTGTACCGCATGTACACTATGTACGGAGAGCGCAAGCGTTGGAAGGTCGAGGTGCTCAATATAAATGAAACTGAGCTTGGCGGCTTAAAGGAAATTAGCTTTTCAATCGCAGGCGACGGAGCGTACTCCCGCCTTAAATTTGAAAGCGGAGTTCACAGAGTTCAGCGTGTCCCTAATACCGAAGCGTCTGGCAGGATACACACCTCGACCGTTACTGTTGCGGTTTTACCTGAAGCGGAGGAGGTTGATATATTTATCGCCCCGGGAGATTTGGATATTTCTACCTGCCGAAGCAGCGGCGCAGGCGGTCAGCACGTTAATAAAACAGAAAGTGCAATCCGTATTGTGCATATACCTACTGGTATTGTAGTTGAATGTCAGGACGAGCGCAGCCAAATGAAGAATAAAGATAGAGCGTTGAAAATTCTTCGCGCTAAGCTTTTAGAGAAGAAAATCAACGAACAAAACGCCGCCATTGCAAGCGAACGCAAAAGTCAAGTAGGCACTGGCGACCGCTCTGAACGTATACGAACCTATAATTTCCCTCAAGGTCGCATATCCGACCACCGCATAAACCTTACACTGTACAAAATCGAAGCGTTTATGAACGGTGAAATTGACGAGGTTATTGACGCACTTATTAATGCCGACCAAGCCGAAAAACTCCGAGCAGGAAGTGAAGTATGACAACGTACCTTTTGTCGGACACTAGCCTTGATGATATCTACTTTGCAGGAAGTCTGCTAAAGGCGGGAGAAGTGGTTGCAATACCCACCGAAACCGTATACGGACTTGCGGCTGTTTTAAAAACCGAAGCCGTTGAGAAGATTTTCAAGGCAAAGGGTCGTCCTGCTGATAATCCTCTGATAGTCCATGTGTCCAATGAGGAGGAAGCGGAGCTGTATGCGCATGTAAACTCCCGTGTGGCAAAGGCGTTGATGAATCGTTTCTGGCCTGGTCCGCTAACTTTGGTGCTGCCTAAAAAGAACACTGTGCCAGATATAGTCACTGCTGGACTAGATACAGTCGCAATTCGCTGCCCGTCTCACCAACGTGCCCGTGAGATAATTCGAGCCGCAGGCGGCGCGCTTGCCGCACCCAGTGCCAATCGTTCAGGCTCAATCAGCCCCACAACTGCCGGTCATGTGTATGACGATATGAACGGACATATTGCGGGTATTGTAAACGGCGGAATGTGCAAAGTCGGCGTGGAGAGCACTGTTATTGACTTGACAGGAGCAAGACCGAGATTACTGCGCCCAGGCTTTGTCACTGCTGAAGACCTTAGAATTTTGCTTGGTCAGATTGAAATTGACGAAGCGGTTACCAAGCCTGTTGGGGCTGACGAAGCTGTTCGTGCACCAGGTATGAAATATAAACATTACGCACCGAAAACTCCGCTGACGATTTTGGCAGGCCCTCCTGAGTATGCCGCCAGCTTCCTATGGGCGCAGCCTGGTAAAAACGTTGTTATTTGCTTTGAACTGGAGTTGTTATTTTTTGAAGTTCCGTCTGCCGAGGAAGGGATTATCGTAGAAAAGCCCGTAGGCGAGCTTATTGTGCTGAATTACGGCAAAGAGAACGAGCCCGAAACCTTAATGCGCAATTTGTACAGCTACCTGCATAAAGCAGATATGCTAAAGCCTGACCACATTTACGCTCGCATTCCAGAGACAAAGGGCGGGGGAGCGGCAGTGGCGAACCGTCTTTTAAAGGCGGCTGGGTTTGAAGTTATTGACCCGCTGGATTACATCTGCGAAAATATTGGCTATGGTGAGGATATCATATCGCTATGAAAATTATTGGTCTTACAGGCGGAAGCGGAACGGGAAAATCCACCATTGAAGGTATTTGGAAAGACCTTGGCGCAGAAATTATTGATGCTGACAGCGTCTACCACAGGCTTCTTGCCGAAAATATCGCACTAAAGGCTGAGCTGGAACGTGCATTCCCGGATGCTTTTGTTAATGGCACCCTTGAACGGAAAACCTTGGCATCAATAGTGTTCAGTGATGTAAAAAAGCTCCATAAGCTTCATGAAATAACCCATAAGTATGTTATTGATGAAATTGCGGGCATAATATGCAGTCTGAAAAAGCAAGGCTGCAAAGTTGCCGTAATTGAGGCACTTTACATGCTGGATACCGAGCTTATTAATATTTGTCAGGACACTGTTGCGGTAGTCTCCTACATGGAAAAACGTCTAAAGCGTATCGAGGAGCGTGACGGACTTACGCCAGAGCAGTCGTGGGCAAGAGTTAAAAACCAAAACAGCGATGAATATTTTTTACACGGTTGTGACTACACTATTGAAAACAACGGCACACTTGCGGAGCTAAAACAAAAGGCCACTGACCTGTTTAAGCAATTGACTGTTTAAAATACTGCAATAACGTATTTCTGGGGATTTTACCCCGATGAAAGGAATGTTAAAAATGGAAAACAAGAGAGAAAAGCTCATGTTTAAAAACAAAAATGGCTTTGATAGGCTGTATGAAGGTCAGTGGGAGGCTATTACTGCGTATTGCGAAGGCTACAAAGCATTCTTAGACAACGGTAAAACCGAGCGGGACTGCGTTTCTGAGGCGATTATACAGGCAACAGCCCAAGGCTTCGTGAAATATACTCAGGGCATGGAGGTCAAATCAGGGGATAAACTGTATCTTGACCGCTTCGGCAAGTCCTTGATTCTTGTTGTCGTCGGACAAAAGCCTGTTGAAGCAGGGCTTCGTATTATGGCGGCGCATATTGACGCACCGAGACTTGACATTAAGCCAAACCCTCTCTACGAAGAGGCTGACATGGCACTTTTAAAAACTCATTACTATGGCGGCGTGAAGAAATACCATTGGATGGCGACACCCTTAGAGCTTCGTGGCGTGGTTATTACAAAGGACGGCACTTCCGTCAATGTCGCAATCGGAACTGACCTATCTGACCCTGTGCTTGTTATAACAGACCTGCTGCCCCACTTAGCCGCCGACCAAATGAAAAAGCCGTTGGGAGAGGCCTTTGCAGCAGAAAACTTAAATGTTCTTATAGGTACTCGTCCCGACGAGGGTGAAGGCGAAAACCGTGTAAAGCTTGCGGTACTAGAACTACTCAATCAAAAGTACGGCATTACAGAAGAGGACTTTTCCTCCGCCGAGCTGTGCATCGTTCCCGCAGGTGACGCTCGTGACGTAGGACTTGACCGTTCCTTAATCGGAGCATACGGACATGACGATCGTTCCTGCTCATACGCAGGACTTCGTGCACTGTTTGACATTAAAGACCCTGCTTACACCTCTGTTTGCTTGCTGGCAGACAAGGAAGAAATCGGTTCAGAAGGCGTTACGGGAATGCAAAGTGCATTTTTTGACTATTTTATGGAAGAGCTTGTAAACGCTCAAAATGGCAATATCAGACGCTGCTACGCAAACTCACTGTGCCTGTCCGCAGACGTTTGCAACGCCTTTGACCCTAACTTCCCCGAGGTTTCAGAGAAGAGAAACAACGCCTACCTTGGTTACGGCATCGGCATCTGCAAATATACAGGACGAGGCGGCAAGGGCGGCGCTTCTGACGCATCAGCTGAGACTATGGGACGCTTCCGCGGACTTTTGAACAAAGGCGGAGTGTTCTGGCAAATGGCTGAGCTTGGCAAAACCGACCAAGGCGGCGGCGGCACTGTCGCAAATTACCTTGCACGCCGTAATATTGAGGTTCTCGACGCAGGAGTTCCGGTTTTGTCAATGCACGCACCATTTGAAATCGTGTCCAAGATTGACTGTTATATGGCATACAAGGCATCGCTCGCGCTGTATACGGAGAAGTAATATAAAATTAAAAAAGGCTGTGGTTCGTTAAGTGTTCGAACCACAGTCTTTTTTGAAGATACAGATATCATCAATCCGAATCATTTGACCGCATTATAGACTTTGAGCGTTGCGATGACTTTCTGATGTTTTCATTGATATATATAGATATATTGGTATCAGACATACAAAAAGTTGGATTATTGATATTTCAGCTAGCTCACGGAATATAAGATGGCGGGGATAGCTGGAATTAGAGTATGTAGCCAAGGTTTCTTCAATGTATTTTTGATAAGTAGTACCGTCCTCTGCAAGACTTCTTAAGCTGCCGATAATAAGTGGGTCATACGCCACCCAAGATACAGAAAGACGAACAACAGCGGCAACGGCTACTGGAATTAAGAATCTAACAAATAGTTTTATTCTTGCCCGTTTTACAGAAGCCACACCTGATATTAGCAACGTAGCGTCGCTCCGGACGCGTTTTGCGAAGAACAAGAAAAAAATGCTATCGTTGAAATCCAAAGGTCCAGAATGCCAAATATCATTTTCATATTTAGATTTTTAATAAAGCTCTTGCTCAAACCACTTGCCGTAGCATATTCGTGGTTTTCACCGATATAATATTTAGATGAATCGAAGTACTGCAAATTATCAAAACTAATAAACCTTGTTGATAAATAAGCAGGTCGTGTTTCCATGCTCTCACTGGCTATACTAAACTCTTCGTCGCTAAGTGAACTGGATGGAATAATGATTGTGTTTATGGGTATCACAACACCTGCAGAGCTGAGTTTTGGCAAAGAACAAAGACCTACAACGGTGTAATCCTTTGTGACAATAGGTGTGTGTACATTCTTTTGCTGAATCATGTAAAGTTTATTATTTGGATTATAATCTGTATAATATCCTGAGTAGATATCGAGGGAAAGGGTGTCGCCAACCTGTATTTCACTGGAGCCTGCAAAATCAGCACTGATTATGCAGACGTTTCCGCCCTCATTTTCTTCCTCGGGAGTAAATGTTCTGCCGTCTTTAACATATGCTGTACCTTTTTTAAAGGGTAAAATATGCTCCAAACGCTCAGTTGCTATTAATTCCGCAGAATGTATTATTCTTTCAGTTTCTGCTAAAGCATCAGCCCAATAGCTATCTTGCTGTGATGAAAGAAAATCCTCGATAGTTCCGTCAAGCTTGCTTATAACACGGCTGTTAGTGCGGCTATCAGCGACAATTTTAAGCGTTGTTACACCATCGGATTCTTCTGCTATGATTTCTCTGTATGATTCCGTAGGATTATCATATAGCTTAACATTAGTATTTGTTATTCCAAGCAACGCATCTTTGCCGATAAGCACTTGCAGACCGTTAAGGGTGTAGTCGGCAAATTCTGGCACAAAATTACCTTCGGCATCTACTATGTAAATGCTGACGAGAGCAGTATTGAAAAAAATATGAGACGTATAGTTTGGGTAGATTTGATTTTCCGAATAAATCGCATACAATCTAACTCCTCTACGTTTATGCACAAATCTCCGTTTGCGGGTTATTATCCTGCAAACGGAGATTTACATTTCTATTATGCCTTGTTGTTGCAGCCGAGAACATTAACAAGCTTACGCTTAACCATGTCCTTGATAGCTGTACGTGCAGGGGTCAGGTATTGACGTGGGTCGAAATGGTCTGGGTGAAGAGCAAAGTACTCACGAAGGGAAGCTGTCATAGCTAGGCGAAGGTCTGAGTCAATGTTGATTTTGCAAACTGCCATTTTAGCGGCTTGACGCAACATATCTTCTGGAATGCCGATAGCGTCTGGCATTTTTCCACCGTATTGATTAACTTTAGCAACAAATTCAGGAATAACTGAAGATGCGCCGTGAAGAACGATAGGGAAGTTAGGCAGACGCTTCTCAATTTTCTCTAAAATGTCAAAACGAAGCTGTGGGTTCTGACCGGGTTTAAACTTAAAAGCTCCATGTGAAGTACCGATTGCGATAGCAAGTGAGTCAACGCCTGTCTTAGTGACAAACTCCTCAACCTCTGCTGGGTTTGTGAACTGAGCATCAGCATCTGAAACGCTGACATCGTCCTCAACGCCTGCTAATTTGCCAAGCTCACCCTCAACGGTGACGCCTCTTGCGTGTGCATAGTCAACGACTTGCTTTGTAAGTGCAATATTGTCTTGAAAGCTGTGCTTAGAGCCGTCAATCATAACGGAAGTAAACCCGCCGTCAATACATGATTTGCAGATTTCAAAATCATCGCCGTGGTCAAGATGAACCGCAATCGGAAGTCCTGTATCAGCGACAGCGGCCTCAATTAGCTTCATAAGATAAACATGCTTTGCATATTTGCGAGCTCCAGAAGAAACTTGAAGGATTAGCGGTGCTTTTTCCTCCATAGCAGCCTCTGTAATGCCTTGAATGATTTCCATATTGTTTACGTTGAACGCGCCGATGGCATATCCGCCTTCGTATGCCTTTTTGAACATTTCAGTGGTATTTACTAATGGCATGTAAAAAACTCCTTTAAATTAGGTTAGGAGAATTATACCAGAAAACCAGTACCTCTGTCAATGTTTGGGCGGCAATAGTTTATGGATAGATTGTAAATACTTAGTCCTTGCCTGAATTATCCTTTCTGCTTTTTACTTCATTTCTAACAGTTGCGATTATACGATAGGCAGAAAGCCATATTATCGATGCAAGATATAATATTGCATATAATATAGACACTAAAAGTGTTGCATTTTCACCTGCCCCATTGCCTGATATATTAGTGAACCAAAGAACAAAAAACAGCCCGAAGGTAAATATCAGTGCGGATATTGCAATTTCTGTAAAAAGCTTTTTCATGTAGTACCTCACTTAATTATTGTACAGCAGCATTTAAAATAAATGCTGCTGTACAATATAGCGTGAAATCAGCGCAGCTTACAGCAGAATGGGAAAAACAGCTTGATGAAGTAAGCAAAGGGGAGCTTTCAGAGCAAACTTTTATGTCGAGGATTGAATCCTTTGTTACAACATTTGTAACCGCTAATAAAAATGTTGGCAAAAAAGGAGCGTTTTCCTCAGATAGAGCTGCTATCGGTTATTGTCCACGATGCGGAAAAACAGTTGTAGAGCAGAAAAAATCATATTCTTGTGAGAGCGGTAAGGACGGTTGCGGTTTTGTCATTTGGCGAGTTATGTGTGAGAAAGAGATAACTCAGGCTCAAGCCAAGAAACTGCTGACTAAGGGGAAAAGTGATGTTATCAAGGGGTTTATTAGCAAAGCTGGTAAACGTTTTGATGCTGAGCTTGTGCTTGATACTGCAAAGCTTGTGAAATTCAACTTTTGCTAGTATACACAAATATTAAAATGGGGAGAGAATGCATTGAATATACAAACTAGATTTGTCAATGTAATATTACTGAAAAAAAGGGTAATAATAGCAATACGAAAATTCAAAAATGGGGGAATAAGTAGATGGCAATAGAGTTCAAATATAAATCAATGTCTGTTGAAGAGCGGCGGAAAAAGGTGACGGACATTTTAGTAGGTATTGAAAACAAAAAGCATGTTACGCCACTTCCAATATTTACTGCTGACTCAAAACGCAGTTCTGAGTTGAATCAGTTGTCTAACCGTGATATAATTGCTGCAAAATAGATAATGGATGGGCATTAAAGTGAATGTTGCGATTTATGTCAGACTATCTGAAGAAGATAGGGATAAAACCGATAAGGAAGCAAACAGCGAAAGTATCGTAAATCAAAAAAGTATGCTGTCTGACTACGCAGAAAGTCGTGGCTGGAACATAATCAGTGTTTATAGTGATGATGATTATTCCGGGTCTGATTCTTCCAGACCCGGATTTAATGCTATGATTAGAGACGCTTCCGAGCGAAAATTTTCGATATTGCTATGCAAATCACTTTCCAGATTTGCCCGTGATGTTGCAATGGTCGAAACTTACATAAACGGGTACTTCCTCGAATGGGGTATTCGATTCATCAGCATTACTGACTACGCAGACACGTCACTTAAAGGAAACAGAAAAAACATTCAGATTAACTCCCTTGTAAATCAGTGGTATCTTGAGGATTTGAGCGAAAACATTAAGTCGGTTATGACACATAAGAAAAAGCAGGGGCAATATGTTGGGTCATTCGCTCCATATGGATACATCAAGGACGAGAACGACAGTCATAAGCTGGTTGTTGACGAAGATGCGGCACTGGTGGTAAAAAAAATATTTAGTATGTACTTAGATAATTACGGAACTAAGGCTATCGCTAACCATTTAAACTCTTTGGGAATAGCGTGTCCCAGTAAATACAGAATTGAAAAAAGGTTGCCAAAAAACAGAGATATTGAAAAAGCTAAGCAGTACCTATGGAGCGACCATTCTGTCGGACTTATTATCCAAAACCCAAACTACACAGGCGACCTTGTGCAATGCAGGTACAAAAGACCTACGTATAAGTCAAAGGCAAGCAAAGCCACTTCTGAAAATGAATGGATTGTTGTTGCTGACGTGCATGAGCCGATTGTCACCAAAGAGGATTATCAAAAGGCTCAAAAAGTAAGGACAGACAAACTGAGAAAAAGAAAACCGGATAATATTTATGAGCCGAATGTTTTCGCCGGATTTATAAAGTGCAAAATTTGCTCAAGGTCACTGGTTCTTTCAAATTCCGGCAAACTAAACAACAATACCCGATACTTGCGCTGCATTGGCAGGAAATCCGGAATATCAGGCTGTGATTGTGCGATGGTGAAGTATGAGGTGCTGGTAAAGCTTGTTACCGAGGAAATAGGACGGGTTATTGCAGAGTATTGTGACTTTGAAACCCTTGAAAAGCGGACTCAACGGAGAGCTAACGAATTTGATTCTGAGGTTACATTGCTTGAGCGGAACAAGGACAGGCTAGAAGCTGAACAGAAAAGATTAGACGTATCTCTAGGCAGCATATATATCGATAAATCAACTGGGGTTATCTCTGAGGAGGAGTTTAGAATCATATCAGCACAGCTTAAGGATAAAAGGGTGCTGATTAATGAGGAAATAACCCAGATTTACAGCAGACTGGATGAAATAAGGTCGGTGAGGGTGAATTTAGCTAAAACAAAGGGCATAGTTGAAAAATATAAAGATTTTACTCAGCTTACAAGAAACATGGTTGAAGAATTTGTAAGCGTGATTTATATCGGCAAGCGTGACGTATCAAACCTGAAGGACATTGATATTGAAGTAGTGATGAATGTCTAGTGTTGAAATGGCGAGGTCACTGTCCTAGCATACAACTTGAGGGCAAATCGAAGGTCACCAACTCCTGCCGCCTCAAAACAAAACTACCAAGTACGAGCATGTGTTGCCACAGCTCGCCTCTATCGAAGAGGCTGAGGATATTGACGCGCTGCTGATACTGCTGAATACAGTCGGCGGCGATATTGAAGCTGGGCTTGCGATAGCTGAGCTGATTTCAGGCATGAAGAAACCCACGGTTTCATTGGTGCTTGGGGGAGGGCATTCCATTGGAGTGCCGTTGGCAGTTGCCGCCAGAGTTTCAATGATTGCACCTACAGCGGCTATGACAATTCACCCTGTACGGCTAAATGGGGTTGTAATCGGGGTGCCTCAAACCTTTGCATATTTTGAGCGGATTCAAGAGCGCATTATTAAGTTTGTGACCCAAAATAGCAGCGTATCCGAGGAAGTCTTTAGAAATCTTATGCTTTGCACTGCTCAACTTGCAGGCGATGTAGGTAGCGTTATTTACGGACAAGAAGCAGTGAGCCACGGACTGATTGACAAGGTTGGCAGTCTGTCTGACGCTCTTGAGGAGCTTCATCGAATGGTTGACGAAAAGCGCAAGGCTTCTGGCGAAGCTGCTGAGTAATACTAATCACTGATTAAAAACCGCCCCAACTGTTCGGCGTATGCCGAGCGGTTGGGGCGGTTTTATGAAGCTCTAGAACAAAACTGATAGTATTTCCTGTGCTGTTTCAATGCGATATGTCGCCTTTTCGTAGCTCTTAGCATCGCTTATTGCGACACTGACCATACCGGCGCCATTTGCTGAGTCAATTCCCGCAAGTGCATCTTCAATAACGGCACATTCAGAAGGCTCAATGCTCAGTTTTTTTGACGCCAAAAGAAACACTTCTGGGTCGGGCTTGCTGCGTTTAATCTCTGTGCCGTCGGCGATGGCGTCAAAGGCATTCAGTAGTCCAATTTTTTCCAAAATTATCTTGCTGTTTCTGCTGGACGACCCGATTGCAAGCTTTACGCCTTTTTTGCGCAGTGCGTCCAGTACATCAGAGATTCCTTCGAGAATGTCCGAGGGGCTTAGAGCTGAAAGGAAACCCACATAGTAGCTGTTCTTTTTTGCTGCCAATTCAAGCTTTTCGTTTTCACTATAGAAACGAGCGGCTCTTTCAAGCACTATGTCCAAGCTTTCCATGCGGCTGACACCTCGGAGGCGGTTGTTTATTGTTTTGTCAAAATAAATCCCTTCCTCATCGGCTATTTTTTTCCAGCCCATGTAGTGAAATTCATCGGTTGACACGATTACGCCGTCAAGGTCAAAAATTACTGCTTTAATTTCTTGTTTATTCATTATAAGTGCAGGTCATTCCTTCCGCAGAATGGGTCTACAGGGCTTTTGCCTTTAAACTGACTGCGTCCCATAATCTTTTCAAATACGGCGGCATTGACCTCAGGAGTATTTGTGTAGGCATTAATGAAGGTTTTCATCATAGGAACGTCCAGTAAATGGTACGGATTTGCAAGACTTATAAACATTGTGGGGATTTCCTTGGTAAACCAAGGGCTGTCGTTACCCATGCCCATAAGACCCTTCCAGCCAATTCTAATAACGGTGTTGTTACTGGCGGTTTCGTAATTTGAAACATAAATCACTAAATCGTATTGCTTGCAGAAGTCTGCACTGGATATCATCATTTCTCCCATAATTGCGGCGGCTTTTGGGTCAGGCTTGCCAGACATAAAGGCTTCCATGTCAATATTTATGTCACGGTCACGGACAGTTACCTCAAAGCCTTCCTTTTCAAGCATACTTTTCCACATAGTGCGAAGCGGAGAATCAAGATTGTCACTCGTTTCAAGGACGTTGAGCAGAACTCTCTTATACTTATCAGAGCTTAGAGGCAGAAGGCTTTGTGTGTCCTTAACAAGGGTGACAGCTTTGTCGGCACATTCCACAGCCCAACGGCGGTGTTCCTCACAGCCGACGATTTTTAAGCCTTCCTCAGTGCCAGCAAGGTCAGATTTTGACTGCTTGTGCAGCCCGAGGGATGCTTTTGTGGCTAGTATTCTTGTAACAGCTTCGTCAAGACGCTCTGGAGTGACAACGCCCTTTTGTACGCCTGCCATCATGTATCCAAAATCCTCTGGAAGGTTTTTATTAAACAAGAAAACGTCATTTCCTGCGGCGATTGAATATGGTACGGCCTCCTCGCGGCGCATTGCTACAGTGAAGCCAATCATCGGAGTTGCGTCTGTGGTGATAAGACCGTTAAAACCAAGCTTTTCACGTAAAAGACCGTTTAGGATTTCTGGTGCAAGGGTTGCGGGCATAATTTCTTCGTCCTTGATGCCAGGTTTTAGCTTGCGGGAGTATGCGGGCTGAGAAATATGTCCCACCATGACGGTTTTCGCGCCAAGGTCGATAAGTTCCTTGTAAATTTTGCCGTATGTAGCGTCCCACTCATCAGTAGTTAGACTGTTGACAGAGGTTAGCAGATGTTGGTCACGCTCGTCAACGCCGTCACCAGGGAAGTGCTTAATGCTGACGGCTGTGCCACATTCGTCGGCGGCTTTTAGGTAACCCTTTGCCATGTCAATAACGGTCTGGGTGTCGCTGCCGAAGGTGCGGAGGTTGGTTATTGGATTGCGGAAGTTCATGTCAATGTCAACGATTGGAGCAAAAGCCCAGTTTACGCCCACTGCTTTACCTTCGGCGCATGATATTTTACCAAGGCGGTAGCCTTCGTCTGGGTCGTTGGCAGCGGCGACTTGCAGTGGTTTTCCAAGTGTTGTGCCGTCTGCGGCAGAGCCTGAGCCGCCTGCTTCAAGGTTAGCGGCGATAAGAAGAGGGATTTTACTGTTCTCCTGTAAAAAACGGTGGGTCATTTGAATATCCGCGCTTTTGCCAGGGCGATACATAATACCGCCGATGCCGATTTGCTGGACTAAGGGAAGAAGATGCTCCTCTTTGTCGCTAAAGCCAACTGGACAGAATAATTGACCGACCTTTTCGGGGATAGACATGCTTGAGAGAGTTTCTTGTACCCATTTTTCGCCTTCGTCATTAAGGAAGAAGGGGTTTTCTCTAAGTTTTACCATGTGACTGCCTCGCTTTCAAAATACTTTCATAAAATGCAACCTTAGGTGTTTTTTATATAATACACTAAGTTAATTAAAAAATAAAGTCCTTTTTTGATATAATTGTCAAAATTAAAAGACTTCACATTTTAACCATGCTATGATACACTATACTGAATAATCAGACGGGAAACACCCAGAAATATTCGGGAAAAACATACAAGGGGTAAATATATGAGCTTTATTGAGGACATAAAAAGTAGAATACTGCTGTCAGACGGCGCAATGGGTACAATGCTGATGCAGTACGGTATGAAGGCGGGGGAACTGCCTGAGCTATATAATATTGAAAAGCCTGACATTGTGTTGGCGATTCATAAGGAGTACGTAGACGCTGGGGCGGATATTGTTACAGCCAACACCTTTGGAGCGAATGCCCATAAAATCAAAGGGGACTTGCCTATTGACGAAATGGTTACAAGTGCTGTGAAAATCGCCCTAAAGTCCGGCGCAAGATACGTCGCCTTAGACGTTGGACCTCTGGGGGGACTGTTAGAACCGTCGGGAGATATCCGTTTTGAGGATGCTGTGAGCATTTTTAAGAGGCTTATTAAGACAGGCGCAGAGGCGGGGGCTGACGTTGTGTTTATCGAAACGCTTTCAGACCTGTATGAGGCAAAGGCGGCTGTTATTGCGGCTAAAGAGGTCTGCAACCTCCCAGTGTGCTGTACCTTGAGCTTTAATGCTGACGGACGGACATTCATGGGCTGCGATGCGAAAACCGCCGCCGTAACGCTCTCGGCTCTAGGGGTTGACGTTTTAGGCGTGAACTGCTCATTAGGACCAAAGGAGCTTGGCGGGATTGTAACCACGCTGATTGAAAATTCCTCAGTACCCGTTATGGTACAGGCAAATGCGGGCTTGCCTGAGCTTGAAAACGGAATTTCCGTATACAAAATGCCCCAAGAAGTCTTTGCTGAATACAATGCAACATTTTTGCGCTTAGGGGTTGCTGTCGTGGGCGGTTGCTGCGGTACAAATCCAAGGCATATTGCAGCTCTTCGCAGACTTATTGACACATCAACGCATGTTCAGCCAGTGATAACCAATCGTACCGCTATTACATCAGGCACACGCTGTTTACAGCTTGACGGTTCTGCATTGAAAATGGGCAATAGCATTTGCGCCTGTTCTAATGAGGGCGTGCGCAAAGCGTTGCTAGAGGGCGATTACGATTATTTTATAGACGAAGCCATCGACCAAACTGACGATGAAGCTGATGTTTTATTGGTATGCATCGACATGGAGGGCATTGACGAAGCCACTGCAATGGCTGAAACCGTTAAAAAGGTGCAAAGTTACAGTCCTCTTCCGCTGCTGCTTAGCAGTGCAAACCCGAAGGCTTTAGATGCAGGCTTGCACTGTGTCAACGGCAGGGCGATAGTCAGCATTGTTGATAATTCGACTGAGCAACTACAAAAGGTGTTGCCCTTGGCGAAAAAATACGGCGCAGTTATTATCGGCAGAGCTTATAATGACGGGAGTGTAGTGAAAAACGCTGGGGACAGTATTGAGCGTCTAAAGTCGTTTGTCGAGACTGCGGTTAATAACGGATTCTCTAAAAACGA
>JAVBKA010000227.1:0-3992 GCA_031546715.1 Oscillospiraceae bacterium | reverse complement strand
AGTTTCTTCTTCAAAATTTTCTTCTGTCAGAACTGAAGAAACATATTTTGAATCTACATAATGGTTTACAAAATGATGTTCAGGCTGGTCTGGGTAGTCATAGAAACCCGCTTGAATAACGTCACAAACCACTGCATCGTTGGTAATATCCAGTGTCAATAATTGCGGGACTGACGCTCCTGTACCGCTATCCCAATGCGCCATGAAAATATTTTCGTCTGGCCAATAGGTAATCTCTGTAAACGTTGCACTGTCATAAAACCTTGGGTCGAAATTATCGCAATAAGTTTCGCCTGCCACTGGGTAATCTCCGTATAGAAAAACGAGAGCTTCTTCAATTTCGTTAGCATAACACATATGTCCAAGTCCAAGTCCCTCAGACTCGGCTTTTTTAATTGCGGCGCGTACTGGGTCATTTTCGGTCAAAGAAAGTTCGTCAACCCACGGCACAACTGTCAACGCTTGCCGCACCAATATATTTACAGGAACATCTTGAATAGAATCAAATGTACCAAAAATATTTCCGGCCCGATTTGAATACGTACATAGAATTTTATAAGCTATATACTCTGCTTCTAATGTGTCATCAACAGCATATTGCTTAAACATGAACATTTTTTTGGCGGTATTGTCAAAATCACGGTTAAGAAAGTCTTCCATAAATCTTCTGGGGGCATCTGATGGTTTAGATGTTGGTTCTGGGGATGGTTCTGGGGATGGCAGTTGTGGTGGTGTAGTTGTTGGTAGTATGCTGGGAGTGGGGTCGGGAGCAGAATCTGTCGGCGGTGCGGGGCTTTGCGAAGTCGAACATGCGGCTATCACTGTGAGTAGCAGTGACAGTGTTATGAGTGCGATAAGTTGCTTTTTCATAGTGACCTCCTATCAATTTGGCAAACAGGAAGCGTAGAAGCCCACTGTTTGCCAAATAATGCAAGAAAACCAATTGTTTTTTTACAAAAGTGCGTGTGGCACTAAACACCTGACAAGACGAATAATCAGATACTTCGATTACCGCACACCAAACCACACCCACAGGCACTCACGCCTTCAAGCTACAAAGCCAACACTTTATCCAACATTTCCTGCTTAATCGCCTCAAGTTTCTCCTCTGATATAAGGCTGCTTGTACCAATAACGTCCAAAATTGATGCAACGTCATCAATAGTCATATAATAGTCGTTTGCAATATATTCCTTTGCATATGCGTTCATTTTCTCAAAAACTGCAGGTAAATCCAGCATCTTATTGCATGTATCATAGCATTGTTTCATTCGTTCCATAGGGTCAGATATCTCTTTGTGCGCATCGTCATATAGTAATCGATAATGGGATGAAACTACACTGCGAGAATTAGTATGGTCAACATCCATTACCTCAAAATCCCAGCTTAGCTCCATGCATTCTCCCAATGTCATTTGTTTCGGGTACTTTGCTCTTTCAGCCGCATAAATTTCTTCATTTGTCATCTCAGTGTAACCTTTAGTGTCTTGCAAGGTTTCGCTGATTGGTTTTTCAGTATACAGATTAGCGAGTTCAAATAACAATGAATGAGCCAGTTCCGATCCGTTTACGGCGCTTTGTCGTTTCGATGCGCTACCGAAATCTTTTCCAAAACTTCGGAGAGTCTGCTTTCGAGAGTGTTAAAAATATCGCAATCTGTCATACCAGAAAAATCCTGCAATTCAAACTCTGCTTTCAATTCATTTCTCTTTTTTATGATTTCTTCTCTTGAAAAATCCAAAACACTCAATGGGGGCTTAACCTCTTGAGAAATTGTCTCATTAGTTTTAGTTATAGCTGAAACGCGTGAATTGCTCATCAGCCCATGTAGTTCTTTGGCTGATAAGACACTGTCGGGTTTTTTCTGCTCGAGGAGGTCGGTGTCTGAGCGGTCTACTGTCGGTACTTGAGTTTTCTTATGGTAGTTATTGGTTGCCCCCGTAGATACTGCACTTACATTTAACATTGACACTGTATCAGCTCCTTTTTTTGCCTTTTACTTTAATATCGAATCAATATTATAAAGCTTTAGGCAAGTATGGCTCTTTTATGGAGTAAAAACGGTGTAAGTTGGTTGTATCTTTGGGCGATGGTACGCTTTTTAGGATGCACGTTGAATATGGAGATTTGCATACACTAACTGCAAAACTTGGGGTAATTATGTTGCTAAAAAACACGACGCAATTCAAATTTGGTGATTTTGCAGGCTTATCGTGCCGTTAAATCAACGCTGTTTGAATTGTATCGTGTCTTTTTGTGCAGTCTAGTGTAAGTTGACAAACAATGTATGCTATCGTTTGTTATTTGGTTTAGAATTTAATAATCTAATTATAAAATGGAATGCATTTTTGGTTTGAAATTACATAATTTCCGTCTTCCCAATGCAAATAGCTTGTGAAAAAGCCTAGACCATCTGAAGCGGCAGCGCCATATACATACTGTGCAATTTCAACGTAGTCAATTCCCGTCTCATTTTTAATATTCACAGAACAAATCCCATCGACAGTCATAAAAACATTGTTCTTGGGGATTCCATTTTCATCATATTGTCCTTTTATTCCATCGCTCAATCTGTTTACATCTAATTCGACATTTCCCAAAAAACCTGTTTCTGCACAGCGAACATCAACTGAAAAGTCATTTACAAGAATTGCTTCTGCTTGAAGTCCGTAACTGCCGCCAAGGCGCTCATGGCTATTGTCCTCATAAAATTTTGGCAGAGGCAACGTAATAAATTTATCGCTATATTGGACTGCGTAAAGCAAAATTCGCCCCATCCCGGAGCCACCTTCATCAAATGCTATAATCAAGCACTCCTTGTTTGCGTTATCAAGCTTAAATGAATACAAAGATGCATCATATGGCTTGAAATCACCAAGAGGTAGTTCCTGCAATACGCCTCCGACAGTTGTCCGTAAAGATGAAGAATGTTGTGGGGTATCTTCGCCAGAATTATCTGTTACATGGTGTGTTCTTAGAATGACATCTACTTGTTCTTGAACACCGTCTCCATCAATATCGACTTCAATTGGCGTCACAATAGATTCAGAATCACTTTCCAGGGATAATGTATTCTCTGTTTTACCGTCTATTAGTTGACTAGTTTCTCCAGGATATGTGCTTTTTGGACTACTACATGCCGAAAACAGTAATATCATCGCGGTAACATTTAGTATCAATAAGGAGAGTTCTCTTTTCATTTATACTTACTACCACCTTCAGCTAAATGTGTAATATAAGTTGCAGATACAGAGACCGCTAAAAGTAGCGACCTCCGTATCTGTTTGGCTACAATTAATCTAACTAACTTTGAACTTGCAACTTATCTCGGAAGCAAACTGAGGAGTGGTTGAGAGTCCATATCTATATGACGTCACTAAAATATAGTAGGTACTTCCTGCCTGTAAGTTCATAGTTGTAACAATTTTTGATAAACCATTTCCATTTCCATCATCATCGGCTTGTATTTGAGCGCCACTGCTATTAAGTAACTTGATGTATGTATCATTATATTGATTGATAATTCTCTCTCAGCCAGTAAATCTTTTGATGAATTTATCGTTGCGATGAAAGCGACAGGATGTGAGGTCAAGCAAGGTAAACATCTTGCGTTCAAAATCCGAAGTGGTAAGCGATTCATACGCTGTGATTCACTAGAAAATGATTATTCAGAGACAGCACTGTTGGAACGAATTTCTGGAAGGCGTGTTGTTACACCGCAACCGAAAACAAAATCATTCACCCAAACAACCGAGGCAAAAAAACTCAATCTGCTCATTGATATTCAGTCAAAAATTCAGCAAGGCAAAGGTGTGGGTTATGAACATTGGGCGAGTGTTTTTAACCTCAAGGAAGCGGCAAAGACGCTCATATTTTTACAAGAACGCGACCTCACAGATTATAATTCTCTTTCGGAAAAAGCATCCGCCGCAACGAAACGGTTTAATGAAAATTCTGACAGGAGAAAAGTTGTTGAAAATCGTCTGAATGAA
>JAVBKA010000018.1:0-16901 GCA_031546715.1 Oscillospiraceae bacterium | reverse complement strand
TGAAGATGTTATCAAGACTTTGGCTAGGGTTGTTTCTCCTATTCGTCATAATCGGTCTTTCCCTAGAATTTTTAAGCCTTTCTTCAACGCTAATCTTAACCTGAAATCTCATCTTTGACCTTAAGTTGTTGACATTACTCTATGGAGGGGTGCCCAAAGGGCGGGGTGGTCACCATAGCCACCAACTGCGGTGATAATCGCAACCTAAAAATATCACCAACCCAGCACAAAAAGCTAGCAACCCACAACCTACAACCACGTAGCGCGGAGCGGCGGTCGTAGAACGTGGCAGCGACAGCGTCTAGACTGCCGCAACTTTGGGCGCAATACGCAAGTCAATTCGAATAGCTCAAGCAAAACTTTTAACTTTATCGGATGCACCTGTTGGTGCATCCGATAAAGTTAGATTAGTTTGCTACAAATCCTTCGGAGATTGTTTTAAACTCTGCTTCATAGTCTGCATAATTAGACATCAACGCCGTGGCGGTCATAAGGTAACAACTATCGCCCTTGTTAAAAAAGTGCTGTATCGCTTGCAGTTCAAAGCCTTCTTGTGAGTACACATAGCTAAGTGCCTTGCCTGCTTCGCCTGAAATAGTTATATCTTCCAAGGATAAAATTGTGCATTCGCCTAACATTGAGCTGTAGACCTCTTGAAACTCTTCTTTTGTAGCCGTTATAAGTGTAGGGTCTGCTTCTTGAATAAGTACTGTTACATTTGCAGAAAAGTCGTCAATCGGTTCGGCTAGGACTGCTACATCTGTGCCGACAACGTCTTGTACTGTCTCCCAATTGCTTGGATAGTTAAAGGCGTACATAGAGTCAGTGTCAGTATATGTATTCCAACCCTCGGCAGGAGATGCTATTGGCAGTGGATTTTCTGATGGTGACGGACTCTCTGACGGTGACGGACTCTCTGACGGTGACGGACTTTCTGACGGTGACGGGCTTTCCGATGGTGATGGGCTTTCCGACATTGAAGGGGACGGTGATGGCGATAGTGACGGGGAAGCCTTGGGTTGGCAGG
Source organism: Oscillospiraceae bacterium (assembly GCA_031546715.1). Lineage (GTDB taxonomy): Bacteria > Bacillota > Clostridia > Oscillospirales > UBA929 > JAVBKA01. The sequence continues at coordinate 15,874 of JAVBKA010000018.1, read as the reverse complement.
CGGCAAGGGAAAGGGTCAGTGCCAGAGCAAGCGCGGTCAGCAGAAGTTTTTTCATGGTTGTCCTCCAAAAATATATAAATAGGAATTACGTAATATTAACGCGCGGTAGGTTTGCGCTTCGCTACTTTGGGTTTTTCACTGCGCTCAGACTTCGTCTTCCTTTTTTGCAACGACATATAGGAAAGCCCTGTAATCCCTCCTGCCAGAACACTTACAAGTGCATCAACAGGGTAATGGTAACGAGGATTTGCTTCCAGCACCAAGTACAAAAGCACTAGCCCCACAATAATCAAAACACAAAGCCAAACTGTCACACCGCCGCTGCGTATATGACAAAGTGTGCCAACAGCGGCAAGAATCAGCACCGCAAACCAAAACATATTAGATAAAAATTCGATATTTTTCCGATTGGCGTCAAGAGGCGTTTTTTCACCGTCCATTTGACTGAGCCAGTACGTCATGCCACGGTCTACGCTCCATATACGTCGAAATTTTGTGACAATCAGACTGCCCATTTTGCCGTCTGCAAAATTTTCCTTAGCTCTGTCAACACCCATGTCCCAAAACGTCTTTTGCAGCTCGTTGGGAGACAGCCCCGCGCCGTGGAGACGAGTGTACTGGGCAAAGTCTTGAGTGCTCCAGCCTCCAGTAGAAGGTTCCATGCCAACGTAAAAATTCCAGCCGGGGGCATTGTCCGCCACCTGTTGGTCTAACACGCTGGACGCCATATTTTTAAACACAGCGTTGGGAACATAAAAGGTTACAAGCAAAATAAGCACAGGTACTAAAATTATCATCAGCCTTGAAGCAAGCTCCTGCTTTTTTTCCTTTACTTGCTGAGTGCAGAGAAAAGCAAAATGTATAATCAAAACCGCAATTAAAAGTACACTGCCCACGGGCCGTATAATATTCAAAACACCAGTGCAAATACCCAGTGTTACATACAAATACAAAGTCTTCGCCTTAGTCTGAGATTGTGCAATGCAGGACATTATGTAACACGCCAGTAGCATTAACGCCGTAAATAAAGGCTCGGCACAGGGAATTGCGGCGGCGATTGCATGGTCAGGAAACAGGGCGTACAGCAGGGAGGAAATAAAGCCCGCCGTCAGTCCAAAGATTTTTTCGGCTATTAAAAACACCAGTAAAATGGAAATTGCACCTAAAAAGACGTTGAAAAGCTGCGCTCCCAGCACCGAAACTCCCGCTATTTTGAAAACCCCAGACAGTACCAGCGGATAACCTAAAATATGGGGAAAAGCGGCGATATAGTCTGGCTCGGGAAAATTTCCAGACCCAGCAAAGGCTTGTGCCGTCTTCATAAATCGGGCAAAATCCGCCTCTGGCGTGATGTTTGTGCTGAAAATAATGATTAACCGCAACGCCACGCCGATGACCACGCCGAGAGCGGCGATATAGCGGGGCGCGCGTTCTATATAAGAGTGAAACAAAAACACTGCCGCAAAAACTGTGACGGCGATAATCCCACTTAGAAGCAGTACAGTCCCTTGTTTGTACTCATCAAGGGCGATAAAGCCTGCAATGCTCAAAATAGTAAACATTAGAAATATTAAAGCCAGTGCTGTTTTTGAGAAATTGCGGACTTTCATTCGTTCACTTCCAATTACGGCTGATGATTTCTATATTGTACCATAATCAAAATATAAAAGCTACTGCAATATGTTATACGTTGACGGCATTTGTGTGCGTAATTTTTCGCTCTCTATATATAGGTATTATCCGACATTTTTACGGCATATGTAGTAAAAATACGCTCGTAAGCAATTCAGTAAATGTTTTTCTTGACATATCAATGGTTTCCACGGTATAATATCAAGCGATTCTGTATAAGGCAGAGTACCCATGATGAAGTGAGGTTTTAATCCATGTTACGTACGTATCAACCTAAAAAAAGACATCGCTCTAAGGAACACGGCTTCCGTAAGCGTATGGCTACAAAAAATGGCCGCAAGGTATTAGCACGCCGTCGTGCAAAGGGTCGTAAAGTCCTGTCAGCCTAATGCGGCATACCTATTCACTCAAGCGTAATAACGACTTTAGAAGTATGTACGCCCGTGGCAAGAATTCTGCGGGCGTATATTTGGCTATCTATTCTAGGCGCAACAGGCTTGGGTACACCAGACTTGGGCTGACTGTCAGCACTAAGCTTGGCGGTGCTGTAACTAGAAACCGTATACGCAGACGTATTAAGGAAGCCTATCGGCTAACTGAGGCGAAATATTTGCCTGGAATGGATTTAGTTATTGTAGCCCGTTCTAAGGCTCTTAACTGTAAATTTACTGCCTTACAAGCTGAAATGACCGCCTTGCTTACAAAGCTTGGTGCTGTCGCCTCTGCGCAGGACATAAGCAATACCCCTAAAAAGCCTCAAGGCGCAACTGCTGACAGTAGTAAGACCGATTGTGGTACAAGCTCTGGATTGAAGCAATGAAAAATTTTGTTTTATCTTTTATTCGTTTTTATAGACGTAATATTTCTCCTCTAAAACCCCCCTCGTGCAGGTTTATTCCGACCTGCTCTGAGTATGCTTTGCAGGCTGTGGGGAAATACGGCGCATTAAAAGGCTCATGGCTTGCCCTTAGGCGGCTGTTGAAATGCCATCCATTTCACAAGGGCGGATATGACCCTGTGAAATAAGCGCGGACAAACTCGTTGCGCACCCGCAACTGCTAACGTAGCCGCTAACCCGTAGCTGCTAAGCTTCGGTTACTGAAACCTGTTCGTATTTTTTAAGGTGGTGTTTGATTGAAAAAACGTGTACTTATAATTTCTGTGATTGTTATTGCCCTAATGCTGACGTTGTCAGGCTGTGTGCCTAATCAATCCGCAGACGGCACATTGGGAATCTGGGATATAATTATTCTCCCCTTTGCATGGCTGTTTAACTTTTTATACGGTCTTTGCAAGTCCTATGCATTAACGCTGATACTGTTCAGCTTGGTGACAAAAATTTTACTGTTTTACTTCTCTGCTCGCGGCAAGAAGTCAACAATGGCTCAGCAAAGGCTAATGCCGAAGCAAAAGGAATTGGAAAAACAGTTTAAGGACAAGCAAAAATATCAAGAAGCCCTAATGAAAATGTATCAAGAAGAAGGCATTTCTCCAATGGGCGGCTGCCTGTGGATGTTTATTCCAATGCCTGTCTTGTTTGCACTTATCGCAGTTATCCGCGCTCCGCTGATTAACATGATGCACCTTGGCAATGAAGCTATCCTAAAGCTGACGGATGCCGCCGCTGTTGCTGGACAATGGACTGATACCTTTAAAGCAGGTTATTATGTACAGCTAAATGTCGCCGCGTGGATAAGCCAAAACTTTGAAGCGGTAAAGGCGTCCTTCCCTGATATAGACCTGACGCATATTAACTTCAACTTTTTCGGACTTGACCTTTCTCAGATTCCGAAAGCACCTTGGGTTGAAATGTCGTGGCTGTTAGTACTGCCGCTGTTATCTTTAGGCTCGTCCTACCTTTCAATGCATATGACACAAAAGTTCAATGGCACACAAGCCGCCATGCAGGGCAACATGAAAACCATGATGCTGTTAATGCCCTTGATGTCTCTGTATTTCGGCTTTATTATGCCTGCCGCTATGAGTATTTACTGGATTAGCCAGAACTTATTCTCAATCGTTCAGGAATACATTCTTACAAAGCATTATACAAAAGTCTTAAAAGAAGAAGACGAACGCCGCGCAGCATTGGCAGCACGCAGAAAAGCTGCTGAGGAAAAGCAAAAGGAAGAAGAACGTGCAGAGCGTGCGGCTAAAATTGCAGAAAAAGGCGAAAGCAAAAAGTCTAAAACTTACAAAGTCAAAAAAGACCCTAGCAACAAGTAATCGTTAATTTAGGAGAATTGGAATGGAAAAATACTTAGAAGCATCTGGCAAAACGATTGATGATGCCATTAATTCAGCACTTGCTGAGCTTGGTATGGACCGTGATTCCGTCAGCGTCGAGGTTCTTGAGAAGCCTAAATCCGGCTTTTTAGGACTTGGAGGAACGCCCGCCCGTATTCGAGTAAGCTACTCCGTGGGTCGAGATTCTCGTGCAAAAGCTTTTATAGAAGGCGTACTTTCTCATATGAACCTTTCTCTTATTGTAGACGGCGGCGAAACAGCGGACGGAAACTTGGCATTTGAGCTAAAAGGCGAAAACATCGCCCAGCTTTTGCGCCATAGAGGCGAACCGTTAGACGCACTACAGCATCTTACGGCAACTATCGCCAATAAAGGCGAGGAAACCCCTGTGAGAGTGTCTCTTGACGGCGACGGCTTCCGTCAAAAGCGTGAGGATTACTTAGTTGAGCTTGCAAAGAAAACGGCTGAGAGAGTTGTAAAATATCGTAAAAATATTACGCTTGACCCAATGAACAGCTACTCAAGACATGTGGTACATGCGGCGTTGCAAGACCATCCTCATGTAAAAACCATGTCAATCGGCACTGACCCGAACAGACAAATCGTTGTTACTATTCCCGGCGGAGACACCGCACGGTATAATAATTCACGTCCAAGTGGTGGGAATAGACCGCCACAGCAGGGGTTTAGGGGTAATAATAACACGCAAAGAAGCCGATAAAATTATGTTTACAAAGGCTGCACTTCTGACCAGAAGTGCAGCCTTTTGCTATGTAAAAAGTTTTGATTGAGCTTTTTCAAAAGCGCACGGATTTTTAAGGCAGAGCCTTAAATCGAGCCTCTCAAGGCTCGAAACTCTAACTCTGAGCCGAGCGAACCAAAAAATCGCAAGAAAAAACGCAACACAGCGCAGCGGCGTTGCGCTAAAACTTGAGGTTTGTTGTAGCCTGAGATGGAACGGTAATCTTGGGCTATTGCTTTTTTATCTATAATTGCGTTCTTTTTCTAGTTCCGCTCATGCCGCGGGGGCACTTCCTTTACGAGGGGTGGTAAAGGAAGCAAAGCACCCTTTTTCGTTGCTCAAGTGCCCATGGAACGTTTGCTGTGCGTGGTGGTTGCTTTCGTCCGATTCAACGTAGAATCGGTATATTTTGGGGGTGACATTAAATTTTTTGGGTAGGTTTGTTGCAACTTTGGTATAATTGCGTTATTTTTGCGATTGTTTGGGTCGCGCGGCTCAGAGCAAGAGTTTCGAGCCTTGCGAGGCTCGATAAAAGGCGTTGCCTTTTAAAACCATGAGCTTTTGAAAAAGCTCAAGCAAAACTTTTTGCATTTTATTGCAATATGATTTATTGCGTGCTAATATAAGGCTATCTCACTTACGATAATGATAACATTTTGAGGGAGGCAATGACAATGGGGACAATTTTATTCTTTGTTGGCATAATCACGATAATCGCAGGAGTTGTTGGGGGATTTATCGCAGGCACGGCTGGGGGAGTTGTTTTAGGTCTAGTCACAGGAATTGTGGCATCGCTTATCTATTTTGCTTTGGCAAAAATTTTGGAAAATCAAGACGCAATTTTATATGAGCTACGTAACACACGGCAGCAAAATAATATTCAAAAAACGAAGAAAACTTGTGAAAAATGCGGCAAAGAACACGATGTCGATGTGAAATCGTGCCCTCATTGCGGTTATAGACCTTGAGATTGCAACTAACATGAGCGAATAATTTGCAAAAAGTAGCCGTTTTAAAGTTAATAGTGCAAATAACTAAGGTCAAAAAATGCTGAAAACTGCCTTAAAAACATTAAACAATTTGGAAAAATATACTTGACATTTTTTGTGTTTGAGCATATAGTAAGAGTAGGTAAAAGTCTGCTCGGTGTGAAAGGATATCACGCTAGGGCGTTACTGTGATTTTACCGCAACCGATTGAATTCAAGGAGGGATTCTCGTGGCATTATATGGAGTATCAAACGCATCGCAGTTATCATCTATTTTCGGTACATCAGCTACCAGCTTTTCACTGCCTAGCAATGTAAAGCTGCCGGAAAATTCACCTATTCAGTCTTTTTATGCAAAAAACACCGCTACGCCGTCTGAGAATGACTTCTCGACGTTGGAATTGAAAAAAAGCGGCACTGGCATGAAAAAGGCTCTTGCTGAGTTGTCCGGAGGATTCGGACAGTCCGGAAACGTTAAATTTAATCAATATTCTGCAAAAAGCTCTGATACAGAAGCTCTTGCAGTTTCTTCCTCTTCACCAACAAGAACAAATCAATCTAAGGACATTAATGTGTCCATTTCTCAGCTTGCAGCCAAACAAGTTTCTGAAACTAATACTTTTAACCCTGAGGACACTACAGCCTTTGCCGCCGGAGAACACTCCTTTGCCATTAAGGACGCCGCTGGAAACACTAAAAAGGAAGTTTCCGTCAACGTCGGAGAGGGCGAAAAAAGCAAGGCTGTCCTTGACCGTATTGCTCAGTCGATTAACAGCACAAAAACTGGACTAGTAGCATCTGTCCGCACTAATGGCCCAACTGGGGACGTTACCTTAGTTATTGAGTCGGAAAAAACCAGTGCGGCGTCTTCCTTTAAGGTTGAAGATACTAGCGGAAGACTAATGGAATCTGCTGGTCTGTCTGTTAAACAGGAAGCTAAGGACGCTAAATTCACCGTCAACGGTGAGTCTAAAACCGCTACTACTAATGACGTTGATATTAACGGCGTTAAGGCGACGCTTAAAAAGGTAGCAGACGCAAATCTCAGCTTTAGCAAGGATTCTACCGCTTCTGATTCCGCTGTCAAGGAATTTGTTGCCTCATATAACAGCATGTTTGAGTCAAATGAAAAAATTGCAGGTCAAATGCTTACTGCCTCCTCTACATATATGAAATCTTTAGTTAAGGCTGGTTTTAGCTTTGACGAAGGCGGCAAAATGTCCATTTCTGACGATAACATTAAAAAAGCGACAGAAAATGGTACAATGAAGGCACTTTTCTCAGGTGGTGATAACTACGGCTTTGCGTCAAGACTGTCAAAAATAGCCCAGACCGCAGAGCGCACCCCCCAAGCCTTTACTGCGCCTGAAAAAACGGGCAGCTATCTTGCAGCGATGCAGAACAAAAATAATAATATGGCATCCTTTATGCTCGGCAGCTTTTATAGCAGTTACGTATAAAATAGGGCAGTTATAACAGTGGGTAATATCAGCCGCATCCGCTTTTCTTTGGAAAAGCGTGGTGCGGCTGTTTTGTTTTAAATGGTGATGGCTATGCACGCAGTATTTTGCTGTTGAAAATCAATGTTTGCTGTGATAAAATGAGGATTATAGTGATATGAGGAAAGTTTACTTTATTAGCTGGGGGGGGCATTTTGTGGAAAAACAAGTCGTTAAGAGAGGTATTCTTGATTTTGCAGTCAAGCCATCTGAAAAACTCGGAGATTATCGTATCGTAGAGGAGGCTTCGCTGGCTCATTATTTATTGTATAAGAAAATCGAGGCTGGTGTGGATGATCTTGTATATAGAAATAACGGCGCAATATACTATCTCGTAGAGAACCCTCTTTAAATTTTATGAAAAAGACGTTGTATTCTATCTTGATTTTCATCGGAATAATTGCATGTCTGCTAATAGGTGCGGACTTCTTCGTAAAGTCAAGTTTCGGAAAATACTCTGATGTGCGCTATCGTTTTGTTTCAGATGAATGGATTGACTTTTTCAGTCACCAGAATATGCAATCAACAGGGATTTATAAAGCTAACTCTCATGTCGCAATGCTTGAATTGTTTTTTAACAGCAATGAAAGAATTTCTGGAATGGACATGAACTTTGTACAGAAAAATAGCAAAACGATGTCTAAGTATAAAACTTCATATAACATGCGTGGGGCAGGATTCAGTAATATTATGTATACAGGCCGCTATTCAAGTGATAGGCTTGATGAAAGTAATTTAGGCGGGGATAATCTGTGGATAAAGGGAACGCCACTTGTTTTTGATGCTCTAGCTAATCTTTCGCTGCAAGACTTCTATATGGCGTTTCCTAATTTCGATATTTATCATCTGAGCTTGCGTGATTTTGCTGATATTCAGAAAACGCTGAAAGAATGGAATTCAAAAAACGCCTACATAGTGGACAAGGATAAAATCACCAAACTCGAAGCCAATGATGTTATTTCTGATGGAATTTATGCAGTTTTCATGGTGAACTGTATGGACAACCAAGATTTGCAGAGGGATTTTGCACAACAGTCCGAGGATGTGATGAAAAATAATCCAGAAGATTACTGCATTTTATACCTGAAATTATAAGATTGCGCAAAAAAAAGACATGGAAAATATACAAAAAATCCTGTTATGATGGTTATTACATGGAGCTGTGCATTAGCGGAGTAAGTGGAGGTGCTTTTTGTGAAGTCAAGAGCTGAAATAGCAGTTAAATTCTTTAATGCCGGTTTTAACTGTTCTCAATCTGTACTGGCAGTTTTTTGTGAAGACTATGGTATGGAAAAAGAATTGGCATTAAGAATGTCATGTGGACTTGGTGGCGGGTTCCGTTCGGGAGAAGTTTGTGGTGCTGTATCTGGTGCGGTGATTGTGATTGGGTTGAAATATGGGCAATTTATTGCAGAAGATAAGGAATCAAAGAGTAATTGCTATGCTAAAACCGTTGAATTTATTAACATGTTTAGAGAAAAAAATAGCTCGGTTATATGTCGTGAGCTATTAGGATGCGACATATCATCAAAAGAAGGTTTTGAAAAAGCACATAAAAACAATTTATTTAAAACAACTTGCGTAGAAATGATAGTAAAAGCTGTCGCGATTCTTGAAAATTTAGGATATTAATTCTGAATTGAATAATAAAGCGTTGACTATCCAGAATAGATGTCGTATGAGTATATCGAAGAAGAGGAGGTGAGATTTTGGATAAACAATAATCATCTATTGTTTAAGGACTCTCGACAAAAAGACAAAAATTTGATATAATTGTATTATGGGTCTATGTCATCCATAAATACAACTTTAGGAGTAAAAATATGTTTAACGATATTGTTAAAGAAGTTCTAACGCATAATGGGGTAGTTTCAATTACCACATGGGCTGAAGATAATGCCCATGTAGCAAACACTTGGAATATTTACTTGCAAATTAAAGATGACAACAAAATACTAATTCCCGCTGCTTGGCTTAATAAAACAGAAAAAAACATTAACATGAATAACAACGTCATTTTAACCTTTGGAAGCCATGAAGTTCAAGGCAAAATTGGGATGGGTACAGGCTTTGTTGTAGATGGCACTGCTAGATTTATCAGTTCCGGTGAAGAGTTTGACATGATGAAAGAGAAATTTCCTTTTTTGACAAGAGTTTTAGAAATCACTGCAACTTCTGTTAGTCAAACCATCTAATATGGGTCACTTTGATATCGATAATAAGCAGAGCGAAACCGCTGTGCGGTAGCAAGGGCAATGCGAAGAAACGTAATAACGAGGTGAATCTCGTTTCTCTTTTCAAAGGAACGTATAAAACAAGCAGTTATAACAACAAGTAATAACAGCCGCACTGCACTAGGATTTCTAAGGCTGCGAAGCCCAATGCTTCTGTTCTCAGACTGGTATTAGGCGCATGTGTCGGCTTTATTCTATTTGCGGTTTTGGTTTATTGGGGAGGCGGTCTCCTTAGAAACTTTTATGACCCTTCCAGCATTATAATGGTACTTGCTTTTTCTACGCTGTATGCGGTCGTAGCCTGTGGAAAAAGTATAACCTTTAGTAAAATGATACCGTACTATATAAGCGGCAGCATTTACTCAGGACTGCTTCTGTTTGTTGCCAGTGGAATAATCATTCTCAAGAATCTGTCAGACCCTGCGTCTCTGGGACCAGGCACCTCCGTTTCTCTGACGGGTGCTTTTTACGGCATAGTCCTCAGTATGGCAGCCAGCGTGATGTCGCATTTGTACCGTCCTGTAACGGCGGAAAAAATCCGTGAGTCGATTCAGTCCATAAGTATGTGACGAAATCTGGTTAAAAAAATTTGAATCGCCCTGTAAAAACACTATACTACGGATAAAAAAACTATTCAAATAAAACATTGAGCATTTTTATCAAAATAAATTGCAAGTGTGGTAAAAATATTACTCAGTTGTGTCTGTTTTGCCTACTTTTTCAACAAATTTTGTGTTTTTGAATTATTTTAGAAAATCCCAAGCCAAAAATATTACCCATACAAAACACTACAACCCTCGGGCGAACAAAGTTCGCCCCTACGCCGATTCACCGAAAAACAAGCAACCCCTCAAAGGACGGCAAGAGCAGAGCCCTTGCCCTACAAGAGATTGCGGCAACACGAGCGGAACGAGAAAAAATCTGCGATTATACCAAAGCTGCAACAAACCTACCCCAAAAATTTAATATCACCTGCAAAATATACCGATTCTAGGTTGAATCGGACGAAAGCAACCACCACGCACAGCAAACGTTCTATGGGCACTTGAGCAACGAAAAAGGGTGCTTTGCTTCCTTTACCACCCCTCGTAAAGGAAGTGCCCCCGCGGCATGAGCGGAACTGAGAAAAAATCTGCGATTCACCCGAAATCCAGCAAAGCCAAGGCGAATAACCCCCAAAAAGCAACCCTCGGGCGAACAAAGTTCGCCCCTACGCCGATTCACCGAAAACAAGCAACCCATCAAAGGACGGCAAGAGCAGAGCCCTTGCCCTACAAGAGATTGCGACAACACGAGCGGAACTAAAAAAATCTGCGATTACACCAAAACTGCAGCAAAACCTACCCAAAAAATTTAATGTCACCCCCAAAATATACCGATTCTACGTTGAATCGGACGAAAGCAACCACCACGCACATCAAACGTTCTATGGGCACTTGAGCAACGAAAAAGGGTGCTTTGCTTCCTTTACCACCCCTCGTAAAGGAAGTGCCCCCGCGGCATGAGCGGAACTAGAACAATAATACAACGAGAGAAAAAAACGACAACCCCCAAGCAAGCCGTTCCATCTCAGGCTATTGCTACGCCCAAATTTTAGCGCAACGCCGCTGCGCTGTGTTGCGTTTTTTCTTACGATTGTTTGGTTCGCTTCGGCGAAAGGACAGGTTTCGAGCCTTGCGAGGCTCGATTTAAGGCTCTGCCTTAAAAATCCGTGAGATTTTGAAAAAGCTCAAGCAAAACTTTTTGCTTGTGTTGGATTCTACTTTATGGTGGGGTTATTGCAAATTCCTACAAATAGTAGAGTGTCGTTGGGCGCAACAATCCCATACACAAACGGTCGATTCAAAATCATCTCCGCCTTATCCTCCGGCATTGCCGCCCCCATAAAAGAAATTTGTGTATAAGCAGACGCTTCAACCCCGTTTTCATCAACCCCAATATGAGTTTCCTGCGTAACCCCCGAAATAAATGCAGTTTGGTCAGTAATCCCCGAAAAATCAGCGTTTCCCTCAAACGCCGAATACACCCCCAAGCTTTTCAACGTATTAACAAGCTCAAGCTTTGACCCAAAGCTAAACTTCGGTATCTGCCACACTATTTCACCGTGACCCTCTTGCCCCTCCTCAAAAACAGTACGCATTTTCTCAGCACTACTCAAAAGCTCTTGTGGAGAAACACCTTCCTTGGGAAGAACAAACACCATTTCTCCGCCATTTTTCAAGTTAAGACTGGAACGTGTAAAATCCTCTCCTTTAGCGAAGCCGCCGAGTTTTACGGAATTCATAAAATCTGTGGACACCGCTTCGTCCGCTGACAAATAAAAATCACCCTTTGCGGTTTTTGATTTTTCAAATCTATTTGACCACTCATCGTAATAATAAACCGTGTTTAGTATTGATAAAATCTGTTCCGGAACAGGTGTAATTTCCGGAGCAAGGGTGTTATTTGTATTCTCAGATATCCATTTTGCCATGGATTTACCCGTTTTTTCATTGGAAAAATCCACGCTGAAGGAGCGGGCATAGAAGTTTTCAGCGGCGTTTTTTATAAAGCTGTCCTTCCAAATAATCTGATCGTCCATCCACAAGGAGTTAGCTATTTTTAACTTCCCAATACTGTTATTTTTGTACAACTGACGATAAAGATTCCCGCATTGCGTGGAAAGTGCAGCTCGGCTGGGTACTCCTAACAAAGACAGCAATTCATAAGACGTTTTGCCCTCTGCTCCGCTTGCCGCCATTGCCAACGCAAAATAGAGGGAAACAGGAGAATAATTCGTATTGCCCGTCCTGTCAGCAAAGATTTGCGACGCTGTTTTATAGGAAAATTCGTTTAATGACGCAAGAAAATCATCGGCAACAGGATTTTCCTCCATAACCGCTTTACGAGCAGAAATATCATTAAACGCATACGCCTTTGGGAAAACCACATCCAACAAAGCCCCTCCTGAGCTACCGACAAAATAAGGCAGCCCAAAAACAACCCCAAGCAGTACCGCTGTCGCAGCCGCAAGTGCTGTTAGTTTCTGCCACGGAAGCCAATGCTTTAGTCTGGTGTTTTTTGCCTCATTAACAAGCTCGTCCGGTACATCCGTGACGGCGTTGAATAAATCCTTTTTGTTCACAGCGTAATGTCCTCCTTTTCAAGCTCGGATTTTAATTTTTCACGCAAGCGGTACATTCGCCCAGCCAGCTTGTTTGGCGTGGTCAAGGATTCTGCCGCAAGTCTGCCAATGCTGTCCCCAAACCAGTAACGACGGAGGAATAAAACCCTGTCGTCTTGAGGTAGTGAATACAGCCATGCGGTTATAATTCTGGTCAGCTCTTTAGTTTCTAGCTCTGCTTCAACAGTTTCGGGTGATGGAATACAGTCGGACAGTTCGGTGAGTATTTCGTTATAACCGCCACGCTTTTTTGCATGGGTCTTATGCCAGCGGTTAATGGATATGTTTCGGGTAATGCGTCCTAAGTACGCCGCAAGACTGACTGGCTTTTGGGGCGGCATGGTGTCCCATGCCTTTATGTATGCATCGTTTACGCATTCTTCGCAGTCCTCATAATTTGACAGTATACTATGTGAAATGCGCTTGAGCATTTGACCGTACTTTGCACTGCTCTCATTGATTGCCGACTGGTTGCGAGACCAGTATAATTCAACTATTTGAGCATCCTCCACATTATCCCTCCTCTGCATATTACAGGGGCTTCACCTATTAAGACAAGAATTTTCCAGAAATATTCGCAAAACTTGCCATGTTCTCAAAACTTTTGTCAAAACAGCCATACACTATTAGACATGCTCGGTAACCATTTACCGCAATAAGCTGCTTGGGCGACCACCCCGCCAACTGCGGTTGGCACCCTCCACAGAGGGGAATAGGTGCTTTACTTTTAAATTCCAATTCACAGAGGGGAATAAACTACTTTGTTCGTAAATTCCCCTCCTTTGGAGGGGTGGCGCACAGCGACGGGGTGGTTGGGCTTCACGGCACTATAGAAGGGGGAACAGGTTATCGAACAATTCTATTAAACTATACACCAAATTACTACCTTGTACAAGCAGAATCCGAATACCGACACAACGCCCTGCACACACTGCCCTGCAATACATCTGAAAAAAATATCGCCAACTTGAAATATCTGTATTGACAATCTAAAAAAAGCCTATATAATAAGGATATAAGATTTGTTAGTATGATATAACTCTTTTAGGGATAGCTAACAAACAGACTCTGGAGGTTACATATGGACAATAAAGATAGACACGGACCTCAGACCATCGCGCAACACGATATAAACGATAAGCATGACCATAGCCACGTTCCGGGGATTCCCCAGCACGTTGCAAAAAATGCTATCCCGCTGTCTGAGTTGCCTGTTGGTACATGGTGCACGGTATTTCAAGTAGGAGGCGAGGGGTCTCTGCGCAGACGGCTGCTGGACATGGGTGTTACGCCGAAAATTCCGCTGTTTAAACGCAAAGTCGCACCCTTGGGCGACCCTATGGAAATTCACTTGCGAGGTTATGACTTAAGCCTTCGGAAGGAAGACGCATGTCGGATTTTAGTCGTACCAAATGAGGGAGGAGCACAAAAATGACATTTGCGCTTGCAGGAAACCAGAACAGCGGCAAAACAACCCTCTTTAATCAGCTTACAGGCTCAAATCAGCATGTGGGAAACTGGCCGGGGGTTACTGTTGAACGTAAAACGGGAACACTTATTAAGCATAAAAACATTCAGCTTGTGGATTTGCCCGGTATATACTCGTTATCACCTTATACCCTGGAAGAAGTGGTTTCCAGAGACTTTTTGACCAGCAATGAAGTAGATGTTATTGTCAATATTGTTGACGCAACGAACCTTGAGCGCAATCTTTACCTAACTCTTCAGCTTTGTGAGCTAGGCAAGCCTATGGTTATCGCCCTCAACATGATGGACGAAGCTCTCGCTCATGGCGACGTTATAAATTTCGCAGAATTTCAAAAGGAGCTTGGCATTCCAGTAGTGCCCATTTCCGCCAGAAATGGCGACGGCATACCTCAGCTTATTGTTGCTATGCAGGATGCCGCGGTGAAAAAAACTGTTCCGCCGTTAAACGACATTTGCGAAGGGTATCTCCACGAAGCGATTCACTCCATTACCCACCTTGTTGAGGCTAAATCCGCCGCAACTCATTTGCCCAGACGTTATGTAGCGACAAAGCTGGTTGAAGGCGACGCTATTATTCAAGACAAGCTTGGACTTGATAATCATGAAAAGCACATAATTCAAGAAATAGTTGAACTAATGGAGCATAAAATGGATTTAGAGTCCGATGCGGCTCTTGCAGATGCCAGATATACCTTTGTTTCACATTTAGTTAATGAGCACATACGCAGAGGAAGAAAAGCAGGGGAGATGACCCTGTCCAACAAAATTGACCGTGTACTTACTAATAAAATCGCCGCAATTCCGTGCTTTGTGGGAATAATGGCGTTCGTTTTTTGGTTCACCTTCGGACCAATCGGGACATTTATTGCTGACTCCTTTGCAGGACTTCTTGACTTAATAACTGGCACAATCGGAACTGCCTTGGAAAGTGCAAATGCCTCGGATTGGGTGCAAGGTCTTGTAGTTGACGGCGTGCTGGCGGGTATATTCTCCATGCTTGGCTTTTTACCTGTAATTTTATTGCTGTTCCTGTTCTTGTCTATATTAGAGGACACTGGTTATATGGCTCGTGCCGCCTTTGTTATGGATAGATTTCTTTCACGGTTCGGACTTTCCGGACGAGCATTCTTCCCAATGATTATGGGCTTTGGTTGCAGTGTTCCTGCCATTATGGCAACACGTACCATGAGCAGTGCGAAGGAACGCCGCCTTGCAATTTTGGTAACTCCCTTTATGTCCTGCGCCGCCCGCGTTCCTATATATGGTCTGTTTATTGCCGCCTTTTTTGACACTCATGCGGCGTTGGTTATGACGGCTATATATTTTATCGGCATTGTGGTTGCAGTACTTTGCGCATTCTTCTTTAAAGACTTAAAATTCTTTAAAAGCGGTCAAACTCCCTTTGTTATGGAGCTTCCGCCTTACCGTTTGCCGTCTTTGAAAACCGTTTTGCTGCTGTTGGTGGACAAAGCGGGAGACTTTATGAAACGCGCATTTACCGTTATTTTTGCGGCGACCGTTGTTATTTGGTTTTTGTCAAGCTTTGACTCAAGCTTTAAAATGGTGGAGGACGACAACGACAGCCTGTTAGCAGATGTCGGTACGTTTATTTCTCCGGTGTTTAAGCCGCTGGGCTTTGGTGAGTGGGAAGCGTCAACTGCGATTTTGACAGGCTTTACCGCAAAGGAAGCGGTTGTTTCCACCATGGCAGTGCTTTATAATACAGAAGAGGATTCACTTCACGAGGTCTTGAGAAGCGTGTTCACGCCCCTGACAGCATGGTCGTTTATGGTCTTTAAACTGCTGTATATGCCGTGTGTTTCGGCTTTTGCGGCGACAAAGCGGGAGCTTGGTAAATTGCGGTAAGCCTTGGGTGCGGCG
>JAVBKA010000063.1:0-6495 GCA_031546715.1 Oscillospiraceae bacterium | reverse complement strand
TGCCGCCAGAAATTGCAAGGCTTGCTAATTCTATCTTGTATGAACCTGAAACCGTGACGGTTACGCCTGTTTCTTCCACTGTTGAAATGATTGAACAGTCCATATATTTTGTTGATAAGCAAAACAAATGCCCCTTACTTTTGGAGCTTTTAAAAAACAAGGAAATAGTATCCGCACTCGTTTTTTCGCGGACTAAGCACGGAGCGGATAAAATATTTAAAACCTTGGAAGCAGAGGGCGTAGCCGCCAGAGCCATACATGGAAATAAGTCCCAAGGGGCGAGGCAGTCCGCACTTTCTGATTTTAAGGAAGGCAAAATTCGTGTGCTCGTTGCCACAGACATCGCCGCAAGAGGTATTGATATTGACGAGCTTTCCCATGTTATAAATTACGATTTGCCTAACATTCCTGAGTCCTATGTGCATAGAATCGGCAGAACTGGCAGGGCAGGGCTAAGTGGAATCGCCATTTCTTTCTGTGATTTTGACGAAAAAGAATATCTAAAGGACATTCAAGAGCTAATTGGGTTTGAAATAAAAGTTATAGAAAATCAGCTTTATCCCATGCGTATTTTTGAACATATTGAGTCGCAAACAGTGCCTAGACCGCCGCGCATAAAGCCCGAACTGAAAAAAGGCACAGATAATTCAACAAAACTTCACGTAAAGCAGCAAAACCAAGTAAAAAATACGAAGAATACTAATTACAGGAAGCCGTCTAGATAGTAAAGATTATCCCGCTAAAAATGACTGTACTGCCAAACTTTTTTCCGAGGTGCTAATTTGATTATACTGTCCGCAGAAAAAATATCTAAAACCTATACAGACAAGAAACTTTTAAACGAAGTCTCCATTTTTTTAAATGATGGAGATAAAATCGGCATTATCGGTGTAAATGGTGCAGGAAAATCTACTTTTCTCAAAATTATCGCTGGTGTTGAAACAGCGGATTCTGGCGTAATTTCAAAGCCCGCGACGACAAAAATAAGCATTTTGCCCCAAACCCCCGTATACGAAAACAATTTGAACATATTAGAGCAGGTTTTTGAGGGCGCATCATCCGAAACAAGAGAAGCGATGGACTATGAAGCAAAAAACATACTAACAAGGCTCGGATTTCGAGATTTTACTCTGTCTGTAAAGGGTCTGTCTGGCGGCGAAAGGAAACGTTTAGCAATCGCAAGTGCCTTACTAATCCCATGTGAGCTTTTAATTTTAGACGAACCGACCAACCACTTGGACAGCGAAATGGTAGTGTGGCTTGAGAGTTACCTTAAACGTTATTCAGGTGCTATTTTAATGATAACTCATGACAGATATTTTTTAGATAATGTGTCAAACCGCATTATTGAGATTGAAAACGGAAACCTTTTCTCATATCCATCAAATTATTCAAACTATTTACTGGCAAAAGCAGAACGAGAAGAGATGGAATTTGCCACAGAACGCAAAAATCAAAGCTTGTACAGAAGAGAACTTGAATGGATTAAACGTGGAGCAAGGGCGAGAGGGACAAAAAGCAAATATCGCATTGAGGCGTTTGAAAAGCTTGAAGAGCGTGATATACCAACGCAAGCATCAAGCATTGAAATGAATTTAATGTCATCCCGCCTAGGCAAAAAGACAATCGAGCTTATAAATGTAACTAAAAGCTATAATGAAAAGCCGCTTTTTAAGCCGTTTTCGTATATGGTTTTGCGTGATGCGCGCATTGGAATAATCGGACGAAACGGAAGCGGAAAATCTACACTGCTAAAAATAATCGCAGGGCTGATAAATCCCGATAGCGGCACTGTTGATGTTGGAGAAACCGTAAAAATCGGCTTTTTCTCGCAGGAATATGATTTGTCAAAATGGCTCAATGTTCGCGCTATCGACTATATTCGTGAGGTGTCCGGTCAAATCGTAACCTCTGAGGGGACAATATCAGCGTCTCAGCTTATGGAAAGGTTCTTGTTTTCCCCCGCCTTACAGTATAATACCATTAACAGACTGTCCGGCGGAGAACAGAGACGGCTTTTCTTACTGCGAATTTTGATGGAAGCGCCTAATGTGCTACTGCTTGACGAGCCTACAAATGATTTAGATATTAAAACACTTTCAGTGCTTGAGGATTACCTTGAAAACTTTGGCGGTGCTGTTATAGTCGTATCCCACGACAGGTATTTTCTTGACAAAGTTGTTGATACAGTTTTTGAAATCTGTGACGGTGAGGAAATTAGTGGATATGTCGGAGGTTATTCGGACTATATTGAGAAAATAACGGCTAATAAATCCACGAATACTTCTGCAAAACAAGATAATTATAAAGCTGAAAAGAAAACAGAGGCAAGAGAAAAACCGAAACAGCTAAAATTTACATTTAAAGAAAAAGCGGAGTTTGATTCTATTGATAAAGAAATTGCTGACCTTGAAGAAAAGCTGAAATCGTTAGAAACTCAAATGCTGCAAGATTCTAGTAATTACGAGGGATTGACGCTGATTATCGCTGAAAAAGATATGTTGTCTGCCCTGTTGTCTGAAAAAATGGAGCGTTGGATCTATTTGACCGAGTTGGCGGAGAAAATCGAAAATAAGTCGGTGGAGTAGTGGCTTGAGAATATTCTTAGATAAAAATTGAGACAAGGTTTTTGAGGATTTAAGGTTTTCTGCAAGGCGGAGGATTGAGCAATGCTTATTGCAGGCGATTGACGACAACGCAGTAGGAAGCCTTAAAGACCGAAAGATGTTCAGTTTTTATCTGAGATTAGTAAAACAGTCAATATGCATACGTAGGAATTTGGTTTGTTAACCCGAACGCGCTGATACTGGAAAACACTACTGCATTAATTTTTGAGGTATCGTGAAACTATACTCATGTCAGGAAATTTGTAATCGATAACAAAATTGAAGTGCTGTTACTCCTCAATTACGATAATCTGCAAAGAGAAAACAAAGGGCTTGGTGGTTGAGTACTGTGGCGATGATTACAGTGTGATTCCCGAAGAGATTCAAGACGAAAACTGCTTATTGGCAACCATGCTTAAAAATGGCGCATTTGTCTCGGAATACAGTGCTGTGCGCCCTATTCCCGAATGCAATAATTGGTTTGAAACCGTGTGGGCGGAGTATTTACAAAGAGGAACGCAAAGGGTCTAGATTGCGAACAAATATCTACGCCGATTGGGCCATATTTTGGACAGTCGGCGTAGTTGTCGTTACGTGATTTTCCATTTAACCGGGCTTGTATTATCCAATATTTTGTGGTATAATGGTATCGATTAGAGGTGATACATGAAAATGTACATACAATTATGACAATAACGGAACCTGTAACTACTTAACTATACCTAAACCTTGCATTTATGCAAATAAATATACCACAATTGCATTTTTGAAAATTGACCATTGTATTACAAACTTAGTAAGGAGCATCAATGTGAAGCAATTAAAAAAGAACCTTGCTTTTCTTTTTTGTCTGAGCATAATTATCGCATTCCCTGCCCAAGTAGCTTATGCAATGGAAGATTTGCCTACTTTGAATTTTGCTGTTGCCAACGACTTTTCTTCTTCGCTGGATAAAGTCTTGAATATTGCACTTGAAAATCTCGGCTATGACCTATCTATTAGTCAACAGGGAACCACCGCTGCGGCCGAATCTGTCAACAGTAGCGAAAAAGATGGGTTTTCGATACATAATTCGGGTATCGACGCCAAATACCCCAACCTTATTATGGTACAAGAGCCTTTTGCAGCTCAATATACCTATGTATTTGTACGCTCTGACAGCGACTTAGACATAAAGACTTGGAAAGACCTTGCAGGTCATAAGGTCGGAACATTGTTCCAGAAGCCTTTCCTCGATGAAAACATACCCAGTGACGTAAGCGGCTTAGCAAGGTATGGCACAAACGTTCAACTTTTAGACGCGCTCGCCGCTGGTTTATGCGACGTAGCCTTGGTGCGCTCAGTTGGCGATGAAGAAATGTACGTTCCTAGCACAGTCAAGAGGCTCTGCGAAATCGACGTTTCTAACGGATACATTTATTTGAATAAAAAACATGCTGATCTCGCTCCTAAACTTGCAGAGGAGCTTGTAAAAATGAAGGACAGCGGCGAATATGACCGAATTTTATACAACGGAGAATCACGGACTGAGCCAGAGGGCAGTAATGCGAAGAAGCAAATTTTGTTCATTTCCTCCCAGAGTAGTGACTCGGTTTGGAATTCACAACTGCGTGGCGGATTGGATTCGATTTTTGATAAAGATTCTTATGCAATCGATTCCCGCAGCTTGGCTTCTGACGGAATTGTAGCAAATTCGGCAAGGGCGAAATTTCTATTTGCCATGCTCCGAAGTGAATACCTTGATAAAGCACCAGACGCAATTATCGTTGCTGACCAGAATGCGCTGGATTTTATAAAAAGCGAGTATTATGTGCAGTTTCCGAAGGTACCTGTCATATTTTGTGGGATAGAAAACTATACGCATGAAAAAATATACGGTTTTGAGAAGTATTTTACAGGCATTGAAGAAAGTCTCTCTGCGAAAGAAACAGTTGAACAAATGCTCACTCTTTTTCCAAAGACCCAAAACATACTTGTAATCAACGATTTTACAGATGATGGCGTTGATTTTAGAACAAATATCGAAAATCAACTTGCAGAAGTAACAAATGTGAAAATCACCTATAACGAGAACATGAATTTTGCAAAACTGCTTAGTAAAGTTCAAAACCTATCAAGTGATACCTTGATTTTGATGGGTAAATACCTGTACGACAGCACCAATCAAGCTTTCTCGGAAATGGAAGCTCAATCAGAGCTTTACAAAGCAAGCACAGTGCCTATTTTTGGGCTAACTTCCAATAGCTTTGGTTATGGACAAATTGGTGGCAAGTATATAGATGGGTACGAGCAGGGTGCGTCCGCCGCAAAGCTTGCAGTTGAAGTACTGGAGGCTGATTCGCCATTGGAAAAGCCTGCCGTTATGGATTGCCCGAACATGTGGAAGTTTGATTATGCGGTCATGGAGCGTTTTAATATCAAACGGTCACAGTTGCCAGAGGGTGCGGCAATAGTCAATGTTCCTGCAAACCTTTTCAAAACCTACCCAGTCCCAGCCATGTTGTATTCAATCACATTAGTTGCATTTATTGCATTAATCATTTGGCTTGCGACTTATTTTAGAAAACTAAAGATAAAAAACATACAACTGATTGATATGTCTACCAAGCTGCACAGCGTTGAAGAACTCCTTGCCAAGGACAAAACGATTAACGAGGCGCAAACCAGACTCATCACGACGCTGGACAGTGCCCCAATCCTCTTCTTCGCACTGGAGGACGGCAAATTTACAAAATATAATAAGCTGGCAGTAGAAACCTTTGATATACAGCTTGGTTGTTCTGTAACGTCCATCTTCTCGCAAGAAAGTATCATTGATGAACTGCTCAAAAAAACCAATGCCGAGGGGTCTGTCTATGCAGAGGTTGTTTTGCTGAAATTAAAAAATGGACAGAAGCACCGTTTTTATCTCAATATCTCAAAACCGGTGCATATCAAAGGAAACGAGCTATATGCGTGGCTTATTGACGTTGAAGATACTGAGACCAAAAAGGATACTGTAACAAGAGCTCAACGAGAATTGATTACTGTTCTGGACTCCGTCCCCGTCGCCATTACTATTACAAACGTTGATAGGTCACGGCTGTTTGCCAACAAAGCATATATTAATTTGCTTGAATTTGACGATTATGAAGAAGCAATCCATTCCGATTTAGACAAGCTTCTTCCTGTTACCGGCAGCGAATACACAAACGAGACAAGGAAAGGATTTTTTAAAGACCTCCTCGAACAAAAGATTCCGCTGGAAACAAAGGATGTCTACATTGCGAAGTCAGGAAGGGCTATAGAAGCAAGAATGTTTGGGCGTTCCATTGTTTTTAAAAACGACGACGCAATCATTTTAGTCATTCAGGATATCAGCGAAGAAAAAATGAGAACGGAATTACTCTTTAAAATTGCTGAGAAAGAAAAAGATGCTAACCAACTTAAAAATAGATTTTTAATCAGCATGAGCCACGAAATCCGTACCCCAATGAATGCCATCATGGGACTTGCAGAAATTGAGCTAAAGAAGCTGAAAAGTAGAGAGATGATTGATGTTTTCAAAAAAATTGACGGCTCTGCTAAAAACCTTTTGACAATTATGGGAGATATTTTAGATTTTTCAAAGATAGAAGCGGAAGAAATTTCTCTTCACTTTGAAGAAATTGATTTGGAAGAAGTCGTTGCCAACGCACTTTTAATGGCTTCTCAGCGAGTCGGGAGCAAGCCTGTTGAAATCACACTGCAAATGAGTTCCGATTTACCGAACCGCGTATACTCTGACCAAACACGGCTTTGGCAAATTTTAAAAAACATTTTGGATAATTCTGCAAAGTACACGCAAAAAGGCAAAATCACGTTGGATGTTTTTCTCGAAAAGGTGGATGAACACGATACATGGTTCATT
>JAVBKA010000153.1:0-3474 GCA_031546715.1 Oscillospiraceae bacterium | reverse complement strand
TGTTTGCTACTCCTGAATTGGTCACATGTGAAAACTATTTAAAGCGAGAAAGCCATAAGGCATTTTTAGATTGTATCTTATCGCTAAAAGAACCAGAGAAAAAAATAGCAGTGCAAGATGAGCTTTTTAGAATAGGCGTTGAAGAAATTTACGAAGATGTCCGTAAATACAATTTTTTTAACATTGTCCGAACTGAAGAAAGCACAGTTCAAAATACGCTTGTGTTACTTCAAAGTCATTTTAACCTCTAAGTACCACATTATAAGCATTTATGACCGCAGTGCTTAAAACTGGCTTATAGCGTAGGTATCAAGATTATCGACAGCGATAAACTATCTAAGAATCGTTAGCTACGGACGATTGTAGTGTGCAATATACAGTAGCGAGTTTATATTTTCAGAAGGAGTAGATAAAATGGATTATGCCCTTACCTTATATTTTGACAAAGACACAGAATCTTACTTTAATAGCATCATCAGTTCTATTGCTAACAGTGGTGCGAGTAGTTATATGGTTGACACAAATATCCCACCACATATCACTATTGCAGATTTTTATACGGAAGAAGTTAATATAATAGTGAGCGAAGTGGATAATAACATTACCAATTTCACGACAGGTGATGTAATATGGGTGTCACTTGGGTCATTTGTCCCAAACGTTCTATTTGCCGCACCCGTAATGAATGAGTATTTATTAAATGCCTGTACCAATATAAACCGACTTGTGAAACCATTTGCTCATCATTGCGGTTATGGACAGTATTTGCCGCTTCAATGGGTTCCACATACGACGTTAGCTTCACACTTAGACAATGACAGCCTCATACAGGCATTTAATATTGCAACACAGAACTTCACCGCTGTAAAAGGCAAATGCAATAGACTTACGCTTGCACAATGTAATCCGTTTATAGAAATTAAAACTTGGGACTTGGCTCATGCCCAATAATAAGCAAACTCGGTGGCACTTGAACATTGGTCTGTCAATTGTAATAATCAGTATTTTCCAATATAAAAGACGGGTACCCAAAAGGTATCCGTCTTTGCTATACTCACATTATACTATTTTTCTGTTCGCCGCCTCAACAGGCATATGCAATTTCAGCCCGTACTGATCCATCAATTTCTGAGCCTGCGCATTTGCGTGATTAGCACGCTGCTCGGGCGACATATCCTTTGTTTCTTCGTGGATTTTTAGACGTATGTCGTGGATTTCTTTCATTGCTGTTGGCTCATTCGTCATTTTCAATCACCTCCGTTGGAGAAAAAATTCCGACCCTCTTGTAACCCTCACTTATATTAACGGCTTCCGTCATCAATATTGTTTTTCGTTTTACGATATGCTTAAAATTAAAGCTGACAATGAAGTCTAAATCATTCACAGTTGCCATAGCGATATGGACACCATCCGTAGAATACTTGGCTGGAATAATGCCCTCTTTTACGTAAATATCTGCGAGCCTCTCTGCCTCTGCGCTGGCTGGAAGAAAAACAATGTCGTACTTCTCGATTAGCTCAACCATTTGACTTTTCTTCGGCTCAGTCGCAAGCAAAAGCTCTTGCAAAACATAATTAGAAGTAAACGGATAGTATTTACCCTCTTTAATTTCTTCAAACATTTTTAACGTATCTTGTCGCTTATCAGGTGCGTCATCAGCAAAGACAAAATTAAAAACAGAGGTTTCAAGATAAACTTTTGGTATTCTCATAGCACATCACTCCATATTCAGTATACTCTGATTCTATAAAATAATCAACATTTTTCATTGACCGACCACCACCATGTCTTTTTTGCTCTGCCGATACTGGCGAAACCATACACGATTTTTTTCGAGCCGCCTTTGCTCCTTTTCTTCTTCCTCCGCTGTTAAAAGGTTTGCTTTTTTACGAGCTTGAAACTCTGCATTACGACTTTTCCTTTTTTCATTTGAGAGAGCAAGCTGTTTCTGTTTTTTCATGGCCTTTTCTTCAAAATTGCGGTGTTCTTCTTCTGTTTTTTCAGGGATTACGATATCATCAGGCACAACAAATGCGCCGATAAAATTTAGATGAATGTCAACGCTTTGCTTGCGGTCTTTTCTACCGCCAGTGGCTTCGTGGACAATAATTTTCTCAATAAATTCATTCACCATAGGTGTTGTAAGCTCCGAAAAGTCGGTGTACCTTTTCACCATTTCGATAAACTTATCGGCTCTCACGCTGTCACAGTTAAAGCTGTCAAGCTCTGTTTTCAATTCTGCTATAGCGGATTCCAAGTTCACCTGTTCACTATCATAATCGGCAAGTAAGCGTTCAAAATGCTTGTCGGGTATAATTCCAGTCGCATAAGATTCATATAGTTTTTTCACAAGACTGTCGAGCTCCTTATGCCGCTGTTTCGCTATGCCTAGCTGACGCTTATGCTCTTTAGCCGATTCTTCCTGCCTTATGGCTGATGATTTCCGAACCTTTTGAACAAACTCGTCCTCGTTCTCACGAGCGTATCGGCTAACACGCTGAATGGCAGTAAGTATCAGCTTTTCCATGTTTCGTGTGCTGATATAGTGCATTGTGCAATCTCGTGTAAGCTGTCTGTAACTACCGCAAATGTACGAATTATCTGTGCCACCAGTTTTAACTTTTGCATTTCTGTGGGTCATTTTCGCCCCGCAATCAGAACAAAACAGTAACCCCGTCAAACGGTGTGGCGGCTCATTGCTTTTGGGTGAACGACGTACCGTCTTGCGTAGCCGCCCTGCGTTGTGCCATGTTTCCTCGTCTACAATTACGGGTATCGCCCCATCAAATACATAGCGTTCTTCTGGCTCGGTATGCCGATGCTTTTTCGTTTTGTAACTCTCGCATACGGTCTTTCCAAGAACCTTGCGCCCCATATATTCAGGCTTTGAAAGAATGTAGCCAACGGTTGTAGGCGACCAAGCGTAGGGATCAGTATATCGAGAGGAACGCACTGGTGCGCCGATACGTTTCCAATGCTCGGACGGGATAGGGATTTGCTCCGCCCTCAAGGTTATACCGATTTCATTCACTCCCTTGCCATCAATGACCATTTGGAAAATTCGCCGTACAACTTCGGCGGCTTCTTCGTCAATTATCCATTGATTTTTGTTCTCTTTACTGGCAAGATAGACAGACAAGACGAGCGCATCGGAACAATTGTAAATGGCGTTGGTAATCTTGTGGGAAACAACACCAATACAGGCGTTCAAACTGGTAACTAATCATAGCTGTTGCTTGAATTTTATAAAACAATCCTAACGTCAAAAACGTCTAAAATTTTGACTATAGGGCACATCTAAAAACCAGCACTATAGAATTCATAAATCAAAAGCATTGCTAATTTACCCAGAAAGTTCCATTTACAACGGAATACACCTATATTTCAGATAAAGAGTGCGCTCATTTATCTGAAATGGGCACACTCATCCCTAAGAGGGCATGGCAAGTTTTTGGGCGCGGCACAAATATACGT
>JAVBKA010000230.1:0-5367 GCA_031546715.1 Oscillospiraceae bacterium | reverse complement strand
CGTATTGCGCCCGCACTTGCGGCTATCTAGGCTCTGTCGCTGTCACGTTCGTCACCGCGGTTGCGTTCTACGACCGCTGCTCCGCGCTATGTGGTTGTTGTTTGAGGGTTGCTAGCTTTTTCGTGCTGGGTTGGTGATATTTTTCGTTGCTCGACCATTCACCGTAGTTTGCGGCTATGGTGACCACCCCGCCCTTCGGGCACCCCTCCACAGAGGGGAATTTGTCGCCTTGCGTAATCTGTTTTTATCTTAAGCAACATAGTAAACCTCAACCCGCACCTAAATTCCCCTCTGTGGAGGGGTGCCCAACGGGCGGGGTGGTAAAACCCCCACCAGCAACCCCTCAGAGGACGGCAAGAGCAGAGCCCTTGCCCTACAACGTAATGCATTCGTACAGTACAAATCAAAAGTACACAAAACCTACCCAAAAAAATTTATTGTCTCCCCCAAAACATACCGATTCTACGTTGAATCGGACTCAAGCAACCACCACGCATAGCAAACGTTCCATGGGCACTTGAGCAACGAAAAAGGGTGCTTTGCTTCCTTTACCACCCTTCGTAAAGGAAGTGCCCCCGCGGCATGAGCGGAACTAGAACAATAATAAAATTATACCAAAAAAAGCAGTAGCCTGAGATTACCGTTCCATCTCAGGCTACTGCAATTTTATAGTGCGTGCGCAACGCCGCTGCGCTGTGTTGCGTTTTTTCTTACGACTTTTTGGTTCGCGCGGCTCAGGGATAGATTTCGAGCTGTGCGCAGCTCGATAAAAGGCTTTGCCTTTTAAAACCATGAGCTTTTGCATGGGACGGCTATAGCCTCTACAACATTGTTTTCTCTAACGTTTCAAACAGCTTATCCGAATCTATAGGCTTAGAGATATGATAATTCATGCCTGAATCCAGTGCCATTAAGACATCTTCGGAGAATGCGTCGGCGGTCATGGCGATTATTGGGATTGTTACGGCGTCTTTGCGGTGCATTTTTCTGATTGTTCTTGTTGCGTCATAGCCGTTCATTTTCGGCATTTGGACGTCCATCAAAATGGCATCGTAATGCCCTTCCTCTGTGGCGGCAAATATCTCGCAGGCTTCTTCGCCGTCAACTGCTTTGTCAACAATTATACCGCGGTCTGTCAGTATAAGCTCCATGATTTCCAGATTAATCTCCACATCGTCCACCGCTAGGATACATTTTCCAACTAACGCTGTATTCTTACCTTTAGAGGGCGACATGTCATGATATGACGGTAAATCTGCTAAATTTTTAAGCTTTTCTACTAATTCTAAAAACAAATTGTATATGATTGACTTGCTGATAGGCTTCGGCATAAATTCATCTGCTTTAGATTCTGCTAATCTGTATTGCAAACCGTCTGTATCATAGGACGAAATGATAATGATTTTCATATCGTTCCCGACTAAGCTCCGAATGCGTTTTGCAAGCTCAAAGCCGTCTTGGTCTGGCATTTTCCAGTCTATAAATGCAACATGAAAGTTCTCATTTCGTGCATTTGCCGCCTGCACAAAGTCATACGCATCATATGGCGAGGTTGTCCACTGGAGGTTCACGCCAATGCGTTTTGAAAGCAGCACTGCATTTTCACAAGCTGTTAAGTCATCATCAACAAAAAGCACACGTAAGGCATCAAATTCTGGTAGTTTGTTGTATTTTTTCTCGGATTCAGTATTAATTTCAAAGGGTAGCTCAACAGTGAAGGTAGTTCCCACGTTTGGCTCGCTTTTCACCATAATGACGCCGCTCATTAACTGCACAAGGTTTTTAGTAATTGCCATGCCAATGCCTGTGCTGTTATTTCTTGATATGTTTTGATGATATTCCTGTTCAAAGGGTTTAAATAGCTTTTTCTGGAAATCCTCGGACATGCCAATTCCGTTATCCGACACAACGATTTGAAAAATCGCAGTTTTTCCGTCATTTTCAATGGTTTCCTTAACCTGAAGCTTGATATTCCCGTCTGCGGGGGTGTACTTCACAGCATTTGATAAAATATTAAGTAAAATTTGATTCAGTCGCAGTGCATCACCAATAACCATTTCTGTTGGAATACTGGGAATACTCACTTCAAAAGTTTGGTTTTTCTCCTTTGTTTGAGGGTAAATTACCGTAATGGCGTTTCTAAGTGCCTCAGTGATATTAAAGCATTCGTTAAATGCTGACAGTTTGCCGCTTTCAATTTTTGACAAATCCAAAATGTCATTGATTAACATTAGCAGATGTTTAGATGAAATGTTGATTTTTTTTAGGCAGTCCTCAACTCTTTCCTTGTTATCAATGGAACTTTTGGCGATATTTCCCATACCGATTATTGCGTTCATAGGGGTGCGAATTTCATGGCTCACACGGGACAAAAAGTCGCTTTTGGCTCTGTTTGCATTCTCTGCATTCAGAAGGGCATCTCTTAAAATTTGCTGAGTGTTTTTTATCTCTGTCAAGTCTCTGACAGAGATAATATAGCGGTCAACAACGTCGCCAGTTTCTACAGGGTGGACAGCGAGAGAAATCCACACCGCTAGGTTTGACAGTGGCTTGGTAAACAAATATTCCTGCTCCATTTTTGCGGCAATTTGGTTACATCTGAGTGCATTTTCTAAGGTGGTATCTTCTCCACTGCAATGCTCAAAAATTGTCATTTTACTGGTTTGCAATTTGTTGGGATGTATCTCCAAAATATCCATAGAATTTGAGAAGACATATTCTATCTTGTCTTTAGGTAAATTGTATATCATAAAAACAGTATCGGCATGGTCGGAAAGTACTTGGAATAAAAAATCTCTGTACTCTCTTTCCTTTCTTCTGGCGTCCACCATACGCTTCAGGACAATGCCGATTGCAATCAGGGCAATGGAAAACAATGTTGTAGAAACCACCACCATCGTTACTGTGGCTTTTGATTCTCTCATGAGCCTGTTTACTGTATTATCTATAAATTTTAGAATACCCTTTGTAAGGTCTGAAATTTGGTTGTAATGGGGGTCTAGTTTTTCCTGTATAAACGTATTGGTGTCCTCGCGATTGAATAAATGTCCGCTATTTAAAAAATACATTTCCTGCTCTATTATTTCGTTATATGCATTTTGTATTTCGATAACGGTTTCTTTAGTACCTAAATATCTTTCCAACATAATTTCTAGCTCTGCATTAATTGAGGCGTTCAGTGCGTCAATTGAATAGACCACTATCGCATAATCTTCGGCTGAATTGTACATTACAAGTCTGCTCATGCGAATTCTGTTTTGAGCTAAATAATTTTGGATTTTATATACTGCTCCTGAAACTACAAAGGGATGTTCCGCTAAAACAGTAAATTTGTTATTCAGTGTAATCACGCTTTGTACTGAAATACTTCCAAAGATTACGACAAAGGTAACCATAGCAATCATAAAAACTGTAAATTTGCTTACTTTTCTTTTCGTAGTAACACCTCCAGAACATTTTACTAAGCGGATTGCAGCATTTCGAATAAATCTCCGATGAGCGGAAATGCCCCATTTTTCATCGCTTCACTGATTTTACCATAAAATCAATTAAATTGCTATAAACTTTATTTTGGTAATTGCAAAAGTTTTGCTTGAGCTTTTTCAAAAGCTCATGGTTTTAAAAGGCAAAGCCTTTTATCGAGCCTATCAAGGCTCGAAAGTCTAACTTTTCGCCGAAGCGAACCAAATAGTCGTAAGAAGAAACGCAACACAGCGCAGCGGCGTTGCGCACCGTCCCTTGGGGGGGGGTGCTGAATCTTAGGTGTGGTGGTTGTAGGGGCGAACTTTGTTCGCCCGAGTTTTGCTGCATTGTGGCGTAGGTGGTTGTAGGGGCGAACATTGTTCGCCCGAGTTTTGCTGCACTTTTGGTATAATCGCATATTTTTTCTCGTTCCGCTCATGCCGCGGGGGCACTTCCTTTACGAGGGGTGGTAAAGGAAGCAAAGCACCCTCTTTGTCGCCCACATGCCCATGGAACGTGTGCTGTGCGTGGGTGGTTGCTTTCGTCCGATTCAACGTAGAATCGGTATATTTTAGGGGCGACATTAAATTTTTTTGGATGCGGCTGATGGGCTGTTGTACGGGTTGGTGCTTGTTACCTAAACCAGACATATACGCAAAACAAAATGAACAGACCTATGCCGACGATAAAAACGCCTGCTACTAGTAGGGCTGCTAGGGTTGCGCTAAAGGCGGCTTTGCGGGCGTCGGAGTTGGACATTTCTACGTATGGGCGTTGGCGGCGTTCTGATTTGTTTGGTTTTTTTCTCGCTTCGCCTAAATTTTCTAAGCTTGGCTTACTAATATCGTTAAGACCGCTCATGTCAAATATCACACGGCCGTCGTCGTCGTCATGCTGTTTTGCCACGGTTTTCCAGTCCTCTCAGTAAAAGAATATGAGGGTCGATATAATCGACCCTCTTGATGTATTAATCGTATAGATGGCAAACCACGGTATGCCCTGGTTCTATTTCCTTAATTTCAGGTGCGACGGTTTTACACTTTTCCATGCAACTTGCGCAGCGGGTGTGGAATTTGCAGCCTGATGGGGGATTGACAGGGGAGGGAATGCTACCCTCAAGTACTATGCGGTTCATCTTTGCTGTGGGGTCAGGGATTGGAATTGCGCTGAAAAGTGCTTTTGTATATGGATGCAGAGGGTTTGCAAAAATATTGTCCTTCGAGCCAAACTCAACAAGACTGCCAAGGTACATAACGCCGATTGTATCTGAAATATGCTCAACTACTGACAAATCGTGAGACATAAACAGATATGTCAAATGGTAATTCTTCTGCAAATCCATGAGAAGATTTATAATTTGAGCTTGAATGGAAACGTCAAGTGCGGAGACAGGTTCGTCGCATACCACAAATTCAGGGTTTAATGCCAAGGCTCTGGCGATACATATTCTTTGCCTTTGTCCACCGGAAAATTCATGGGGATATCTGTCTTTATGGTAGGGTTGCAAGCCGCAATCGCCCATAATTTTGTCAAGATAGTCGCTGTATTCTTCTTTTTTTATAAGACCATGCTCTAAAACAGCCTCACCAATAATGTCGCCAACTGGTAGACGGGGGGAAAGACTGGAGTACGGGTCTTGGAATATAATTTGCATTTTTGTGCGGAGGGCGTTCATTTCATTATGGGATTTTTCGTATATCTCTTCGCCGTTAAACAGCACTTGACCGCCTGATTTACCTGCTAAATTCAGAATCGAACGACCAACAGTGGTTTTTCCGCAGCCAGATTCACCAACAAGACCCATGGTCGTGCCACGCTTAATGTTAAAGGTTACGCCGTCAACAGCTTTAACGTGGGCGACAACTCTTTGAAATATGCCGTCTTTGATGGGGAAGTACTTTTTCA
>JAVBKA010000170.1:0-12932 GCA_031546715.1 Oscillospiraceae bacterium | reverse complement strand
AGAAAATGAACGGCTGTAAACGGCTACATTTCAAAACAAGATAAAAAGTCAGGCAGCTGTGGCTTTCATTTGTTATTCTATAAATAGATCATGATCTTATTACACAGGAAAGCGAGGGGAGATATGAAAAACTTTATTTCTTTGGTCTGCGCGATAGAATTTATCGAAAACAACCTGAGAGAGCGGATTACCGTAAATGATGTGGCTCAAGCTTCTTATGTATCGTTATCACACTTGCAAAGTATGTTTTCCCGCGCTCTCCATATAAGCATGGGAGATTACATTGCCAAAAGAAAACTTTGCATTGCGGCTTTTGATCTTACGAATACGGGAAAGAGCATAACAGAGATTGCCTTTGATTTTGGCTATGCCAACATGGAATCCTTCTCCCGCGCGTTCAAAAAGCAATTTTTGCTATCTCCATCGGCTTACCGAAAAGGGCAATGCTTTTCGGAGCTTTACCCACGCCTGATTATTAACGAGAAAGAAGGTTTTAATATGATTAAACGATATGACTTAACAGAAATAAGCGAAAAAATACTGGCGTCTAAAGGCACTTACATTATTTGCGCCGATATTGACCACTTGATGGCCATTAACGAGCAAAGAGGTCATGACGCTGGTGATGCTGCCATTGCAGAGACGGCGGCAAGAATTGGCAGAAGTATACAAAACGGCACGGACTTTTTCCGCATAGGTGCCGATCACTTCGTTATTCTTACGAAAAACACTGATTCCGCTTTTGCAGAGGAAATTGCAAAGAAAATCATCGCTTGTTCGGATAACGATGTTGTTTGGAACGGCAATCCATTCAAATTTTCCATCAGTATGGGCATTGTGAAGATACCATCAGACATTTCGGATGCAAAAGAAACGATAGAAAAATCAGAAAATGCTATGATTGAAGCAAAACGAGAAGGTCGTAACAGTTATAAAGTTATGTGATTGTTCGCACTGCAACAAAGGAGCAGCCATTTGATTGGCAGCTCCTTTGTTGCGCAGCATATTTAGAATATCTGACATAGCTTTTCTTTGTTCTTAACGATGAATGGAAGCATTTTTCGGTTTGTCTGCGTCAGCCGCTTGAAATCTGAGTCATCAATACCGTTAAAGTATGCAACGCATATCATTTGAATTGAACAAAGCACGTAGAAAACCGATTGTTTCTCCTCGGTGGTCAACGGATTCTCTGCATCGTAAGACTTGAGAATTTGCCTTGCAATATCAATCCACTTTTCAAATTCCTCATCGCTCTCCGCTCCGCAAAGGACACCGGTTGAGCAATAGCAGGGGTCAAATAATCTGACATTGCGTTCGCTTAGGTCAAAGTCGATGAAGCCGTTGACAGTGCTATCGTCAAACAAAATATTACTTGGATTGGGGTCACGGTGAATAATCTGGCGCGGTAACTTCGATTGCAGATTGCCAAAAACGCTAATATAGTCTGTGAAAAAAATATCTGGCAGTCCAAGTGACCATTGTTCGTTCTGCTTTTGCACATTCGGCAGTGCCCACTCGCTGACAGTTTTGAATATATCAGCATCGTCTACGGCAATCTCGGCATCGATAGTAAGCAGAGCCTTGTGTAGTTTTGCAATGGCGCGACCGCACTCATCCGCATATTGTAGGTATTTTTCTCCGAACTGGTCGAATAACTCATAGGGAACACCCTTTACTCGCTTGGTCAGTATGGTAAGCGTTTCTCCGTCTATATACTCATCACCTGATTTTGTAGGAAACGGAAGTGCAGAGCCAAGACCTTGGGCATGAATTGCTTTTGCGATGGTCAAGTTTCTGATTTGTCTTTCCCTGTCTGTTCTGTGTCGGAGAAAATAATCCTCACCGATACGCCAAACATCATCGGATATCTTCGCCCCATTCATGTAAGCAACATCATGGATTTCAAGGCTTGGAATATCCCAGTTTTCCAAAAGCTCTTTGATTTCATTACGTGATATACTCATTGTTTTTACCTCCATCTGAGTCGGCTTTTTTACCTGAACGCCATATATAGCAAAATACTTTTTCGGAGAACAACCATACTCACGGATAAAGGCTTTGTAAAAACCCGAATAGGTATCAAAGCCATACTCCAAGACTACATCAATCGCTTTATAACCATTGGCGATTTCGTAGAGCGCGGTTTTCAACCGTCTGTTCAAAATATAGGCTGCGAGAGACATTCCCATTTCAGAAGAAAAAATGCGATAAAAATGGTATGTCGAATACCCTGCATTTTTAGCTAACTCATCTGCTGTCATTTCGGTTCTAAGATTATTTTCGATGTAGTCGAGAGTTTTTTGCAATATATTGTTTTGCATGGCTGACCTCCTTCCGTACGGTGATTTGAGTATACCAGAAAAATAGCTAATAACATTTCCTGCTCTGCTGTATTGAGTGCTAACATAAGATTAATTATATCATATAACCCCAAAAGAGCCGTCAATCTCTTGACAGCCCTTCCGTGGTGGTTGCTATTCTGTTTTTTCTTTGGGCGGCTGATCATCGGTCAAAAGTAGCTGATAGAGTAATCTCGCTCCTGCTTTCATTCCCAATTCCATGTAAACATACTCATAAGCGGTCAGGGCTCTGGAGAGATCGGCGGCAGCTTCATCCCTTTGCGCCCCATCTGGATAGATCCTTTCAATCCGCTTGTAAATGGGGTCACAATCTGATTTTAACTTGTCACGGTAAGGCAGCGTGTCATCCGAGTAATCGTCTGTGCCATACAGGAGAAAACTGCGGAGTTGCTGCAAGTTCATACGGGAGAATGCGTCTTTGATGTAGTCCATCACGATTCCTCCCTCTCGCCGGAAATTAATTCGCCGCTTTGGAGAAAGGCTTCCGCTGTCATAAGTAATCCGAGATTGTAGCCGTAAATTAAGTTTTTCACGGCGGTCAGCCGATTGACTTCGCCCTGCGCGTCAATGTATTTCTGAAATATCTCTTTATCATCGCCGCCAAGACGGGCGAGCAGTTTTTCCTCATTGTTGGTAAGCGCTTTCATCGCCTCGCCAAATGCGGAATTTTTCTTGAAACTTTGGTCGTTCGGTGTGATATTGCCGTAGGCAAATTCCTGCAAAATGCTTCTCATAGAAAATCATCCTTTCACTGTTGTTTTTGCACAACACCTTGAAGGACAATGTAGAATGTGATAGACTATTCTTGCACCGCCTTAGGGCGTTGTGGTGGAAGCGGTGTTTCATCTTCGCGGGTGTTCACCGTTTCCCATTTTAGTTTTCGTGGTTGTAAATCGTGCGGTTATGCCGCATGTGTGATATATGCAACTCCTTTCTCACAAAACCGCTTCATTCTGCTACGGATGAGTTGGCTGTCTCGCTGTTTTAGTAGTGGATTGGACATCCACCCTTTACAGCATATATCCTCAAAATCATTCTTCATCAAAAATCACCTCCGCTGGTGTGCAGATAAAGGGATTGCTATAACCCTTCATTCTGTGGATAATCTCGCAGGTCTTCAAAAAACCTATTGAAAATCGCAGTTTCAATTTAAGCTCTAAGCAAAATTACACTACTTGTCCACTCAAGTCCCGCATTCAGCGGCTTCGGCATGGCTAGGCAAAGTTGGTCTGTGATAGCAGCCTCTTGCAATAGTAGCGGCTTAGAGCTTGCAGGCTTTGATATTATTTCGCATTTAATATTGTGCAGTAGCTCACGCCCATTACGACCTATACCCAGTAGGCGTACATGTGGCAAATCGTCGTTATTTTCGTTTTCTATCCTTAAAAAAGCATGCATCACTGTTCTGCGAACTCTGGACAGGGTGTAACGCTTTGTTTTGACTGCCTGAAAAAGCTCTTCGAGTCCTGTTGCTGTTTGGGCTGCGTGATATATTCGCTGACTCAGACCTCCTACAGTATCGGGCACTTTTGCAAAATCTTGAGGCGAAAGGCGGCGGAGATAGGAAATTATGGCAGGTTCTAAGGTCTTTGCTGAAATTGGTGCTCTGCCTGATTGAAGCTCACGTTCTAAAATATCCCTAAACGGAATATCAACAGTCTCACCTGCAAAAATTCGTTTGCGGATTGCTGACGCAGAGGACGTATCATCATCATGAGCACTGCCAGAACGCGCAATTGTCACTGGTGCAATGCCTGTCCCCTGGATTGCTCTGATGTATTCGATTCCCAAAATATTATTGGGCGTAAAAACATGCGCTTTTTCTGGATACATCTCAGGCCAAGCGTTTGCAAGGCTCATATCCTTTGGATATGCTTTTGGGACAAGCCGCGCCGCATCCTTTAATATTTCAATGTCGCCGCACTCTGAGCCAAAGCTCAGGTGTGTTACAAGTCCAAGCTGGGTAAGCACTGCCACTGCGCCTCTGGCAAATACTTCTGCACCTGCCATTGCGTAGTTGCAGGGTAGCTCAAAAACTAAGTCAATACCTGCCCGAAGTGCCATTTCTGTTCTTGCGTACTTGGTTAAAATGGGAAAATCCCCTCGCTGAACCACATGACCACTCATTACCGCAATTATGCATGTGTTCTCGCCTAAAATTTCACGAGTTTTGCGGATATGGTACATATGTCCTTCATGGAGCGGATTATACTCTGCAATTATGGCGGCAACGTTCATTTTTTCACCCAAACTAAAAATTTTCAATAAAATTATAAATAAAAGTTAATATTTATATTGTTTTTTTTCGCCTTTTAGGCTATGATACACAGGTACTAAATATGCGACACTAAAAAGGGCATATCATGCCCATGGAGGCTTAAAATGAAAGTTCTAGTTATCAATGCAGGCAGCTCATCCCTTAAGTATCAGCTTTTCAACATGACTGACCGTTCTGTCTTAGCAAAAGGATTATGCGAAAGAATCGGTATCGATGGTCGTGTAAAACATGCGGCACAAGGCAAGGATGAGTTTGTAAAGGATGTCACAATGCCAGACCACGCAAGCGCAATCAAGGTTGTTACTGAAATGCTGACCTCGGCTGAAAACGGTGTAATTGCTGACATGAATGAAATCATTGCAGTAGGTCACAGAGTTGTTCACGGAGGCGAGTTTTTTAATAAAAGCGTGCTGATTGATGAAAAGGTTGTTAAGGCTATTGAGGAATGCGTTCCACTTGCACCGCTTCATAATCCCCCAAATCTCATTGGTATCCGTGCATGTCAGGCTGTTATGGGCGACAAAGTTCCTCAAGTTGCAGTATTTGACACAGCGTTTCATCAAACAATGCCTGAAACCGCTTTCATTTATGCTCTCCCATATGAGTACTATGAAAAGTACAAAGTTCGTCGTTACGGCTTCCACGGCACCAGCCATTACTATGTTTCCAACCGTTGTGCAGAAATACTTGGCAAAAAGCGTGAAGACTTAAAGATTATTACCTGCCATTTAGGCAACGGAAGCTCTATAACCGCCATTAATCAAGGCAAGAGCGTTGACACTTCAATGGGCTTTACACCTCTTGAGGGCGTTCCAATGGGCACACGTTCAGGAAATATCGACCCTGCAATTATTGAATTCATTATGTCTAAGGAAAATATGACAGTTGAGGAAGCCACCAGTGTCCTTAACAAAAAGTCAGGAATGCTTGGCATCTCAGGCGTTTCCTCAGATTTCCGCGACCTGCACGCTGCTGCTGACAGCGGTAATCACCGTGCTCAGCTTGCACTTGATAATTTTGCATACAGCGTCCGTAAAATCATCGGCGGATATGCTGCTGCAATGGGCGGCTGTGACGCTCTGATTTTCACCGCAGGTGTAGGCGAAAACAATTACGTTATGCGTGAAATGATTGCCACAAACCTAGACTATATGGGACTATCCTTAGACCTTGTTAAGAATAATACCAGAAAAGAAGCAATTGTGTCAACAGACGACAGCAAGGGCAAAATTATTGTCATCCCAACAAACGAAGAATTAGTCATTGCGTTGGATACTGAAAGACTTAGCAAGTAGTATCCGACTAAGCTAATCTCATATTAATCTCAAATAAAAGCCGCCCTTTTTGAAACGCTGAGTTAAGCATTTCTCAGGGCGGCTTAGATTTTTACTAAAGGTGAATGCATATGTTACTTAGCCATTTTGACGACATTGCCGCTCGTGCTGCTAAAATCGGCATGACCGCCTCGAAATTTCTCACTCCTGCTGAAAAAGAAGAGCTAATACGTCAGTCCTCTCACTGGAGGGATGTGAATTTAGTATTTGACGGCGGCTACGAGGCTGCCGAGCGGTGCGTCGCTATATTTCTAGCTGAAAACTGGGGTGGGTACGAGCAAAGCGAGCTTTTCACCGCATTTCGGGTGCAGTACAGACCCGAGGACGTTATCACCCACCGAGACATATTAGGCTCGCTGATGGCTCTCGGCATCGAGCGTGAGGTTATCGGCGATATCATCGCCAACGGTTCTCCTGCATACTTTGTATGCCTTTCAACCTTGGCGGACTACATCAAAACAAGCATTACAAAAATCGGACGGGTAGGCGTAACCTTGACAAAGGTTTCACCTAGCGAGCTGCCTGTCATTGAAGAACATCTTGAGCTGAAAACCGTAACCGTTGCGTCAATCAGACTGGACGCTATTGTGTCAGAAGGTTTTAGTATTTCAAGAGGCACTGCTGCCGAGCTGATACAAGCGGGCTTAGTTTCCGTAGACCACACGCCCTGCGAAAAGCCCGACCGCAAGCTTGAAGCAGGCTCTGTTATTTCTGTCAAGGGTAAGGGGAAGGTTAAAATCACGGCTCTCGGTGGCGAGTCCCGAAAAGGGCGCACCTTTGTAGAGCTTGGACGGTATGTGTAGCAGTGGAAGCTCGGTACTTCCTACTTAACTACTTCATACTTCCAGTCGATTATACCGCCAAAGTCGTACACATCAGTGTACCCAAGCTCGGCTAAAACCTTGGCAGCCCCTGAGCTTCTTTTTCCGCTTCGGCAATAAATCAAAATTTTAGCGTCTTTGTCTGGAAGCAAGCTCTCGCTAAGTTTTGCAATATCTGTATCGGGGATTAATATTGCGCCCTCAATGTGACCCTCGGCATACTCCTCGGTGGTGCGAACGTCCACAAGGGTGTATTCTTCGTCGCTTTCAATAATTTCATGAGCCTCACTGCCTGTAATTGTCTGAACTGTAGCTGTTTTCACTTCGTTATTCTCCTCTGTGCTAGATTGGGATGGGGTTGGGGACGGGCTTTGACTTGGGGTTGTGCTTTGGCTTGGGGTACTGCACGCCGTTAATAGCATTACCAATGCTATGGTAATAATAAGTAGCTTTCTCAAAAAAGTCCTCCTAAGTTCTTACTTGCCCTTCTCCTCGAATCACATATTTTGTACTGGTGAGCTGTTTTAGTCCCATTGGACCTCGCGCGTGAAGTTTTTGGGTTGAGATGCCGATTTCTGCGCCTAAACCAAACTCACCGCCATCAGTAAACCGTGTTGAAGCGTTCACATACACGCAAGCAGCGTCCACTCTGTCAATAAACCGCTGCGCTGTGAACAAATTTTTCGTGACGATGGCTTCGCTGTGCTTTGTACCGAAGCGCGCAATATGAGCTGACGCCTGATACATGCCGCCCACTACTCTGATGTTCAAAATGTAATCATTTTCCTCAGTTGCATAGTTTTCTTCTGTAACGGTCTGCACTTCATCGCCTAGAATGGCAATGGTTTCAGGGCAGCCTCTCAACAAGACATTTTTGCTGTCAAGACGTGTCTTAACCATAGGCAAAAACACATTGGCAATGCTTCTGGCGACCAATAAGGTTTCCATGGAATTGCAAACCGAGGGGCGTGAGCATTTAGCGTTATAGGAAATCTCAACAGCCATGTTTAAATCCGCCTCATCGTCAACATAGGTATGGCACACGCCCACCCCCGTTTCGATAATTGGCACTTTAGAATTTTCTGTTACATTTTTTATCAATCCTGCGCCGCCACGGGGAATCAAAACGTCTAAAATCCCAGTAAGACCCATCATTTCATTGGCAGACTCACGAGAGGTATCTTCAATCAGGCATACGCAATTTGACGGAAGTCCGGCGTTCTCAAGTCCTTGCCTCAAGGCGGTAACAATGGCTTTATTGGTGTTGATAGCCTCCTTGCCACCTCTGAGCAACACCGCATTTCCTGACTTTATACACAGCGCAGCGGCGTCCACTGTCACATTGGGGCGGGATTCGTAAATAATACCGATTGTTCCCAGAGGCACACGCTTAAGGGCGATTTCCAGCCCGTTGGGCTGTATAGAAGCACTTTCCGTTACCCCAATTGGGTCTGGCATTGCCATTATTTCAGTAAACGTCGCTGGTAAGTCTAAAAATCTATTCAATGTCAGCGTTAGACGTTCAATCATAGCGGCAGATAGTCCCGATTTTTGCGCAAGTTCTATATCAAGCTCATTTGCTTCCATTACATCGTCAAAGCTGTCTCTCAACGCCGCTCTCATTTCGTCCAGTGCTTTGTTTTTCTTTTCTGTACTGCAAAGTCTTAATTCTCCAGCGGCTTCCTTGCATTTAAGCGCAATTTCACTAACCGTCATCGTATTAATCTCCTAGTCTTGAAAATAAAGTTCCTACTTTTTTCCCTGCCACGATATCGTATAACACTTCAGGGGTTTTCCCATTGGCAATTATCATACTAAAGCCGTTTTTTAGCGCAATCTCCGCTGCGGACAACTTTGTTAGCATTCCGCCTGTTCCCCTGCTAGAGCCTGCACCGCCAGCGATACTTTGTAGCTCGGCGTTTATCTCGTGAACATCGCTTATAAGCTGAGCGTCTGAACTGGTCTGCGGATTTTTGTCGTACAGTCCGTCTATATCGCTGAGGAGTACAAGCAAATCTGCACCTGTTAGTTGGGCTACAACGGCTGAAAGCGTGTCATTGTCGCCAAAAATCTTACTGTGAATATTTTCAATTTCTTCGGGTGAAACGGAGTCGTTTTCATTGACGATAGGCAAAACGCCCCACTCAAGCAACGTGCTCATTGTGGCAGTCAGGTTTTGGCGGCGTTCGGCGATGTCAGTATCCGCTCGTGTTAGCAAAATTTGTGCGACATTTACGCCGTATTCCCCCGCTATTTTATCATAAACATTCATTAAAACCGCTTGACCGATGGCCGCAACTGCCTGCTTTGCTCGAAGCTCCTTAGGACGTTCCTGCAAAGATATTCGTGAAACTCCTGCCGCAATTGCCCCAGAGGTTACTAGGATTACCTCTAAATCCCGATTTTGAAGGTCGCACAAGGTTCTGACAAGCTTTTCCATGCGCTCATAATTCATGCGTCCGTTATCATGGGTCAGCGTGGATGTACCAACCTTAACAACAATTCTTTTATATGTCATTTACTCACAGCCTTTACCATATGTATTAGCAGAAATTATATACTAAAATTGTCTATAATGCAATAACGCAAATGGTCTGGACGCAAAAATTACACTTTGAATATCCTCAACCCTCACTCCCCTCAAATAAAATCTCCACCAAAATTACCGTAAAGCATTGAAAAAATATAAAACATCATATATAATACAGTCGCAGTATTATTTTTGCATATTCAACCTAATACTCTTGCATAATTCGAAAGGAGACGCTCAAATGGATAAAATATGTTTTCTTGCTGATACTCCCTGTGACCTAACTCTTGAGCAGATTAAAGGCAAGCCAATTACGATAATTCCTACAAGTATACATATTAACGGCGTCATTAAAAAGGATGTCTTTGAAGTCAACCGCGAAGATTACTGGAAGCTGTTGAAGGACTCTAATGCCGAGCTTTCAACCTCAATGGCACCTCCCGATCTTTGGCTGGAAGCATATGAAAACGCTTTGAAAAGCGGCTACACCCATGTTATCTGTCTTTGCGTCAGTAATTCGGCCAGCAGCGTAACGCAGGTTGCAAACATTGCAAAGGACATTTTCTTAGGCGACCATCCCAATGCTTTAACAATTGAAATTGTTGATTCCAGAGCGTATACCGTTATTTACGGCAGAATGCTTTTAGAATGTGCGGAGCTGGTGGAAAAAGGAGCTAGCTTTGACGAAGTTTTGAAGGCACTAAAGAAAAAAATCGCCTGCGCCTGCGCCGTGGTCTGGGTGTACTCGCTAAAGCAAATGAAAAAAAGCGGACGAATCAGCGGAATGTCTGCATTTGTAGGCGAAGCGTTGGGTGTCAGACCTATTTTGCTTGCTAAAGACGGATTTATTGGTCCAATTGACAAAATCAGAGGCGAAAAGAACCTTATTCCCAAGGCTGTTGAGCATACTAAAAAGCTGATTAAGAACCCAAGCGAGCAAATTGTCTATCTTTTATACACAGACAATCCAGAGGAAGAAATTCAAGCCGCCGAAAATCAGATTATTGACGCTATGCACCCAAAGGCAGTTGTCCGCCATCCTATCGGAAGTGCTGTCACAACTAACTGCGGTAGCGAAACTATGGGCTTTGTATTCTACGGTGCTGAGTTTGTACCCGAGGAGTCTGACTGGTTTAAAAATCACCAACTATAAGCTGTAATTCACCAGAAATTTGTATAAATTAAAGAAAGTGTGAATTTTCCTTAATTTTACTTGTTTTTTACTTGCAAAATGATATACTAGGATTAATTCATGGACTTTCTTACGAAAGATTATGTTTTACCGTATATCATTTTTTGCAATTTATAGGTTAGTTTCCACAAATCTATCTTGGAGGAAAAACGTATGCAAATTCAAAAAAAAGGCGT
This sequence comes from Oscillospiraceae bacterium, assembly GCA_031546715.1. Taxonomy (GTDB): domain Bacteria; phylum Bacillota; class Clostridia; order Oscillospirales; family UBA929; genus JAVBKA01. Next base: position 2,241 of record JAVBKA010000170.1, on the reverse strand, counting down.
ATAAAACATTGATGTAACTGGCAAAAAAGTACTCGTACGTTGCGATTTTAATGTACCGCAAGATGAAAGCGGCAATATTACTGCTGATAAGAGAATTGTTGAGTCCTTGCCCACAATTCGATATCTGGTTGAACACAATGCAAAGGTTATTCTCTGCTCACACTTAGGTCGTCCAAAGGGCGAATTTAACAAGAAATACTCTCTGGCACCTATTGCAAAGCGTTTGACCGAGCTTTTAGGCAAACCTGTTGTCATGTGCGCAGACGTTATTGGTGACGATGCCAAGGCAAAAGCCGCAGCTTTAAAAGATGGCGAAATCATTTTGCTGGAAAACGTACGTTTCCACGCCGAAGAGGAAAAAAACAAGCCTGAATTTGCAAAAAGCCTTGCTTCCTTGGCAGAAATATTTGTAAATGACGCATTTGGAACCTCACACCGTGCCCACGCTTCAACTGCTGGTGTTGCAGACTATTTACCTGCTGTCTGCGGATATCTTATCCAAAAAGAAATCGATATTATGGGCAAAGCTCTTGACGACCCTAAGCGTCCATTTGTTGCAATTCTCGGCGGCGCAAAGGTTTCCGATAAAATCGGCGTTATTAACAACCTCCTTGAAAAATGCGACACTATCATCATCGGCGGCGCAATGGCGTACACCTTCTTAAAAGCTGAGGGGCATAACATCGGCAACTCCAGATTTGAAGAAGATAAGCTTGATTACGCTCTAGAAATGATTAACAAAGCAAAGACTAAGAACGTCAGCTTCCTGCTCCCCATTGACAACACCTGCGCTGACCATTTCGGTGCAGACGCAGAGCCGCAGGTTTGCAAGTCCGTTGATATCCCCGCCGACCTTATGGGACTTGACATTGGTCCATCTACAATCGAGCTGTTTTCTAACGCATTAAAGGACGCTGGAACTGTGGTCTGGAACGGACCTATGGGCGTTTTTGAATTTGAGAAATTCGCTATAGGCACAAAGGCCGTTGCGAAAGCAATTGCCGAGAGCAACGCAGTCAGCATCATCGGCGGCGGCGACAGTGCTGCGGCAGTTGAACAGCTTGGTTATGCTGATAAAATGACACACATCAGCACTGGCGGCGGTGCATCCCTTGAGTATTTAGAAGGTCTGGTTTTACCAGGAATTGACTGCTTACTGAATAAGTAAACGTTAATAAACAAAAGAAATAATCAGTTTTTTGAAGGGAGATTCATATGAATAGAAGATACCGCAAGACAATTATTGCCGGAAACTGGAAAATGAATAAAACTCCGTCTGAAACACGTACGCTTCTTGACGCTTTAAAGCAAAAGATTTCACGCGTTCGCTGGTGCGAGGTCGTGGTCTGCGTTCCCTTTATTGATATTACAACTGCTGTAAAATCCGTAAAGGAAGCCCGCATTTCTGTGGGTGCGCAAAATATGTATCAAGAAACCTCCGGCGCATTTACAGGCGAAGTTTCCGCTGCTATGATTGCAGACGCAGGCGTTAAGTACGTCATCATCGGTCACTCAGAACGCCGTCAGTTCTTCGGCGAAACAGACGCTATTGTTAATAAAAAGGTTAAACTAGCTCTGGAAAACAACCTCCGCCCCATTATTTGTGTGGGTGAAACGCTTGAACAGCGTGATATGAACATAACCTTGGAAGTCGTTGCACTTCAAGTCCGTGCCGCACTGTCTGAAATCACCGCTGAAAACATGAGACATGTTGTATTTGCCAATGAACCAGTCTGGGCAATCGGCACAGGACGTACAGCAACTGCCGAGCAAGCACAAGAGGTTTGCGAGTTTATCCGTGCCACAATCAGAGCGCAATTTGGCGCACGAATTGCCCGCAGTGTAACCATTCAATACGGCGGCTCAATGAACGCAGCTAACGCTCGCGAACTCCTCGCCCAACCTGACGTTGACGGAGGTCTCATCGGTGGCGCATCCCTTAAGCCTGATGACTTCTCAGCGATTATTCAGGCGGCTAACCAATGAAAAAACAACCTATCGTCCTAATCATCATGGATGGCTATGGTCTTGCTCCCGCATCTGAAACCAATAGCATGACCCTTGCCAATCAACCTGTGCTCGATAAGCTTTTTGCTGAATGCCCTAACACAACACTTTCGGCAAGCGGCTTAGACGTTGGCTTACCAGAGGGACAGATGGGCAATAGCGAAGTCGGTCATACTAATATCGGTGCAGGTCGGGTAGTCTATCAAGACCTGCCCCGTATTTCTAAATCCATTA
>JAVBKA010000013.1:0-8214 GCA_031546715.1 Oscillospiraceae bacterium | reverse complement strand
TTTGAACACAGTAAAACAGAATCACAATAAATGTAATGTAGCCAATAGTTACGCCTATTCTATAGTAAATTGAGCGCATTATGTTCGCCTCCATAAAATATTGTAACCATTGAATTTTGAGACAGCGTAATACACGCCTTGGCAGTACACCAGCGTGTTTACTTTTTTAGCATATCATAGTTTCTTATAACTAGCAATAAAAGTACCCCAAAAAAGAATCTCGCTAAACAAATGTTTAGCGAGATTCTTTTTTGGATGCGCAAACATTTGTTAAACAAACATTTTGCGTGCAATAATTGCTAAATAATGTTATTTTTTCATAATTTTGACAATTTCCTCGACAAGTACTGCTCCGGTCAGATTTTCGTCAACATTTATTCTGTTTAGCCCAAACAAGCTTGAGGGTTCGCCTTGAACAATTGTTGAAAATTTGGACCCTAATGTAAGGGTGACTCTGTAGCCAAGCTGCCTGAGTATCTTCTCACTTTCGGAGGTATACTTTCCGAAAGGATATGTAAAAACCGTCGGCGAATGCCCAAGCATTTCTAGGAATATGTCGTTCATAAGGGCTGAATCTGCATCAATGAAGGTCTGATAATCCGCAAGAGGTTCGTCATTATTAATACGAACGCCGTCATGGGTTGCGCCGTTTTTTATCAGGTCGTGCATGTCATGGGTGTGGTTTTGAATATCCACAAGACCTGACAAATACATCTCCTTAGCGGCTTCTTTTGAAAAATGGGGAAGCATAGTGGCGCGCCTTTCGGGTGCTTCGCTTAGTCCGATAGACCAACCGATTACGGAAATAGTTGCCTTTGCGTTAAGCTCCTTAAGTACTGGGAAGGCAATGTCGTAATTACTCTGATAACCGTCGTCAATAGTAATCATCACAGGCTTTTCAGGCAGTTCAGCCTGCGAGTATACATAGCCCACGAGGTCGCCCGCAAAAACAGGAGTGAAGCCTGCGCTTAGTAGTGCTTCAATGTCCGCTCGAAAGGCGGACTCAGACTTAGCCGCATTCCAAACAGGCTCGCCGTCACGGACAAAGTGGTGGTACATCAAAATGGGGATTTGCTTAGATGTGGTAGATGGTACCGCTTCTGGTGAGGGACTGACCGTGGTAGACGCCGGCTCTGTGGGCGTTGCGGCAGAAATTTCTGAAGATAGAGACGGGTCATATGCGAGCGTCACCGCAGGTGACGCTGTGGGCTTCGGCTTAAAACTTGGCGATGGTGACGGCAGTAAGCTTGGAGATGGTGACGTGCTGGGTGATGGCGACACGCTTGACGATGGCAACAATGGCAACACACTTTGGGACGGAGACACGCTGGGCATTTGCGACATGCTTGGGGACGGCGAATCAGAGGTCAGCGGGGTGTAATCATCGGGGTTTAGTGCTGCTACATAAAAACTCTCGTTAGGTTCAATGTTCAGTGGCTCAGCAGCTCCCACAATTGCGTGGGCGTTAATAATAAATACGCTCCAAAACAGGCTGACAGCAAGGATTAGCATAAGAATCGGGAGAATGCGTTTGTGCAAGCTAACCCTCCTACAATATTAAGAAATCAAGGTGCGGCATACAGCCGAAAGAGTTTGCTGGTTCGGGGAAATGTACCCATCACATCTTCCCGATTATTGAAGAAGGTAGCCATCTAAGCAATATCTCCTGTAGCTTAGATTTGTCAACAGGTTTTGCAAGGAAGTCCTGCATACCTGCCTCTAGGAACATATCACGCGCGCTTTCTACCGCATTTGCAGACAGTGCAACTATGACAAGCTCTTCTTCTGAGTATGTTTTGCGTATTATTCTCACGGCCTCAATGCCATCCATCTCTGGCATCATATGGTCCATAAAAATCAAGTCATATTTCTTGGTTTCAAGCCTTTTAAAGCATTCCTCTGCGCTTGATGCGGTGTCCGCGGAAATTTCGGAAAGCTTAAGCAGCTTACTTGCAACCTTTAGATTAACAGAGTTATCATCAACTACTAAAACATTGGCAGCAGGTGCTTTTATATATGTAAAATCAGTGTGACCAGGGGTCAAGTTCTGAGATTCGCCGTAAATAATAGGCAGCTTTATAGTAAAGACTGAGCCTTTTCCGTACACGCTGGACACATCGATTGAGCCGTTCATCATTTTGATTATGCTTTTTGTGATTGTAAGTCCTAGACCTGCCGAGCCGCTGTTACTGCTCATGGAGGCTATACCCTTTGGGGTAAATAACCGCGCTACATCGTCCTCGGTTATGCCGATTCCGGTGTCCTTAACGGTAAACTTGAGAACCTCGTTTACCACTTCAACTGTCAGCGTAACACGTCCCTTGTGAGTAAACTGCACAGCGTTGCGAAGAAGGTTGTTAAGCAATTGGCGCAGACGAACGTCGTCGCCGTACAGGTACTGAGGGATTTCACCTTTAAAAATGAGTGAAAACGCCAAGCCCTTGCTTTTCGTGACGTATGTATACAGCGATTCTATTTGTTCAAGCAATAGAGGCAAATTGTAGTTGACAGGGTTTAGGGTGTAATCTCCGGAATCGAGCTTTGTGTATTCGATTATGCTATCCACTATTTCAATCATATTTGTGGCGGAGTTCAATATTTCCTGCACATAGGCACGCTGGCGGGAGGATAATTCCTCTGAAAACAAGAGTTTGGAGCTGCCTGTAATGGTGCTCAAAGGGGCTTGCAGACAATATCCCACGTTGGAAAGGTATCTGCCCTTGGAAAATAGTAAATCCTCGGTTTCGTTTTTTGAATCTACCAAGGAGGAAAGCAGCTCAGTGTTAGCGGTTACATCTTGAATTAATATGGTATGGCAAGATGTAACGCCCTTGGTTTTTATGGTCGCCACTTTGGCGTCATAGTATTTGCTTACTCCATCGTCGCATTTGATTGCAAAGCCACTCACTGTATTTGCTTTGCCTGCGCTCATGGAATTCTTAATTGCGTTAACTAATTGCGGAATAATACTTATGCTGTTACGATAGCCAATTCTGGCAAGCATTGGGAAAATCCGTGCCGCGGCTTGGTTGTACGAGAGCAGATGATACTCAGCGTCAGCTAAAACAACGCCTTCGCTCATGGCATGAAAGGCAGTTTCAATGTTGTCTGAACGGGTTTCATACGCCCAAGTTTTGTGGAGAGTATTACGCGCTAGTACTAAAAATGCAGTACAGCCAAGGGGGAACACCGCCATACCACCAGGCAAAAGTCCGAATAAGTACACCGAATTAATAATAATGAGTACAACTACACCTATTATAATAGGCAAAAGAAGCCTTCTTGTTGAAGAATTTTTGCGGACAAAATTATATATCAGAAGTCCCAGAGCGGCAAGGGCAAAAGCACAATTCCAAATGTCAACTAAATAATACAGCCAGCCAGCCGTGAAGCCTAAAAATGGTATGGTTAGCATTTGTTTAAATTGAAAGCTTATCCACATATGCTCGTCTAACACGCGTATGGCAATTACGATAACTATTGCCGCCGAAATCCCAAATGATATGGGCGCAAACAGGCGATTTTTAAACTTTATCTTAAAAAAATCTGCGGCAAAAAAGAAAAATAGAGGCCCGATAAACGGCGACACCGCATATTCAATACGAACAGTAAAGACCGCTTCGGTGACATTTCTTGAGAAAAAATACAGCGTTTCACTTAAGCACAGCACTGCACAGCACAGTAACAGCAGATGATAGTAAAATAACCTCTTACTGTCACCGGACTTAAGTCCGTGGAGCAATATTATTATGTTCACAGAAAAGGCGAGAAAGACGAGGGCTGTAACCAAGTGAACTATCATAACGTTCTCCACCTCCGTCAATATTCTGCATCACAACTCTATCACATTTTGTTAAAAAAGTAAATGTAAAACTTAGAACTTTATTCAATTGAAAAAGGTTCTAAGTTTTACCCTGTGAAATATTGTCCAACGCTGTGGCTTCGCAAATTTCTCCGATGATTTCTCCGATGATTTTCATCACCGAAAAAGCCTATATAGCTGCGTCTCGCCTTGGATATCTCAAATATGCCAGCACAACCCCCACCACGGCGAGGAGAATCGCCGCCAGTACCACCACCACATTCCAGCTACCGTCACTAATAACTTTTTCGGCGGTGAAATATCGAAAAGGCGTCAGATATCCTAAAAATTTTAGGTTTGGATTAACTTGAGATACCATGGCAAGGGCAAAATCGGCAAAAAGTAACGAAGTTGAGATTGCTCCCGCCTTTTTTACGCTTTTGCTTATCCCTGCAATGGCAAAACCTATGCCGAAATACACCAATTGAAATAAAAGAACCCCTGAATATAAGACTGCCAAATCGCCGCCCGCAGTGCTGTCATAATTAACTAACACTGCATGGGATACCAGCCACGCCACTGCCCACAGCAGTACCATAATAAGCACACCCGCCGCAAGCTTTGCAGTTAATATACGTCTTCTGGACACGGGCTTCGTTAGCAAAAACTCGCTGGTTTTATCCCGCTCTTCTTTGGCGATAATGTTTGCGCCCAGCATGGCGGCATGAAGCCCCAGCATAAGTTGAATAAAAATATACAGTATTCCAAAAAAGCCGATGACCGTGGAAAGGTCAAAGTTGCCTATTCCGAAAATCGCCTTGAGAGACTTGGGATATACATCCATAATCTTATTAATGTCAGCACTGCCGCTCGTCAGGACAGACATCTTACTAAAGGACGCACCTAAAAATGCGGCAATGCCAAGACACCAGAAAATTGTACCTCGTAAATGGGCTTTTAACTCCATCAAGAAAATATTCATAATTGCACCCTTTCTACTATACAGCGTGAATATCTTTGTAATGATACCACACAAAGGAGGACACACCCAGCACGATAAAACCCAAAATAGCCGTTAAAAACAAGTAGGGTTCGTAAAAATCATGGTTTAACAGATACGTGGTGTCAAAATACTTAAAGGGCGAAAAATAACTAAGCTTTTCATCACCGATTACAGTACCAACCGTGCCTAGGGCGTATAATCCCAAAACAGTACATGTGGCAATAGGCATAGGGTTTTTCAGCTTCGAGAAGAAAACTCCCACAGTGACGCCAAGAACCAGCAGCCAAAGCTGAATCCAGAGCATGGAACTGGACATTAGCAGCAGTTTCGGCAAATCAAACTCAGAATCAGACGTGTACGCCCTTGCAAAAATTATGTTTTCAACAAATGACGCTACATTTACAATCAAAATCGCAACCACGCCCGCAAGTAGCTTGCTTAGAAGAATAGACATTCTGGTTCTGGGCTTTGTTAGCAAAAAATCGCTGGTTTTTGCTCTGGTTTCCTTAGAAAGCATTTTTGCACCTATTAAAAACGCCATTATTCCCGCAGTGATTCCCAAGTAAATGAATAAAAAGGAAAACATACCTAAAAACGTACCCATTTTATCGAAGTCCAAACCTAATGCGATTAGAGCTGCCTCCGGTACGTTTTGGGTCAGCTCCTTAAAATCGTCCATTTCCTCCGTAAACATGGGATACATGCTATAAAACATTGCACCAAGAGCGAGGATGCTCAAAGTGAACCCAATGAGCATATGACTTAGTGCTTTTAGCTCATGCTTGAAAATGTTCACTTTTTTTGTTCCTCCTTTTCATAGTAATGGAGAAAAATTTCCTCTAAATCAGGCTCTTCTATGCCAATATTGGTAAAGTCGGTTTGAGAAATCGTCTTAATCAGCTCCACAATATTTCCGTAGTAAATAAAGCTCACGCCTGAGGGGTCACGCAGGAAATTTGCAACGCCATGAATTGAGGCGATGCTGTCTTGAACATTGCCCTCAAGCCTTACTTTTTTATACTGCCCTTCATTAAGTTTGGCGACACTTTCCAGCTTAACAAGTCTGCCCTCTTTAATAATCGCAACACGATTACACATGCGCTGAACCTCACTGAGCACATGGGAGGAGAAAAGCACTGTTGCGCCCCGCTTGCTTTCTTCGTCAATGAGCTTAAAAAATGTTTGCTGCATCAGCGGGTCAAGACCACTGGTAGGCTCATCAAGAATAATTAGCTTGGGGGAGTGAATCAGCCCCTGAACAATGCCAACCTTCTTTTTGTTTCCAAAAGATAGGTCGTCAATTTTCTTCTTAAGGTCTAAATCCATACGTGCCGCAAGGGATTTAATGCGTTCGCTGCAATCTTTTTTGTAAAAGCTGGCGGAATAATTAAGTAAGTCAATAACACGCATGTTTTCATAGTAAAATACTTCACTTGGCAGATATCCGATTTCCTTGCGAATGGTATGGTCAGAGATGTCCTTGCCGAAAACCGTTGCCGTGCCGCTGGTTTGATGAATAAGCCCCAGTAAAATACGGATAGTTGTGGATTTTCCTGCGCCGTTAGGACCAATAAAGCCAAATATTTCGCCTTCATCAATGCTAAAGCTGACATCAATAATTCCGCGTGATTTTCCGTAGTATTTTGTCAAGTTTTTAATGTCAATTACATTCATATAGATGTTGTTCCTTTCAGCTTGCTTATTTGTATAATGCTTTCCGTAATATGTTCAGATACTCATCAAGTTCTGTGATCAGCTCCGAAAACTCAAATTCGTCTAAATGCTTCGGCAGTGTAGCTTGATATCTGGCGGCAAAGCTCTGTGTAGTCCAAGTTATGATGTCAATTGCCCGCTTGGGGTCGATATCATCTTTAAAGAGAGTGACATCAATATTGTCAAAAAATAGAGAAAATGCGTTTTCCAAGGATTTTGCGTTAAAGCTATCAATATTATGCAAAATTTCGGGGGATTTTTCCCTCAAAGCCGCCAATGCAAACTCAAAAACACCAGGATTTTTAGCGGTCATATGAATTTTATGGACAAACGCGAGCTTGAGTTTTTCTAAAATATCTCTGTTATCCGTTACATCGGAACAGAAATATTCTTCTAACGCAACTTTGATTGCGTGGTTGTATGCGTAAAGAAATAAGTCCTTTTTGCTTTTGAAGTAAAGAAACAGCGAGCCTTTAGAAATACCCGCATTTCCAGCAATAATGTCGGTGGATGCCGCCTTGTACCCCTTTGCAGTGAATTCTGCGATTGCCGCGCTGAGAATAGTCCGTTGCTTTTCTTCCGGCAGTGCTAAAAACTTTGAATACATAATGCCCTCCCTTCAAGCCGCTGACTGACTGGGTCAGTTATAATATAGCACGACTGACTTAGTCAGTCAATAGGGTTATTGTATTTTTTCATTGCATATGACAGCATTCTGAACTTTACAGCTTTCTCCCCACATACATCAAGTGCTCTGACCAGCTTAATAGGTTTTCCCGTTCACAAAGCTTTTCAGCCATATCCAGCCATGCCGCAGAAATTTCCGGCGACTTTGAGAACAGGTTATCCTCACATGGCGAGGTGATGCCCTCTTGTCCAAAGAGATGCAGCTTTTCCAGTGGAAATTGAGACATAAAGGGCAGAACCTCGTTTTGGTTGATAAAGTACGCCTGTGTAAACGCCTTGCCTGCAAAGCTTGTATCTGAAAGGACTGTGGTATAAAATTCTGACTCATTCTGGTCAAGTATAATTGCAGGGTCTATTTTCATTGCGTAAATCATCCCTGCGAACATGTTAATAAACGATACAAACAGCATTCCGCCAGGCTTGAGAAGCTTTAAACATGCGTTGACAGCCTTTACACGGTCGCATTCCTCAAGCAGATGATATAGTGGACCCATCAGTAAAACATGGTCAAACAAGCCAGATACAACCGTGTCCGCTTCGCGTGCGTCACCGCGGAGCGTTCTGAGTGCAATGCCCTGTTCTCGTGCTTTGGAGGCCGCAAATTCGACGTTTGCGTCCGACAGGTCTAACAATGTGACGTCACAGCCTTTGTCGGCGAGATAAAGTGAGTACCTCCCGGGTCCGCCGCCGATGTCCAATATCCGTTCGCCCGACCGCACATAACGGTCAATAAATCGGCAGGTCAGCAAAAATTCCGGACGATTTGCAATGCGATTCCATTCTGTTTCCACCGTTTCATTGTAGTAATCTCTGATAACTCGTGTGCTATCCATTTCATTAACCCTCCAATAGCTGACCCAATCAAAGCTTTTGTTTTTGATTAGGACAGTCAAAATATGCAAAAAGCGGGTAGAAGCTATCTGCTTCTACCCGCCAATTACCGAAAAAACATCTATCGTTTTCGGAAAACAGCGATAAAAGCCTCACAATCCATCGGATTGCCAGACTT
>JAVBKA010000077.1:0-18339 GCA_031546715.1 Oscillospiraceae bacterium | reverse complement strand
CAACTCAAGTCGCAAACTTGGAAACCACAACCGCAACAAGCCTTTCCAATCTTAGCACGGAAATCAGCGCATTCGACATCCGAGTAGACGCAGTCGAGACGACCTGTGCCACGGTGTCGGCACTATCGGCACAAATTGAGGCAATCGAAACGGCAACGGAAGAAATTTCCACACTTTCAACTCAAGTAACAAACTTGGAAACTACCGCGTCAACCACAACAACAAATGTGACGAAGCTTGACACAGACTTCAAAGCCATTGGCGCAAGAGTAACCGCAACCGAAACCACATGTGCGACAGTCGCACCTCTTTCAACAAAGGTTACAACCTTGGAAACCACCGCATCAACCACAACAACAAATGTGACGAAGCTTGACACAGACTTAAAAGCTCTCGTAACAAGAGTAAGTGCAGCCGAGGTCACCTGTGCCAAGGTAACGCCTCTTTCAACCAAGGTTACAGCATTGGAATCCTCCACGGCAGCCACGGCTACAACCGTAACGAGGATTGACACAGATGTCAAAGCACTTCAAACCTCGTCGGCAACGAAAACAGAGCTGACAACAAAAATTAACACTGAAAATCAAGCGATGCTTAGTGCTGTATTAGCTGAAAAAAACAGCAGGGAAGCCGCAATCAGCGCATTGCAGACAAAGGTTGACCAACGTGTGACATTTTATCATGCTATTGATGAAGCGGACGCAATTGCTAAGTCTGGGCTAAATTCTAGCATACTGGCGTGGTGGTAATATGGGATTAATTATTTCAGACACAAAGCCCCAAGGGCTTTCGGTGGGCGGCTCAAAGGCTTACGGCATGGCAATAGACGGAAAAAAGGTATGGCAATATGTCCCGTCGAATCCTAAACGTTTTGCCTTAATAAGCACCAGAGGTCCGTATATTAGCACGAATTTTATCCCAAATGTAGCTGACGATCGGGTAAAAATTACTACAAGGATATGCTTCACACAAACACATACAACCACTGCCGTCTATGCAGAAGGACGGGAAACTATTGGTAATCGTATATCTTATGGAATAGATAAAAACAACGCGATTAGAATTTCTGCCGGAGATGTGGTTAATAAGCTTACAACGTTACCAAAGTTTGTGCTAAGTACATGGTATACCTATATACTTGAAAGCGGAATCATTGAAGCTGGAGTTAAAAAGTGCCGACTTACGATTACTAAGGACGACGGGACTACGTTTTCAGAAGCTATTACCTATACCACTAGCAGTCCGATTCAAAGTTATCAATCGTACTTTTTCCTTTTCGCCAAATCGGCATCCAACGACTGTACCGGAGGCCCTCATCCGGTGCTGACGGGATTGTATATGGCTCAAAAAAAGGAATACTGTACCATTGAATGCAACGGGGTTATTGTGAGAGATATGGTAGCAGTTCCTCAAGGCGACACGACATACTCCTCAACTCCTGCCCCAAGCAATTGCATGTGGGAGAAAATATCCTGCAAATATCATGAGAATTTAGGCGCGGGAGCTTTTACAGTTGAAGAGTTAGTATAACTCAAATAATACACCCTTAATTGGAAATACTATTCCAATAAGGGTGTTTTTTGGAGGTTTAATGTGAATTATACAAAAGGCTTTTATCATGGTGAATCAGCTAATAACGGTTATTTTGAAGGCTGGTATTTTAAGCACAGGGCGGGGGCTGATGTTCTTGCGGTTATTCCGGGTATGTCAATAGCAAAGGATGGGTCGAAATCTGCATTTATTCAATGTATTCACAATCATGGCTCAACTATTGTCTACTACCCCTTTAATACCTTTCAAGCACGTACTGACAAGCTCTATATCCGCGTGGGCAACAGTGAATTTTCACGCTCAGAGATGATTTTAGACATGGGTGCTGACGGTATATCGGGTAACCTACGCTATGATGAGCTGTTGCCTGTCAAAAAGTCCCTGTACGCGCCGTCTATGATGGGACCGTTTTCGTATATGGGTTTTCTAGAGTGTTACCATGATGTTTTAAGTATCGGTCATGGTGTACAGGGGTCAATTGTCATTGACAATAGAACCATAGATTTTACTGATGGCAGGGGATACATTGAAAAGGATTGGGGTAAATCCTTTCCAAAATCGTGGACATGGCTTGAATGTTCGGAATTTGATGAGGATATAAAGGTCATGGCGGCGGTTGCAGACATACCGTTTTTAGGCGGTAACTTTACAGGCATCCTCTGCAATCTTTATCTAAAAGGTAAAATGCACAGGATTGCAACCTACAACGGCGCAAAGGTTAAAAACATGATTTCAAGCGGCAACTCTTGCGCCTTCGAGCTAAAGCAGGGGAGTCTGCGGCTGTGCTTTAGGGTAAAAAAACAAGGTGCCGCAGAACTTGCTGCACCTGTTCTTGGTAATATGTGCCGTATGATACATGAATATCCTGCTTGTGAACTTGAATTAACCGTGTATCATCAAGGTAGGACAGTTTTCATCGGCAAAGGAAAAAATGCGGGCTTTGAACAAACTGAATTTACTGAATAGAATCACCGGAGGCATCAAGCTCAGGCTTTGGAGGTAATTGCTTTCCAGCCTCAATAAGCGATTTATTCAGCATCATAAATATACTGGAAATCAACAGTACTATACCCGTTCCGATAAAAATCCAGTTAAGGCTGATAACATCAGAAAGAGGACCGAAAACTAAAATTCCCATTGGCATTCCTAGGCTTGAAAGCATTCCGAAGAATCCAAAAACTCTGCCGAGATATTCAGGCTCGATTTTTTCTTGTAAAAGTACAGTAAATGGTGTGTGGAACAGCGGCATGGACAATCCCAAAATCAGCATTATGACAATGTACGCCCAAAATACTGGCAGTGCGCCAAGGGCGATACCTCCTGCCGCAAAGACAAACAGGCTCAATGTCATGGAATGATGACGGTTTTTGAAGCCGCCTGTAGACATCAGCACAACTCCGCAGATAAGCATACCGATAGAAAACGCAACCTCAACGGCGGAAAGCCGCCATGTGTCAGTGCCGAATAAGCGGGTGACCTGTAGCGGGGATAAAAAAGCTACTGGACCTGCCATTAGAAAAAACACTACACAGAAGGAAAAAAGCTGCTTAACAAAGCCGTGATTTGAGATATAAGTCATGCCCATGCGCATATCGTGAAAATATCCCTTTGCTTCTTGCACTTCGCCTTTTTCCTTGGAGCTGACATGTAAGAAAAAGAAAAGTATCAGCACGGCAAGGAGGGCGGTGAAAACGTCGATAAAGAAAATGCTTTCAATAGTAGCCAAGCTCATCAGCGCGGCCGCAGCCATAGGGGAAACCAACATCATAGCGGATTGCAATGTGCCGTTAGTGGCGTTGACCTTCATGAGCTTATCCTCAGGGACAATGCTTGGAATCATTGCGTTGACCGCAGGACCTTGAATGCCTTGCCCCAGACCTCTGATTGCCATGACTACAAAAAGCAACCAGATTTCTCTGAAACCGAGCATAAATGCGATTGCTGTACCTAAAGTAGTGATTGCAATTATGGAATCCGACAGAATAATTATCAGCTTTTTGTTATAGCGGTCTGCCCAAACTCCTGCAAATGGGGAAACAAAAAATGTTGGCAAAAATCCGCAGACTATGGAAATTGCCATCATCGTGCCCGACTGCGTTTCAAGGTTGATATGCCACGACATGGCATACTGAACCAGAGACGAGCCGAACAAGGATATAAACTGCGTTGCGATAAAAAGGGTTATATTTCTCTTCCAATTAGTTTTCAAAATACTTCTCCTAGCTTATTTTTTTAACATTTTTTTGAACATGCTTTAATATTCTATCATTACTTCTAGAAAATTGCAAGATAATAAAAAATCTGTGTGATTAACTTATGATAATATCACCCTGTGAGATTAATTTTTGAAAATAGCACCCTTGGGAAAAACTAAGGGGATGCGAGAAATGAACAAAGATGAAAATCTAAAAGTAGCAGTAATTGAGCGATGTGTAAAAGGGAAAATGACCGTACAAGAAGCGGCTAGACGACTTGAACTTTCAGAGCGCCAAGTGAAATATTTGAAGGCGAGGTACAAAAAATATGGCGTTTCATCCATGCAACATGGAAATTGCGGAAGACAACCAAGTCACACCTTGGCACCATCGATAAAAGAAAAGATCTTAGAAATTAAGCGTAAGCCATGTTACGAGAAGGTAAACTTTACTCAGTTTTGTGAAGACCTCAAAGGGGAATATGGCATTGAAATTAGCTATACAGCTCTTAGAAATTTATTGATTAAAAATGGATACACAAGTCCAAAGACACAGCGAAAACGCAAAGTACAGCATCCGCGTCGAGAACGAAAGCGTCAATTTGGGGAAATGCTGCAGACTGATGCTACACCATATCCATGGTTCGGGGGCAAGGAGACCTATGCGCTACACGCCCTCATAGACGACGCCACGGGCAAGCTCACAGGCTTGTATATCTGCAAAAACGAATGTGCAGAAGGTTATTTTCAAGTTTTGGGTCAGACTATTGAATCTCATGGAGTACCAGCTTCAATCTATGCAGACGGCTTAAGTCTATTTTTTTCAAACAAAAAACCGTCCATTGAGGAGCAACTTGAAGGTAAGCATAGTGGCTCGACACAGTTTGGAGAAATCGCAAAGCAGTTGGGTATTCAGCTAATTCATGCACGGTCTCCTCAAGCAAAGGGGCGTGTAGAGAGGCTTTGGGAAACACTGCAAAGTCGTCTGCCGGTTGAATTCGCCAAACTAGGTATAGACACAGTCGAAGCTGCCAACGACTATTTGAGAGAGGAATATGTAAGGGTTTTTAACACAAGATTTGGAGTCGAAGCAACGAATAATATCACGGCATTTATGCCCAGACCAAAAGGAATTATACTCAATCAACTTCTGAGCATCAAATATACGAGAATTGTAGATAATAGTGGCTGTTTCTCACTAAACAATGTGATCTTTCAATGCAACGTACCACATATTCCACTTAAGTCTAAAATCGAAGTCCTGATTAATGCGAGACTTGGCGTAAAAGTGCTATACAATGGACATCTGTTTACTCCGACACCATTCCAAGATAAGAAAAAAAGTCAAGCTTTAGGCTCTAGTATTGATTCAATTATCGCAAAATTCATTTACGAGAACTGTCTCAAAAACGAGCATGTGGCTTGACCTTTTATTTGTCGGCATCAATATTTTGCCCATATCCAATATCTTTTATTCAGGGGTCGGGTGTGGGCAGAGCCCACATAGTGCAATTTTCAAAAGTTATCTTGCCTTTTTAGGGTGCAATTTTCAAAAATCATTGACAGATAATAAAAAATCTGTGATAATAATAAAATCGCACTGAAAAAGAAGATAAATCTTTTTTCAGTGCGATTTTTTCTGATTATTGACCAGTTTTAGTTAGCGATGCAAAACTATCTTACTCCCGATTGACGGTATAGCTAATGCTCCAGCTCCAGAAATGCTCCGCTTGTTTTTTGCTATATTCTGAAATTCTGACGATAATGTCTTGAGTATTGGCAGGAGTTTCAAGATGCATCTCCGAATCCTTCAGCCGTTTTATAGCGGGGAGAGCGTCGGGCGAAAGGTCTGCAATGTAGGTAACATCGATATAGGAGGTCTTGCCTGAAATAAAACGGTCTACATTATATCCTGCGATTATGCCGTCCATGTTGCAGAAGTTTAGTGCTAAATAGAGAATAAGACCAGCGGACACCATAGGTAGGAAAATTTTCTTTTGAGGATTAAATAGCTTGAACGCTGTAAAAATAATACCCACAAGCATCACCAGCTCCAACCACAGTACCAGAAAACGAGCGGCTGTCAGACCAAAAACGCCTACATATGATATCATACGGTATGCCGCCGAGGCTAATATAACTAAGGTAAAGCTGAGCAGCACCGTGCCTAAGATTTTAATCAGCTTCCACGTCTTTGCGCCAGGCGCGGTAAATGTAAACGTCAGCAAGGCGACGCCGATGTTAATCAGGGTTACAAAGGCTAACTCAAAGAAACCGTTGCGGGCGTAAGAGGAGTACTTCACGCCTAAGGCAGAAGCCACGCCGAAAAGGTAGGTAAACTGGAGAAATACAAACACAGCGTAAATCACGCAAAGCAGCGCAATCATGGTTGCAAAAATTATACCGTCACCGTTTTTGAAGCTTTTTTCATGAGTTCCGGGGATATCTTCAATAGAATGCTTGGTTCGCAGGCTGTAAAAGAAGCTGTATAGTAAAAATGTAAAAAATATAGCGAAAACAGCGCGGGCGATAAACAATTTGAAGTCTTCCGTTATATATGCCCCGATGCCTGACACCAACGAAGAAAAATTATCGTCAGAGGAGCTGAGAAGCAGTACTACAACTAGAATGACAGGGATTGAAAGCAAAACTCCAATGAAAACCTTAAGTGCGCTACTGCCTTTTTTAACCGAAAAAGCACGAACTGGCTTATCAACATTGCAAAACATGAGGCACGCGGCGTAAATGCTGCCGCCGAATATGAATTTTGGGCGAGTGTGGTTGAGCTTACCTGTACCTGTCATAATCATGCTTCCCCAAACCGAAAGAGCAAGCACTGCCATGCAGTTAAGAAGATAAAGTCCGTCATTAGCGTAAATAGTCATGGACAGGGGGAGCAAAATACTGGCACATACCATCACTAAGCCAGTGCGGTTGAGGGAGGAAAGCTTTTCGCCGTTGTACCAGAAGAGTATTGACCAGCCTGCTATTATAATCAATAAAAAGCCCAGGCGGGGAGGGTAGTTCATGTTAAAGGCAGTTATAAAAACATAGCTCAGAGCCAGAAGTAAGATTGACAGGATGCGGTCTTTGCGTGAAAAAGTGGGTTTCTTAGTGTCTGGCGAAGGGCTGATGCTTTGATTTGATGCTGATACCACAGGCTTTAAGCCGTCATTTGATGGATGTTCAGTCATTTTCTGTTTCCTCCAATGAATGTTCTAGAATATCCGAGGGTTGGCAATCGAGAGCTTCGCACAGTGCGTCTAGGGTAGATAATCGAATTGCCCGCGCATGGTTATTTTTTAACACTGACAGGTTTGCAGGTGTCATGCCAATCTTAGCGGCAAGCTCCATAAGCCCGATTTTCCGCTTAGCCATCATAACATCCAGATTAATAATAATTCCCATTTAAACCACCAAGTCATTGTCCTCTTTGAGGACGGCCGCGCTATAAAATAGTTTTGCTACAACAAGGCAAAGCAGACCAGCAATAGTGAAAACTGGGATAAATAAAGTGTTGTATTCAAATAGAATATACGACCATGAGCCAGACCATAGTGCGTGTGCAATCGCCCGAACTGCCGCCATAACTGCAATCGCAAAGCATGGCCAAGCTCCGCGGCGCACATATACGGCATTACTCATAACAAATGACAAGCCCTTGGTCAGGTTTCTAAGTACGCCCTTTGCCTGCCAGAGTAGAAACGCAGTGCAAGCTCCGCAAAATTCCAGAAAGCCCGCTGTCATCCATAAGCTCTTAATGGGTTCGTTGGCGTTTTGATTATAATCCCAACCGAAAAACCAGATAGGAAGCGCGACTAGTACCGCTAGATTCAGAACAAATGCCGCCCAAAATACAAAATAGAGAAATCGTGTTAGCTTCAAACCTCTCACCTCGAAGCAAGTATACCACGATTTATCTATTTGTCAATAATTATTTATCGATATTCGATAAATAATTATTGATACGCATTTTTAATACTATTCACTCAGCCGCCCTAATCACGACCTTGACGGAAGTGCCAACATCCTGCTGGCTGTTAATAATAACCCCGCACCGCTCACCGCCGAAGAGCCTGACACGTAATGCAACATTTTTCAGCCCGACACCTGAGGAACGTTTTTTATTGTCCGACAGCTCCAATGTATCGCTGACAACTCCGCTTAAAAGCATTGCCTGCGTAGGTAGAACAGTGTCCTTTTCGCATTTAAACCCAACGCCGTCGTCGGAAACAGTTACCTCCAGAAGTCCGTTTACGATATCTGCGCTGATGCGTACCGTACCGCCTTCTTTTTTGCCACGAAGCCCGTGGTCAATGGCGTTTTCAACAATCGGTTGCAAAATCAGCTTGGGCACTTTCCAAGAAAGCAGCGTTTCGTTGACATCTATCTCGTACTTGATTAAGTCCTCATAACGAAAGCGTTGAATTTGAAGATATTGCCGAACATGTTCGCATTCATTTCCAAATGTGGTAACCCCGCTTGCGTTCAGAGAAAGCCTGAAAAACCTTGCAAGCGCGCCAGTTATGGCGATAACCTTGTCAACTTCTCGAAATTCAGCCATCCATATTATTGTGTCCAAGGAGTTGTATAAAAAGTGAGGATTTATCTGGTTTTGCAAGGCAGAAAGCTCGGTTTCACGCTGAATATGTTCCTTGAGCTTAATATCATCCATCAGCCTTTTAATTCTCCAACTCGAAATTGACGCCAAAATCGTAAGCACCGCGGTGCTTATAATCACGACCTGAATTGTGTCCCTTCGTATCATGTTTATAGAATCAAGTGACGCGCAGACGACCACGTTCCAATCTGCGTTGGTTAAATGATAGCTCTGCTTGACGTAGCCCCCGCTGTCGTCTTGGCGAAGCCTTGCCTCATCAATCAGCGCATGGGTTTTCGCTGTGTCAGTAAAATATGAGGCGTCTTTGTGATACACAGGCTGATTTTTATCGTTGATGACAAATAAGTACCCGTTTTCCCCTAAATCCAAGTCGCCTAAGACGTTTTCAACCACCTTATAATCTAAGTCGATGAGAATCAGACCGAGATTTTCACCGTTCTGCCCTTTGATTTCACGGCACATTGAAATGACCCATGAGTCACGGTTTGCGGAAAAGTCCTGCATTCGAGCGGAGGTTAGCACAGGCTGACCGCCGTTTTGCAGTGTTTCCTTGTACCACGGCATGTCCATCATGTCCTCAGACAGCTCCATGGGGAGGTTTTTTTCATTGGAGGCGAGCCGTCCGTCTCGACCGACTAATATAATGGAAACAATGTCGGGCTTTATGGAGACGACGTTAAACAGCAACTTTTCAACCTCGGATAATGTGATATCCGAAGGTGCTTTGCTGCTGAAATATGTCTGGATTGCGGGAGTGTTCTCCATAATTTGCGACAATTGCTGTAGTTGATCGATGTATTGCTCTAAATCCTTGCCGCTTTTCAGAAGAGTGTTCCCTGTAATTCTTTCGCCCTCTGACCGTATGGTTTTAGAAAGAGAATTCAGAAAGAGAAAAGTCAGCAGTAGCACTAGTAAGCTTGCTGAAACCGTAAACACTATGAAAACACGGTTGCTAAGGTTAATATGGGGTAGTTTTTTCATAACCAACCTCACTTAGAAAGCATTTCTCGATATTTATTAGGCGGACTGCCAAACTTTTTTTTAAAGCTGATGCTGAAATAATTGGCGTCGCTAAAGCCGCACTTTTCTGTTATTTCGTAAATTTTCATGCTTGAACCAATAATCAAAATTCTGGCGCGTTCCAAACGCAATTCGTTGAGATATTCAGGAAAGGTTTTGCCAAACGCGCTTCTGAAAAGTCGGCTTATGTAGCCTTGACTGAGGCTTAGGATGTCAGAAAGAGCCTTTAAATCGAAATCTGGGTTTTGATAGTGGTTTTCCATGCTTTTAATGATTTTAGGGATGTATTCACTTTCATTAGTGCCTTGATTGTCAGATAGTCCTGCAAAATCCGCTACTGCTTTTTGCAAGGTTTCGCTTTTACGCTGTTCCCTTAATTTATCCGTTGCGGTTTTTAAAATCTCCGTAATCTCTTTTTTTGAGACAGGCTTGAGAATAAAATCGTCAACCCCAAGCCGTACGGCTTCTCTGGCATACTCAAAATAATCGTAGCCTGTAATTAGAATAATCCGAGCGGAGGGCAAGCTCCGCTTTAGCTCCCAAGCGAAGCTTAGCCCATCTAGCTTTGGCATATTTATATCTGTGAGAACAATGTCCGGACTATAGTCTTTAATCAATTGAGAGGCCTCCAATCCATCGGAAGTCTCTCTGCACTCAGAAATACCAAGCTGCTCAAAGTCGATAAGCTCACGTATTCCCCGCCTGACTATCGGCTCGTCCTCAACAACCAAGAGCTTAAAATTCATAGTTACAACTCCTCGCTGACAGTCTATTTTATCAAAATCGCAAAATCTCCATAGCCTTCTTTTTCCAAGTCCTCCAACGGGATAAAGCGTAGTGACGCGCTGTTGATACAGTAGCGAAGTCCGCCCCTGTCCTTGGGTCCGTCCTCAAAAACATGCCCTAAATGGGAATCGCCAACTCTGCTTCGGACTTCAGTTCTGACCATTCCAAAGGTTTTGTCAACTACCTCGACAATAACCTCCTCGTCAACAGGCTTAGTAAAGCTAGGCCAGCCGCAGGCAGATTCAAACTTGTCAGTTGAGGTGAACAGCGGCTCGCCTGTAACGATGTCAACATACAGACCGGGCTTCATGTTATCCCAAAACTCGCCTGAAAAGGATAGCTCTGTTGAGGATTTTTGTGTTACGTTGTATTCCTCGGTGGTTAGTATTTTGCGCAGCTCGTCGTCAGAGGGCTTGGAGTACTTCGTGGGGTCAACGTTTACTTCAGGCTCTATATCCTTTAGGCTGTCAAAGCTGATGTGGCAGTAGCCGTTTGGATTTTTTTCCAAGTAGTCCTGATGATAATCCTCGGCAACGTAGTAATTCGACAGCGGCAAAACCTCGGTGACGATTGGCTTGTCATACATTTTCTGCTCGCTGGTCACAACTGCGTCAATAATAGGCTTGTCTGCCTCGTTTGTGTAATAAATACCGCTTCTGTACTGTGCGCCCTTGTCGTTTCCTTGTTTGTTTATGCTAGTGGGATTAATTACGGTAAAAAATGCCTCAGTCAGCTTTTCAAGGCTGATGATGTCGGGGTCGTACTGAACGTACACCGTTTCGGCATGTCCCGTATTTTTATAGCAAACGTCCTCATAGCTAGGGTTTTCTGTGTTGCCGTTAGCGTAACCAACCTCGGCATTGTATACGCCGGGAACACGGGCAAGAAATGCTTCAACGCCCCAAAAACATCCGCCTGCGTAGTAAATATCCTTTAGCTTAGTTTTATCAAACTTTATTGCAGTGTTGGGGTTTTCGGGCAGTCTGCTGTTTGATTCCGAGGTTTCCGGAGTTGGCGAATTGCTATTCATATCCGGTGCTGAAATACTCGGAACTTGGTTTGAACTATCCATGTCATTACCTCCATTTTTTAGTGCTGACGGTAAAAATACCACTAATCCCATTGCCAGAGCCGCTACCGCTATTATGATTAGTGTAACACTTTTTTTCATTTTTAACTACCCCTTTCGTTAAATCGTTACTTTGAGTTGTAAAACATCTGCGCTAGGACATTTTTGCAGCGACTAAATCTGCTTTGATTGTCTCATGCGGTACGTCGCCTGTAGACTTTTTGAATATTTCTCCCTTGGAATCAATAATTACAGAGGCGGGATAACCTCTAATGCTAAGCCCTTGATTAAGCTCATTGGTTTCGTCAAATAAAACTGTAAAATCTATGCCCTGACCCTTCGCCCAGCTTGTAAAATCGTCCTTATCCATTTCGCCGTTGATTCCTGGTGCAACGACGGACAGCACCACCGCATCCTCTGAGCTGTCATACTCTGCCGCCAAGCTTTTAAAGGACTCAAGCCCCGCTAAGCAGCTTGGACACCATGTAGCCCAGAACTTAATGTACACCGCTTTTCCCTTGTAATCAGAGAGCGTCACGGCTTCGCCGTTCATGTCAAACAGCGTAAAATCAACGCTGTTATCCGTAATCTCAACCATCGCACTTTCCGGTGCATTCTTTCCAGCTGTCAATGTTTTGACTTGATTGAGAACCATCCAAAGACCCATTAAAATGATTAATATACCGCCAACGGTTTTGATTATAGGCATAAAACGGTAAATTTTCTTAACTCTTGATAAAAAGAACTTTGCGCCCAACGCCAGCACTGCAAACGGAATGCCCAAGCCCAAGGAGTAAACCAGAAGTAGAAGTCCGCCAGTAAGCGCGCCGCCTTGATTTGAAGATATTCCTAAGACTGCGCCTAAAACCGGTCCGACGCATGGCGTCCAACCAAAGCTAAATAGAAATCCCAGCAAAAACGAGCTAAGCAGACCTTCTTTTGGCTTGTACCCTGCGGACAATGTCTTTTGACGGTTCAGAAACGGGATTTGAATAACCTCTGCTTGGTGCAAACCAAGTACAATAATTACCAAACCGCAAATGAGAAAGAAAACACTGTTATTGACAACTGCGCCCAATGCTCCTGCGCCAAATCCCATTATAAAAAAAGCGGCGGAGAGACCTGCAAGAAACAAAAGCACCTTTAAGTATTTCGCTATGGAAAAGCCGCCTGTATCAACCTTGTCAGAGGTAAGAATACCGATGTATACGGGAAGAACAGGAAGCACGCATGGGGAGAAAAAGGAGAAAATCCCTGCTGTGAAAACTGTAATTACGAAAATTAATGAAATGCTTTCCATGATACCACCCCTTTGAAATTTTAAGCTTGATATCATTATAACCTACTTTTAGATTTATTGAATAGAAAAACAAAACTAAAAACTTGATATTTCTTACCTTGTAAAGAAAAGGCGCACAACGGAAGATAAAGTCTTCCGTTGTGCGCTTTAAAAACAATATACGCTTTCAGCTCCGCACTATTGCGCCACCGACTCGATATCAATCGGCATACCGCCGTTTTTGCGGGATTTTTCTGCGGACAGTGCCACAAAATGGCTGACCAGTGAGCGGTCAAGGGATGTTAGGGTTGTGTCGTTCTCCGACTCGCCCCGTGCCAGATTTATTAAGCTATCCATCATACGGTCGTCGCCGCCGCCGTGTCCAGAGAAGCTTTCGTCAACATGCAGATGCATTATCTGAGGGCTGCCATTGAAGGGCTTGTACTCGATTGTTTCTGAATCCAAATCGCCAACCAGCTCACCGGCAGTACCCATAATATGAATTGTACGGTTACACAAATATGAAAAGGCGCACATAGAAAAACCGATAGTGCTTCCATCCTCCATTTGCATGCTAACGGTCTGATGGTCTACCACGTCGTTATCGCAGTGGAAAACGCAACGTCCGTAAGGACCGGTTTTCAAGGCGTTAAGCTTGTTTTCCTTTGTCGGGTCAGGGGTAAGTATTACTCCAAATGGGTTATACCCTCCTCCGGGCAGTGTGTCCCAGAAATACAGCTTTTCAACATCAAATGGGCAGTCGTCCTTGCACGTGCAGCCGTCAAGACAGCGTTTAGTCGCACCCGCTGGTGCATTTTCAGACTTAAAATGGTGTAAGCCTCCGAAGGAGGAAACGGTTTTACATTTTTTATCCATTAACCAAAGCAAAATGTCCATATCGTGGCAGCATTTTGCGAGAATCATGGGACTAGATTCTTCTTCTTTGCGCCAATTTCCGCGTACAAATGAATGTGCATGATGCCAATAGCCTACATTCTCTGTTGCGTTAATATGTACAACATCACCCAGCTTACCGCTTTGTATCATTTCCTTAATGGTTTGGTAGAATTTCGTGTAGCGCAGCACATGACAGACGGTGACCTTGCGCTCAGACGCATTCGCCGCCGCCAGCAATTTGAGGCACTCATCAAGCTCGGGTGATACAGGCTTTTCCAGCAATAAATCATACCCTTGCTGTATGGCGGCAAGCGCATGAGGCACATGGTCACGATCCTGAGTGCAGATAAAAGCATAATCAGCCATTTTTGGACGAGAGAACATTTCTTCCGCCGAAGTAAAAATTTGATCGGGAGAGAGGTCGAATTCAGTTGTGGCAAGGCTGCGCCTTTCTGCATTGATGTCTGCAATGCCTACTATTTGCAGATTTTCGGAATTTCGGCGCGCGTAAGCTCCGTAGACTAGACGTCCTCGTCCACCAAAGCCTGCGATTACAGCGGTTACTGGTTTTTTCATTTTTTTTGTCTCCTTTATATAATTTAGAATCAGTTAGTATTAGTATTGGTATTAGGCGTTTTTACCACTTCGTTTAACTCCTTGGGGCTTATATTCTCTACCCATATCGGAATAATTGTAAAACCGTAGGAAATCTTTTTATCGTTTAGCTTGTATTTGTCAGATGTGTATACACCGCAGCTACCAGAGCCAATTCCGCCGTTTTTGTAGTCAATGCGTATGATTGTTTCGTCAAGCGGAATCAAGTCGCAGGTGTGGGTCGCTTTTGTCAGGTCGTTAGAGGTATAATGGGAGACGTTTAGCTCAAAGGCAGATGACGCTTTAAACATCAGCCCTCTACCCATGCCGTCATACACTGCCGCCCACGTGACATTTGTGTGGTTGCCATGCTCCTGAGGCTTGATGTAAGGGAAGTACTGCTGAGAAACAGTTGAGCGGTAATGACCCATTTTTGCGTGATGAGCCATGTCAGCATAGTTTTCGTCAGGACCCATTCCGAAATACTCTATATACTCATTGCCCTTCGGCATAACAAACTCAAAGCCAAATCTCGGTAAAAATATCAGTTGCTCACGTAAATCTGCATCCAGCGAGACTAAAATTTCGCCAGTGCTCAGAACTTTGTATACAACTTTGACCTTAGCGATGGGGCAACGGCTAACCGCCGCCAGCGCACCGTCTACGGTAATTATAACGCTCTCTTTTTTTTGCTGAATATCAACGGCGTACACTTTGAAGGACACATGATTAAAGTTTTCGCCCCGTCTGTCTTCTGAGGATTTAGTTTGCCAAAAGAATACGATATTTCTGTCGTTATCCGTGGGCGCGCGCCAGACGCTCAAAAATGGCTTGCTGCTTAAAAAGTCAACGCCATTTGAGGCAATTGTCTCAAATGTTCCGTAGTGTTTGTTAAATGTATAGGAGAAGAACTCATTGGAAATTACGGTAAATTCACTGCTTTCGTCATTTACGTGCAGTTTACTGGAAATCAAGATCTGTGACGGCGCTGCCTTCCCATATGGCACGGCGAGCTGGCACATTGCGATTTCAAAGCCTTTTTGCGCCCATAAACTGGATTTTAGCAGACGAAAGCTAAGGTCTAAATATATACCCGAAAAACATGCCTTTGCGGGTAACTCTTCCAAGGAAATCTGAATTTCCTTGGAGGTATGGGGCGGAATGTCCAAATTGCAGACAGTGCCCTCTGCCGTAATTTCTCCGTCAATCTGCAATTGCCAGACCATTTCTAAGTGGTTTAGGTTGGTATAGTCAAATAAGTTTGTCACTCTGACGATCCCTTTTTTTCCGTCAACCAACTCAGCAGACACATTCTGATACGTGGACTTAACTTCTTTCAAGCCGGGGTAAGGCACGCGGTTTGGCTGTACGAGACCGTCAATGCAAAAGTTTGAGTCGTTGGGGTACTCGCCAAAATCTCCACCATAACCAAAATATGGATTACCGTTTTTGTCCTGCAATACGATTGAATGGTCTGCCCATTCCCAAATACAGCCCCCGATTAAACGCGGGTATTTGTAAATAATATCCCAGTAGTCATGTACATCACCGGGACCATTGCCCATAGCGTGACTATACTCACAGAGGAAAAATGGTCTTTTATCCATGCTCTCGTTTTTCCCGAATACTTCTAATTCTTCCAACGAAGCGTACATTCTACTTTGGACGTCTACATCGGCGATGTCGCCGTCGATATTTGCGCCTTCAAAATGTACTAATCGTGAGGTATCCCTTGCTTTAGTCCAAGCAATCATGGCGTCATGGTTTTTTCCATAACCAGATTCATTACCAAGTGACCACATTATGATGCTAGGATGGTTTTTATCACGCTCAACCATGCGGCGCATTCTGTCTAAAAATGCTTCAGTCCAAGAATCTTGGTCTGTAAGCCATTCTTGGTTATAGGTTTCATACTTAAAGCCAGTCTTTCGGGAAACAAAGCCATGACATTCTAAATCCGCCTCGTCCACAACATAAAAACCGTATTCATCACACAGTGAGAGAAACTCAGGTGTGTTAGGATAGTGGGAGGTGCGGATTGTGTTAATGTTGTGCTGCTTCATGAGGGTTAAGTCCTGCTTTAAGGTCTCGATTGGGGTGTAATGTCCGTAAACAGGGTGATTATCGTGGCGGTTTACGCCCTTAAGCTTCACCGAAACACCATTAATAAGCAGTTCTCCACTTTCGGCTGTTTCGATTTTCCGAAAGCCTAAGTGTTGCGGCAAAAACTCGCCTTGGTATTCCAAGACGACTTTATATAGGTGCGGCGTCTCTGCCGTCCATTTTTTTGGGCGTTGCAATGTAATTTTTCCGTTTTCTGTTAGTTCTGTTTTGCAGATTTCTTGGTTCTGGTCGTCAAACAAATACAGCAGTGCACTTTCGGAAATTCCAACTGTGTCGTACTCGACTGTCACCGTACCGTTTTCGTATTGCGCATCCAATTCTGCACGAATAAAAACATCACGGATGTGATTTTTAGGTCTGGACAATAGGTACACATCTCTGAAAATACCTGAAAGTCTGTAAAAATCTTGGTCTTCCAAATAACTACCGTCGCACCATTTTAAAACCGCCACGGTCAGCCTGTTTTTTCCAGCGGTTATGTACTTTGTAATATTAAACTCGCTGGGCAAATGCGAACCTTGACTATAACCGACCCTTTGACCATTTATGTACAAATAAAAGCAGGAATTAACGCCTTCAAAAGCTATATAGGTTTCTTTCCCGCGTTGGCTGTCCTCCACCATGAAATCTCTGGCGTATACACCAACTGGATTGTCGTTTGGCACATGGGGCGGGTCTACTGGATATGGGTAGTCGATATTAGTATATTGGGGGATATCATGCCCATGCATCTGCCAGTTTGACGGCACGGGCAACGTATTCCAGTCCTCTATCTGCGCGGTTTTTGAGTACATTTCAGGGCTGACATCTATGTGACGGTTAAAATAACGAAACGCCCAAGTACCGTTTAGCAGACGGTAATTTGGAGAAAATCCCTTTGCACCATTTAACGCAGTTGCAAGTGATGGGTAAGTAACGTAAAAGCTTCGTTCTTTCTCACGAGAGACGTGTAAAATCTCAGGCGTTTGCCATTCAAGCGTCATGTAAACAGCTCCTTAAATGATTATAGACTAGTGCACTTATTATAGCATGAATTAAGGTATTTGAATACAGTAATTTAATTTTCTAATATCTATTTTTAAGGCAAATCTTACGATAAAGTCTTAGTATAATAACAATGAAAACCATGCCACAGGGAGGGCATTGACATGTGCAGTACTATACGGTATGATGAATCAAAAAATATAAGGCATGGTATGTGAAGAATGACTATAATGAGAAACTTGAAAATTAAAACAAAAATGATTCTTCTTGGCGCAATTGTAGGTTTTTTTACAATAATAATCACAATAGTCGCCATGGCAACTACTCGGGCGTTATCCAATGACCTAAGGCAAACCTCAAGAACCCTTGAGTTTTTAAGCCAATTAACCATTGCGTACCTTTCGTACGGTCAAATGATGGTACAGGCAAGGGATTTGCCGATTTATTTGGAGAAGCAGGCGGATACTGTCAGCGGTGCAACTCCTGTGATTGTTTCTGGCGACAGTGCAGGCGAAAAAATTACCTACGCTGAGCTTAACATGAATTATTACGTTGAATCTATTAACAGGTGTTTTGATATTTTGGAGCACAGCAAAGTTCCATATGATGAAATATACAATGTTTTTAATGAAATTGAACGAGAAAACGTTATAATTCTGCCGATGGTTAAAGAGTGCATAATTATTTCACAGAAGCAAGGTGCGGTGGGTGCTTCGGAGTTCATGTTTGAGCAAATAAAGCCACGAGCGGAGCATCTTTCCAAATTAATGGGAGAACTTGCAATCCTTTGTCAAGAAGGGGAACTGGATTTATATCTTCAAGCAGAGAATACCGCAAAATCCTCTAATATCATAATAATCGCCGTGTTCATTTTCGGCTGGCTGATGATTGCACCGTTTTTACTTAAAATCGTCCAGTACATAGTCAAGCCTATAACCGTTCTGTCCCAAAAAATGAGACAGCTTGCCGATGGAGATTTTGATTTAAACATCGTTTCTGAGGGGCATGACGAAATTGCTGAACTGCTCCACGGCGTCAGCAGTGTTGTCGCAACGCTTCACAATCTCAACACGAAAATCGGCACTATGGCGCATGAGCATTATGAACTTGGTCACTACGAAGCGCGTATTGACAGCAGTGAGTTCAACGGTGAGTATAAGCTGATAGTGCAGGGAATTAACGACATGATGTCCTGTACCTGCTCAGATGTATTGGATATT
>JAVBKA010000061.1:0-6614 GCA_031546715.1 Oscillospiraceae bacterium | reverse complement strand
TATTAGGTTTCGGAGCGTTATTTGCAACAAATCCAAAACTTTTGTGACTTCTATTCGGTGGGCGGAATCGCAATAAATATCGTCTGTAATAATTTCATTTCTGCCCTTGGTTTTAGCTGTGCCTGTGTAGTTACTGCATATCCTCCGCTGGAGCAGTAACGAGACTGCTTAGGCACTGAGGCTTAACCTCAAATGTATGAATATACATTGCCTCTTTTGTTTTAAATAGACCGCTAACTCCGAATAAAAGCCCTGACAGTTCTCTAATCGCTGAATCTCTGTATTTACCTATAATGCCAACTGGTTTCTTTTCTTCAAGTGCAAGCTGTGCCATAGTTTTATGAGGCTTGTCCAAGTATAACCCCCTTATTATTCTACGCCTAATTCTGCCTCCAAAAGTTGCCCCGCAAGAACCTTCCCACAGTCTTAGAGTTTCGCTAATATGAGACAGAATTATTTGCGTTCGCTCTTTACCCCGTACTAGGCCTTGGACGAAAACGTCAGGGTCTGTAAACATATTATCTATAAGGATTTGCATTTCAACCTTCTCGACCTCAAAGTAGGAAGTTTTTAAGTTTTCACAATGCTTTTTTAGGTGTGGCCAATACTTAAGCAAAAGCTGGGTACAATATACTTTATCAAACGCCTTAGTGTTTTGAGTTTTAGTGGCAGTAGCCATTTTTTACTCCTCTTATGTATATTTTTTACTATTTTTCTGAGTTTTCTCGGGAGAGACGGCACATAATATCATAATTAATACTGCCCATTTCTGCTGCCTTACGATTTGCCCAATCTCCTTTCGGTA
Source organism: Oscillospiraceae bacterium (assembly GCA_031546715.1). Classification (GTDB taxonomy): domain Bacteria; phylum Bacillota; class Clostridia; order Oscillospirales; family UBA929; genus JAVBKA01. The sequence continues at coordinate 5,809 of JAVBKA010000061.1, read as the reverse complement.
TGGGCGGTGCTTTACCTACGAGCTGACCTTTGCAAATATGTGATTTCATATTTGTCCTATGTTTTTACTTGTTTTACTGTTTTAGTACTTTCTTCCTGCATTATGTGCCTCTTCGGCAACCCTGAATGCAATTTTAGTAATACGATTCATGATTTCTTGAACTTTTGGATCATCTCTTGTTTTCGCAACAAGTGCACCATCGTAGATTTTCACTCCCACGTTACCTTGTTTCCACTCGTCTACAAGATTCCCCTTTTGGTATGCCGCCTTAGCCATATCATCACCTCGGTTCAATATATTCGGAGTTATATTTGTCCAATTACAAATGCGGTGCATCAAAAACTTATTCAAGAATGATTTTGCCATAAATTACATTCAAATGACATTTGTGTCTTCTTCCTCACCACGCTAGCTACATCCACAGCTATTTCCACAGCAGGCAGAATCTTCTTTTTCGGATTCAAGAAGTTCATCGATTGTACACCCATATAAACTAGCTATAAGCGGTAAAAGCTCTGTACGAGGGAATCCAGCCCCCTTTTCCCATTGCGAAACAGCGCCTTGCGTTATATCGAGTTGTTTTGCAACCTCTAGTTGCGTTAGTTTTGCTAAAATTCTGTATTCTCTGAATCGCAAGTGTAACCTCCCCTTTATATTAGCCTCACTCATATATTAGCACAACTCTTATTATTGTCAATAGTAATTCTCGTATTATCGATAAATCTCTTGTAAAATATTAGTTGTCCTTATATACTCGACTTGAGGTAATGAATTATGACAGTAATAAAAAAATTGAGAAAATCTCTCGGACTTTCCCAAATTGAACTTGCAAAGGCATTAAATGTTCATCAAACTGCGGTAAGTCAGTGGGAGAACAACAAAACAAATCCTGATATGGGGCAGGCAATTCGATTGTCAATTTTTTTCAACGTGTCAACCGACTACATCCTTGGTCGTACTGATGACCCAACACCACCATCTCATTCGAAGCCGCACCTTGATGAAGATGAAGCACTTAATGAGCTTTATAAAGCAACAGATTTGTCCCACGAAGGGCAAGCTCTTCTAAAACACTACTTAGGTATGCTTAAAATCAAAGACATGCAGGATAGAAATTTAGAAATTTCTGATGAGCTTGCCATAAAAGACATGAACTCGAAAAAGAAAAATACACTAAGTCATTAATAGATATATTACATAGATAATTAGATAAATACATTTAAGTGGGGCATTTGGAAATGGATTTCATAGAATTGTGTGATTGCACTTTTGCAATTGGAGCAGTATTGTCTCTTAGTTTAAGCATTATTGTCCTATTTTCTGAAAATTTCATTATCGTTGAGTCTTTGGTATTCGCAACTGCTATAGGTGTTATTTCTAATACTACCTTGTATAGAGACACAGGTATCAATGCTATAATCGCTGAAAAGGTAGTGAGTATATGAACACGATTGATTACTACGAAACACTTGGCATCAAAGAAGACGCCACAGCCGAGGAGATTAAGAATGCTTATCGTACACTTTCAAAAAAATATCACACCTGACGTCAATGATGCAGGCAATTCAACTGCATTTTTTAGACTTATTCAACAAGCGTATGAATGTCTAAGTGATGTACATAAACGGCAGAAATATGACACAGCTAAGTTATTTTCAGACCCACCTTCCGCCCCTCCGCCTCCATCAGTTTCGGAAACCACCACTGAGCACAACGAGACATATTACGAACCAGTGTTCAAAACAGTAAGTCAAGAAGATGTACAAGAAATTATAAAGAAACAAGAGAAAAGTGTTGGTAACGTATTACTTAAGGTTCTTCTTTTCCTTTTAAAGATACCTGCGTTGGTTTTAATCCCAATTGCTGCGTTTATTTCTTTTTTGTTAACGATTTTTGCGACCATCGCTATTTTAGTCATAAGACTTTGTTTGGTATTAGAAATAGTTTTCTCCGGATATCAAACCTACCTTACATTTGTAGGGAGATCTGATTTACCACTTAAGGAGCTTATTTTGCTATGGGTAGTAGGATTAATCCTATTTATTCTACAATACCTTGCAGCTGTTGCTCCCGCAGTTTTTTCAATTGCTAGAGACATGCTAATTAAGTTTGTATTTGGAATTACTTTTGAATAAATCGCTGCCGTACTCCTATCAATTGTACCTCTCATATAAACTCTAAGGAAAATTGATGAAAATAATACTTATCTTATTTTCATCAATTTTTAAGGTCATCTCTGGGCCCCTGCAAAACTAACGTTTAGTGGTGATAATATGCAATTTTGCATCTACCTCAGAAAATCCCGTGCTGACATGGACGCCGAGGCTCACGGAGAGAGCGAAACGTTGGCACGGCATGAGCGAACACTTATTGAACTTGCTAAAAGGCAAAAATTGAATATCACCGAGATATATCGTGAGGTTGTTTCAGGTGACACTATCGCCGCTCGACCTATTATGCAAAGGCTTCTTCAGGAAGTTGAGCAAGGTATTTGGAGCGGCGTTCTTGTAATGGAAGTTGAACGTCTTGCTCGTGGAGATACCATCGACCAAGGCATTATGGCTCAAACCTTTAAATACTCAAACACAAAAATAGTTACACCCATGAAGACCTATGACCCTAACAATGAGTTTGATGAGGAGTATTTCGAGTTTGGACTTTTTATGTCCCGTCGTGAGTACAAAACAATAACTCGTCGGCTCCAGCGTGGTAGGTTGGCTTCCGTAAAAGAAGGTAAATTTGTCGGAAACAAAACTCCTTATGGTTATGTACGAAAAAAGTTAGAAAATGAAAAAGGCTTCACTCTTGTACCGTTGCCTGACGAAGCAGAAGTAATTAAGCTTATTTATGACCTTTATGCTAATGGTGAACAAACGCCTGACGGCACTTCTAACCGTCTAGGCGTTTCAAAAATATGTCGTAAACTTAACAACTTAAAAATTCCGCCAAAATACACTGATGCTTGGGTACCTGCCACAATTAGAGATATACTTATTAATCCCGTATATAATGGTAAAATTCGTTGGAATTGGCGAATGTCAACCAAAAAGATGGTTGACGGAGCAATGACATATGAACGTCCACGCTCTGCGCCAGAAGATTGTGTTGTTACTAACGGTCTTCACGAAGCTATCATTGATGATAAAACGTGGAATCTCGTTCAGCATCTTATGAAACTGAATCCCCCGCACCCTGCTCCATCTCAGTATGCTATTAAGAATCCACTGTCTGGAATCGTATACTGCGGTAAATGCGGACGTTCCATGGTACGCCGTCCTTATAGTGACCATAAAAAAACACCGGATACACTCATGTGTCCGGTAACCTCTTGTAGCAATGTAAGTTCAGCACTATCTTTAGTTGAAGAACACATTTTAAAAGCACTACGGATGTGGCTAGAAGAATTTAAAATAGATTATAGTATTAACGATGAAGCTAAGAACGAGAACGTACAAATTGATATTAAGTCAAAGGCTTTGAAAAAACTCGATGAAGATATTAAGAATATCGACACACAAATCTCTAACCTCCATGACTTACTCGAACAAGGCGTGTATTCGACTGATATGTTCTTAGAACGCTCGAAGCTATTATCCGAAAGAAAACATGCTGCAAAAATTGACAGAGACACTCTGTCTAAAAACATAGAGCTGGAGCAGAATCGCAAGAAAACTCGCATTACAATTATTCCAAGAATTCAACATGTGCTTGCCGTATATCCGCTAACTGATGACCCAAAAACTAAAAACGAACTTTTAAAGGAAATTCTTGAACGAGTCAACTATGTAAAAGAGCTTGGTACACGGTGGCATGGCAGCCCTGACGATTTTAATATTGAGTTATTCCCCAGAATCCCCAAGTAACTACCGATCGACTGGTTCTCTGTATTGACTTGTCTTCATTGATAAGCCGAAGGAGCTAATTCCTCGGTACCAATATCAGTCAACAATCCCTTAAGCTCGGGATAGGGCATCGTAAACCGTTGGCTAAGATACCTGAGCGACGCTCCGAGCTCGCCGTCAGGACCGCCGTACTGGCTTATGATTAGCTTCGCCAGCGCGGGATTGGAGTTCTTAATTTTTATAGGGTACTGCAGTTTTTTCTCATATACAAACATACTATCTTACCTCCCATGGCCATGGCTCATTTATCCAAGTATAACGTCCGTTCATCTCGGTGAACATTGTTATTGGTCCATGGGCCTTTTCGTAAGACGCGGTTTCGGCTTTATACATTCTTACTAAATTATTGTGCAGCTCCAACGCTTCTGTGTCTCCCGGATGTGTATCTAAATACAATCCGAGGTCAACTAGTACAAATCCCAAGGTCATTAGTTGAACCATTTGTGTGTTTGGTAAATCTCGTTTGGGTACATAGTTCTTGTAGGGCAGATTAAGACCGGGGAAAAGTGTGCCAAATTTTAAAGCGTCATCCTTTGTATACTGCGGAGACCCTGCTTTTTGATATGGGACATATGCATTGGCTAAATAACCATCAGCAGGCAATTGACCTACTTCTGGTCTCATAAGTTCTTCCATTAAAATACCCCCTTAGCCTGAAATGCAATAATTGCATCAGCCTATCATAAGGTCTATTGAGCCGCTATTCTTTTCTGTGTAATAGCTACAGCGCAACGACCTCATAACAGATTATGCAGCGCACTCATGCATGGGCAGGACGCAGTTTTCTATTAATCTGTAAAAGCTTCTTTACGTATGTATACTGCTGTACTTAAAGCAAGTATTATGAAATTACCCTCGGAAAATAATGATAGCAAAAACAGAGGCATCGTGATATACTTGTAATCAACCGAACATAGGAATTCTAATATAAAGGGTGATTATATGCAAAAACAGCAAACGCTTAAAAATCCGCTTTTTAGGTTAGTGCTTTCAATTTTTTCTTCGTCATTAGTGTGCGCCTTAACTGCAATTACAATTGCACTTGCCATTTACATGGCATTTTCGAGTGACAACGAGCAAATTGATGCTACAGAGAAGTTTCTTTCTTCAATTGTTGGATTAATTCTATTTATGTTTACAGTTTATGCAAATGCGTGGCGTTTTGGAAGCCGTGACCTTAATCTCGTGAAGTACAACCATCTAACCTATGACTCCAAAAGAGGGCTAAAGGCTGGTCTGTACGCCGTCATACCGTTTTTTGTGTTTATTACAGCTACGCTCATTTTATCAACAACATCCACCACAATATCCATGAACGCTTTGCTTGAAGCCTCTATGATGCAATATTATTTTTGGTTCGCCATCGTAAAAAACCAAGTTATATTTTATTATGCACCCCTTGTCATACCACCGTTAGTAGCTTGGTATGGTTACCTCAATGGCTACAAGCAGATTTATTTGAGGGATAAAATTATGCTGTCTAATACTAAAGTACCCGATACTAAGAGATTAAAAGATAAGCGTTTTAGATAGCATATTACGAGGGATTACTCATATGTTTTACTGTTAATCCCAAATAAACGATGCAATTGCATAGGCGGTGGAGCATGAAAAAACGCAAAATCTTTTTACCTATCATAATTCTAGCTTTGTTAGTCACGACGGGAATTTTTCTATGGAGCAACAGGTCAAAAATGACGCTTTCGTATAACGCCTACAACTACGGCGACTTTGACTATGTAGCAGTCATCGATGCAGGTCACGGCGGTGTGGACGGTGGAGCTGTTTCCGTTTCAGGTCGCAACGAAAAAGAGTACAATTTGGAAATAGCACTTAAAGCGGAGCTTTTTTTGAGATTTTTAGGTGTTAGCACTTCCATGATTCGTACTGACGACCGTTCAATTCAT